>CAYVBE010000041.1:0-24489 GCA_964448935.1 uncultured candidatus Brocadiaceae bacterium
AGTTAATCTACCCAAAACGGGAGCCGGCTTTCCTCTTTTTGTCGAAAGTCGAGCTAACTCGCCTGCACAATCAGCTTCCGCCGAAACCATTCCGATGCTGCGGTAACGCCCTCGATTCCAGCAGGACTCGTCCGAATAAGCCAAGTGACTTATTGCCATGCGACCGAATGTTCTCCCTCTGAGAGATGTTCGCCCGGCACCCGTTTGCTGTCGGGCTTCTCAGTCCCATTTGCGCTGGTGAATCCACAGTTGACGTTAACCGAGATGCAGGTCGTCTGAGATGTCGTCCAAGAGCTTGTTGAGCTTGGTCACCGTCTCATCGCTCGGGTTGTCTCCCACCTCTAAGTGCAGGCGGAGCTTGAAATCGTGCCCGACGCTCAGTTTCTGGATCTCACCGATTCTGTCAGCGAGGTCCTGTATCTGGGCCGCAGTAAGCTCGGCTTCGGCGGTCCGGACGCCCGGGCGCGGTGGAGGTGGTGGGGGTGGTGGCACATCCTTTCGAAGCTGAAGCTTGACCTGCTTCGCTCCGTCGTATTCGCAGGGCCATGGGCCGGAATCGTCCGCCAGTTCGATCTGGCGCGCCTGCAGGGCTCCCTGGATTGCCTGGCGCACCGTGCCCCAGGGCAGCTCTTTGCCCAGCCTCTGCGAGAGTGCCGTTGCCAGCGCGTGAGCCGTGGTCTTCTCGTCCTCCCATGCCTCGGGCACCTGTTCGGGCAGCAGGTCCGAAACCGGTATCGGCGCCGGGGGGGATTGCAGCACGGATTTCGGCGTCAGCACGCCCGCCGGAATTTCCTCGCCGCAGATGCTCGCCGTGCCGCTCGTCAGCCACAGTCGCCCCTGCTCAACCGCCCTCGCCACAGCCGCGAACACCACCTCCTGCGGCGCTTCCGGGATGGTCAAAGGCTCCTCGTACCCGTTCCGCTCGACCTGCACCACGTTGTCGCCACTGAAGTAATCGCACAGTTCGCCCACCGTGAGTTCCGTATCATGCCACAGCTCCGGCAGCGCGCCCGGCTCCAGCAGATCCGGCTTGATCTCGGCCAGCTTTGCCGCCTCCGGCAGCACGACTTCCAGCCCGGACTCCCCGCGCGCCGCCTCGTCGGGCTGCTCCATCCAGAAAGTCCGCTCCGAGCCGTCCGGTCTGACGCTCCGCAGCACGAACAGCCCGTTCACAGCCCCCTGTATCAGGGTCCCCAGAATCTCGTCCCGCTTCAGCATCTTGGGCAGGTGCGGCAGTTGCGCGAACGCGCCGACCAGGTCCTGGAACCGCCGCGACTTCTCGCCCTCCTGCCACAGGTCATACGGCCCACCGGGCAGCATGGCCTCCGCGTTTACCGGCGTGTCCTGGATGCGCGACCCTTCGTCGGCCTTTATCAGGTTGAACAGCGGTTGCCCTTCCTTGATCGTCACCCGGAATGCCTCAACCTCGCCCTCCCGCGACATGGTGACCACAATACAGTAGGCCTGTTCGAGGGCATTGCGCACTTTCTTCCGGGCCGTGCTCAGGCTGTTCTTCAGTCGCTTCTCCCGGACCGGTCCCAGCTCCTGGTCTTTCATCTGGTCCTGCACCTGCTCCCAACCCAGCCGGTCCCGCATCTGCCCGCGGGCCGCGTCTAATCGAGACCGAGACGGGACCGCGAGCACCACCGCATTCTTGTACACGCGCGGCCTGTCCGAACCGGTTGTCTGCTCCAGGTACTTCTGCGCCAGTTCGCTGGGCTTGCCCGGTTCGGACGCCGCTTTCGGTCCCAACACGGCGTAGTGGAACTGCCCGTCGTCCGTGATGTCCCTTGGCCCCGTCGGCAGCTTGTGGACCACGGCACCCGCGCCGCGCGCGTTCGCGGTAAGGCGATCGGTAGAACCGATCTCGTCCAGCAGCTCCGACTCCACCACGTCCTCCGGCACGTTGCGGCGGGCCTCGTGGTGAATCTGGGTCAGGTTCGGCTCAGGACCCAGGCGCCACTCGCTCGGCAACTCTTCATCGGCCGCCTCGACCACGGCCTCGTCCAGAAACCAGGACCGGTCCGCCCATCCCTGTAGCGCTTTGCCCAGATCAATCTGGTCGGGCCGGGTTGCGCCCAGGAGCACAAACAACTCCTGCGTCTTGGCACGCCTGCCTATGGGCTGGGAGTGCAGGAACGTCGCCAGCACCGCCTGCTCTACTTCCCGGTACCTGAGCGAGGCGAAGTCGTCCTGCACGTCTCTCGCCTTCGCCAGTTCCCCCTCCAGGATGGGGCTCCAGTCCGGATGCTGGCCGTGGTAGGTCTCCTTCGACGCGATGGACGTCAACTCCCGCGCGGCCGCGGACAGCTCCCCCGTGTCCGGCGGGGAGAGAAAGACGTTCGGCCCCACCAACGGTGAGTCATCCCAGTTCGCCGCCGAGCGAAGCGCCAGAGCAAACGTCTTAAGCACACCACGCGTTCGCTGGAACCGGGAGAGGCTGGTCCATTTCGTGTAGAAAACCTCCGTCAGGTCGGGATGGAAGGGATAGCTGCTGACATACCGTTCCTCCTCCGTCTTCATGTTCTTGCGCGTATGCTCGTCCACTTCGGCGATGCCCTTCAGCGCAGCCATGGCAGACGGGCGGAACTGCTCCCGATTGCCGATGGACTCCGGGGTGAAGAGCCGGCGGCGGAGCACTTCGGCCACATCCTCTTTGACCACCGGCTCAACGGCCTCTTCACTCTCGCGTGCGAACACGTCGAAGAGACTCCCAACGATGCCTCGACCTAAGTCATCGCTCTTGCCAGGGTCGGTTGCCAGCAGAGAGGCCACGATGGCGCACCGTTCGACCTTCGTGGCGGCCTGGGTCAGGCACTGGAAGAAGTCCTGCAGCCGCTGCCGCCACACCTGGTCCAAGCCCACCATGGTCCTGGCCCACATCAGCACCTCGTCAATCAGCACCAGCGGGGCCAGCCCGTCCTCCAGCGGTATCTCCAGGATATCCCGGATCACGTTCTCCGCCGGCTGGGTTTCCCGCTCGACACCACCGTCCATGCCCAGCGCCTCAAGGCCGCGCTCTCCGGCCAACTGCCACGCCATGATGGTCCAGGGATAGAGCCAGCCCGTCTTCTGTCCGTCGGGGCTGAGGACCTTCATCCCCTTCTTCTCGTCCAGCTTGTCGAAGGTCAGCGTAGATATCCGCGCCTCGGGCAGAGAGGTGCCGATGTGTTCCTTGAACTCGTTCACCGCCGGCACGTCGGGCAGAGCGTCCGGCTGGTTCACCAGGTGGTAGAGCGTGATAAGGGCGTGGGTCTTCCCGCCGCCGTAGGTGAGTTCGAGCTGTCGGACCGCCCGGTCGTTCTCGCCGGCCAGCCGGCCTACCACATCCCTCGCCAGTTCCCGCAGATTGTAAGTGGGGTAGGTCTGGGAGAAGAACTCGCCGGAGTCCTGGTAGACAGGCTTCGCTTGTTGCAGGACCACGTCGTGCAGGTCGGCCGCGAACATCGCCAGTGTGAGGTCGCCCGACTTCAGTTCTTCACGCAATTCCACCACGTCATGCCACGGTTTCCAGGGAAGTTTCATGCCCGCCTCTCCTGTCCAAACCACGCGGTAAGGGCATTTCGCAACGCTTCGAATGAATCATCTGTGCACCTGTTAACGCTCACGGACCGTGCTAATTCTCCGAATATGGATGAGGATAGAGGATTACTAACCTCCTCAAGAGCTGATACGAGGGTCTCCTTCGGCCTGGGCGGTTTTGCGCTATCATCCTCCCACAGGGCTTGCTGCTTGAGCCATTCGCGTAATGGTGGCAAGCGTTGCGACCATCCAAGACAGCGGTCAACCTCGGGGGAATCGCTCCACACCCACACTTCCAGCTCTGGCTCGATCGCAATGACCTTCGCGCGCCCACTCCAACCTGCTCGCTCCAGTCTCTGCCTGACTTCTTCCTCTGCGGCTTCCCTCCCTTTGGACTCGGCGCCAGAGCCTTCGAGATCGAAGATCACGAGGGCGTGCTTATACTGCTGCCGCAACGGGCGCAGCAGTTCATGGGATTCGTGCAGGCAACCCGGGTCTCTATCAGGATGCACGTATACGTCAAAGGTTACCTGGCGGGTTCCAAGCGCTTTCGGTCGGCTCAGCAATCCATAGATGGCCTGTTCCGCACATTTATCAGCGACCAAGACGACCAAGTCCTTGACCTCCATACTCATCCGAGCACCCCCGCGGCGAAGAGATCCCCGAGACTTGTTTCCTTTTGCCAGCCGGTGAGTTTGGGATGATCAGGTCCCCCTACGATGTCGGTGGATCCCTCGGACGTCTTGGCGAAGCACAGGATGTTCGATGGTTTCGCCAAAGCAACCAGAATTGGGGAGTGGGTGGCCACAAGTACCTGCGCTCCATACACGGACGCCAGGGATTGGTAGACCGTCTCCAGTGCCCGTGGATGAATACCATTTTCAGGCTCTTCCACAAGGAAAATCCCCTGCAAGTCTGGCAAGTACGCTGGCAACGTTAGGGCCAGCAACCGAAGTGTACCGTCAGAGGAAGTCCAGGACGGCACTTTGAGTCCACCCGAGTAATCTAGCCTCAAGTACCTGTTCCGATCCTCATCCCGCAGGACGGTGTCGACATCCTCGATATCAGGAAGCGCCGTCTGAACATGGCTAACCCACTGCCGGTGTTTGCGCTTCTCTTTTTCCCGTAGCCGATTGACCACCCAGGGCAGGTTCGAGCCGTTCGGCAGAAAGCGTCTGGGCTGGCCTGGCGGACTGGGCTCCCTCATTCGCAGGCTGTTCAACATTAACCTTTGGATACCGTCCGACAGTATTCCCTTGACCCAGGTGGATGCGGGGAATCGGCTCTCGTCCTCCGGAAGATTTGCCAACGTACATTTGCGTGGGCCGAGCTTAAAAGCATGGTCCCATCCGCTGCCAGTCTCGTCGTAAAAGTTATCATTCCCGCCAGCCACTTTGTTAACTACGGTCTTCTTCCGTTGGGCTGACGTGGGGGTTATGATAGTAGGAGGCACGGTACGCACTTCTGGGAATAGACTCCGCTGCACGCGGCGGTGCGGAACTTCGTCTGGTTCCTTTAGGAGAAGCTTCTCAGCCAGTATGCCGAGTTCTTCGTCTTCTCCCTCTGCTCCAATTGAAACTTCGTACCTGGCCACACAATACTCAGGCCTCTCAAGTTTCGACCGCAACTCTTTCGGCACTTCCAGTTCGATAGCCAATTCGAAACGCTGCGGCTTTCGCTCCCATACCAGGTCCGGCCAACTCTGCGTTCGCTTCGAGATCGCTTCTTCTAATCCCGACGATACGAGATCCCCGAGAAAATCTACCACGTCCAGAAAGGTCGTTTTACCACTCGCATTGGGGCCAACCAACAGCTGGAACCTGCCCAACTGCTGGCGAACATGCCGCAAGCAACGGTAATTCAGTGCCTCAATCAGTTGTATCATCTGCTTTCTCCTCTGTGCTCCGTTCGGTCGGCATTATACCGTTCGCCTGCCGTCCAAGCTGTGGTAGCCCGTTCAATCCCAGCCGAGGTCGCCCTGCGTCGGGGTTGGCGTTGGGGTTGGTGTGCCACCGGCTTTCAGGTGGTTGCTGATGCTCTCCAGCAGGCTGCGTTCCTGGCTACCGGCCGGGGCCAGTTCGATCAGGGCCTGGAGGAAGCGGTGGAACAGCTCGTTGCGGCCCAGGCCGCGTTCCTCCACGTACGCGTCCACCTCCCGCACGTCGCCGGCGCGCCACAGGTGCATCAGCCGGTGGACCTGGTCCACCATGGGCACGGTGCCGTTGCCGGGTGCCTTGTAGCCCAGGCTGTCCTTCCCCCGCTTGTCCCAGCCCTTCAGCGTGTAGTTGCTGCCGGACTTTTCCAGGATGTCATACCGGCCCGCCAGGTCGCTGTCGGAGATGCTGCAGGAGAGGGCATAGAGGATCACCGCGCCGGCGGGGGCCGACTCCATGCCGAAGTCGTTCCGGTGCAGCAGGTAGTAGGTGGAGGCATCGTCCAGTCCTGCCACTTCTCCTGGCACGCCGCCTGTCTGCGTGCCCCGCACAGGCAGGTCTCCGGACAGCACCCGGCCCACCTGGAAGTCCACCACGAACCGCCGCACGTGTTGCAGGAACTCGCCCACGCTCATCACCTCGCCCGGTGCGTTGGCCTTCTTGACCACGGGGTGTTTGCTGTAGGCCTCGAGGGCCGGTCCGGTGGCGGCCCAGACGAAGTCCGGCCCGCGGATGCCGGCATCCCAGAAATCCCGCAGCCTCTCGGTCATCTTCTCCCGCATCTCCTCCAGTACACGGCCATCCCATCCCGGCCGAGCCGTCTCCGATCGCTTGCGGCATATCAGCCACACCGAAGACGACAACGCTGCCGATGTCTGAGCCCTGATGCGCCCTACCCTCTCAGTCGCCATGGGCCAGCTTGCGTCAACTACGAAGCCTGCTCGGATGAGCGCTGACGCCAGCGTTTCCCAAGCATCAGGCTGTTTATTGGCAAATACGAGTCCCATCCGGCCGTCCGGCTTTAAGGCACCTTGGCATCGCTGGAATGCTTTGGCCATACCTTGCTCATACGCTTGTCGAGCTCTCTCTTTGTCGCCTTCGAAGCGGCTCTCATCCTCGATGAGCTCTCCATCATTGGCGTCACCATCCCATTTGGGCGCGTGACATCGGCTGAAGGCACCGTCTATTTCGCCGCTGAGACCGGATAAGGTCCGCCGCAACCACACATAAAAAAAGTCCATTAAGTCTGAGTAAGGTATGGCGTCGTAGTAAGGGGGGTCAGTAAGAATAACATCTTGTTCCTCGAATACGCGCTGAGTAGCTGAGTCGCACGCCGAATTGGCAGAACCAACGCCAGCGGCAGCGGCATGCTCAAGATACTTAGCCTCCATGTCAAGATTCCCCTCGTAGCCACCTGCTGACGCGCACCACGGCATAACCTCAACAAAATCCCACGTTATCGGCAAGGCAAAGCGCCCGAAGCTCCCGGAAGGCTTTTCAGCGTTCGTGCAAATCCATATGCATTGGGTCGAAAGGCGGTCCGCCATTTTGTCTAGCGCTATCGCCATGTATGCGCAAATCGCTTCTGACCAATCTTTTGTAGCGCGACCGAGAGAATCGGCTGCACTTCTGCTGGCGCGGACAAACGTCCCCAGCGCAAGCAACTGCCGGGGCGTGAACAGGTCGCCCCAGGTCTTGAAGCCGTACTTCGGGATGCGCATACCGAGGGCGTCCTCGCTGGGCAGGGGCTCATCGGGCACGCCGAAGGGGATATCTTCGAAGACCTCGTCCACCTTCTCGCCGGCCTTCTCCGCCATGTCTCGCTCGTGGTCGGTGGGTAACCGATACTCTTTTCCATTGAGGCCGTCCACAACCACGGCCGTCATCACCTGGCCCAGGTGTCCAGCCTTGCCCTCAGCCCGCAGGTCGGCCATCTTCATAATGGTCCCGCAGAGCGGGCAGGTGGCGCCGCTGCGGCTCATGGTGCCATCCGTCTCGAACTCCTGCTTGCCCGCAACCTCCCGGACGGCAAACCACGCCACAGAGGGCACAGAGGACACAGAGGAATTCTTCTTTCTTTTCGTCTCGGTGCTCTCTGTGTTCTCTGTGGCTAATTCCAGCCGTACTCGTTTGCCCTTCTTCTTGCACAGCCACTGGGTTTTGAGCAGAGGCACAGTGGCCCGGCAGTTCTTGCACGGCACCGTCCGCGCCCACAGATAGGCCACGGTGGGCTTGGACACCCACCTTGGATTACTCGTGTCCTCCAGGTACTTCTCGTCGTATTCCTCGTTCAGGGCGTCGATGTCCGGCGTGCCTTCTGCCACAGAGGGCACAGAGGACACAGAGCCGTTGTTGTTCTTGTTTTTTTCGTCCTCCCTGCTCTCTGTGTTCTCTGTGGCTGATGTCAGCGGCACCAGCCTCAGCTCCCCGTCGCAGATGGGGCCGGGCTCGTCCGCCGGCGCTTCGAGGGAGGCGTAGACGGGATAGAACTCGGCCAGCTCGCGGCGGGCCCTGTCCAGCACCCAGCGGCCCCAGGCGCGCACGTGCCACGCCAGGTCGGCCTCGGGGAGGTCGGACATGCTGTCGAACATGACCTGTTTGCGGCTGAGCGGATCGCCGTTCCGGAGCCCCAGGTCGCGGAGCGTGTCGCGGCGCTTCGCCTTCGTGTAGCCCAGGGATTTCAGGTAGTCGTCCATGAACTCGGGGTCTTCGAGGGCGAAGTCGGGCAGAGGACGCGTCTCGCCGGCCAGCTTCTGCGGGTATTCGAGGGTACACTTGAGGATGAACCAGGCCACGGGGTTGATATCTATGGCCGTGGCCTCGCACCCCAGCCGCATGGCCTCGAGCGGGATAGCGCCGCCTCCGGCGAAGGGGTCGAGGACCTTCGGCGCTTCGCCATCATACGCTTCCCGAATCTTCTCCCGAAACCAGTCGAGGTCGGGGCTGTCCTCGCGCCCCCAGTGCAGGATGCCGCCCTGGGTGGTCTCCTTGCCGTCCTTTTCGACGACCTTTCCGGCCAGTTTCCGCATGATTTCCCGGCGTTCTTCATCGTTGCCGGGATCGGGCAGGAGCGTGCAGATGAGCGCGGCGCGACAGGCAGCAAGCGGCCGCCGCGCCGGCCAGATATGGAGCGTGGAGATATGCCCATGGCGCACGTTCTTCTCATGCACCGAGTCCAACGAAACCCGCTTAAGCGGAAACGCCACCTCAATCAGCCGTTTGTCGTCATTGGACGTTAGACCCACGGGTTCACTCGCCCTCTTGCTTTGAGTCAGTATGGCCTACGAGAGCGTCTATTCGATCAGCGCCCCACCGGCGTGCAGCCCAAGCGACCAACTTCTTCCGCCTCAACTTCAGCGTCTCCGGTGTCCATTCATCGTACTGACACAGCTCGCGCGCGATGCGGAAACTCGATGTAACGTACCGGCGTTCCTGTGCGGGTTCCCCTTTCTTGTCCGAGAAGCAGTCGTTGCTGAGGCTGCTGTTATCGCCGCGGGTGCTGAGCGTCAGATTCCCCAGATCATTGGTCCATTTCTCGCGGTCGTTTTTGTGGAAGGCACTACGCCAACACCTCTTTGTAGCGTTCTGTGGAAGGACGTGCTCGATGGTGTCCGCACGCTTCTTCTGCTGGACAACGTGCCACGCGACCTCAACATCGTCGTTGCATTCGTGTGCAAGGTGGTCCTCGTACTCATAGAGGAAGTACTTCAACCCGCTCCACTCGTACCAGTCGAACTCGGGGTCAACCGCGAACGCGTCCAAAAACTGACGATGCGTGCAGTAGTCCCGTAGCACATCGCGGAACTTCTGAAGCGCTTCGTCAAAGGACAAATCTGCATGGAACAGGTCGTAGGCGATACGGAAGAGCTTCGTCTGACCGGCATCCGAACGCCTTCCCAGCAACGTGTAGACACGGAACCCAAACGCTTCACTCAGTTGCACTAGGGTGAGGTATTTCTCCGGTTCCTCAGGAAAGCGGAGACGGACCGCCGCCAACAGAGGCAGAAAGGGGGATAGCACGTTGAGTCGTTCAAGTTTACAGCTCCACTTGCCAACGTCCTCTCGCACAGGGCCCGCGGGAAAACCGGCAAAGGCGGCTGGATGACTTGGACTGGCCGCATCGCGATAGGCCACAGAGGATTTCTTCAGTGTGGCCGCGTAATTAATGGCTGCCTCGACAAGGGCCTCGTGGGTTCCTTCGAATCTCCGAAGCCCGAAGCGTTCCTTGACTGACCTACAGCCATCCCATTCTTTGGGATTCGGGTTGTATGCCATGAGCCAATGCATGCGAAGCAGTTGCTCTTCCCGAGAGACATCCACCAGATCTGCTTCCATCAGATTCCTGAACACCGCGCTCCAAGATTCATTGACTCGATCGGTCAGCCCTGAGTTGTCTACCGTCGTCTTCGACCCGACATAAAGAAGGTAGTTCTTCACCTTCTCGAGCTCCGAGACACGCTTTCCTCGGTCGTTCATCGTCTCAAAGATGACGCCTACCTCCGCTGCATCGCTGACTTCGTACAAACAGACAACGAGCCGGCGGGTCACCTTGTCGCACAGTTTCATTAGCCAGTCGGAAAAGGCGGGGCCCTCCTCTCTCCGCTTACGCAACAGGTACTTGGCAAAGAAGTTTTTGGCATCGGCAAGTCGTTGGTGGGAGTAGACCCTGGGACCGTCAGGGCTGGGGGGCTCGCTAAGAATGTTCTCCCTGAAGTACGCGTGACAATCCTGGTTCAGCGTGACCTTGTACAGTGGCTGGCCATCGGTTCCAGTTGTGGAGATATAGGCCTTCCGAATCCCCTCTACACTCGCAGGGGGCATACCAGCATCATCCATAGCTCGTCGTATCGTTTCCAGCAGGATAACTAGCGTCGTAAGACGTTGCTGCCCGTCGACGACATTGCAGACGACGTGGGTTTTTACTTCGTTGTCCTTGAAAGTCAGGCCCGTCTCATGAAGCACCAGGGTGCCGGTGTAATGCATCTTCTCCGGACTCAGGAGTTCGATATCCTCTATCAGGTCCCGCAGCTGCGGCTCCTCCCACGCGTAGCCGCGTTGGTAGTCCGGAATTCTAAACAATCTGCGGCTGAAGACTTCCTCCATGGAGAACACGTTTTCCATTTTTCCCTCTCTCCTGCTTACTGAAGAAACCTGTCGGGCTCACGTGGGGGCCTTCTTAAGTCTGAGATGGCTTGATTGCAGCGTTTTCCTCTATGACAACTCCGCCTTTCGCCCGCGCAATAAGCGCTCCGAACGGGTCCTGCACTCGGCCAAGCTGGGGCTGCCGTCCCTCCATTAACTATCTCCTTTAACCTCTTTTCGAGCCCATGCCACGACCGCGTCAGCCAGCTTCACGGCTTCCCTGTACTGCTCCTCGGTCACCGGTTCGAACAAGGTCGGATAGCGTGTTATCACGGCGTAGGTGGTCAGTGTCTCTGCTGCTCGGACTCCTTCCGGAACCTCCATGCCGCTTTCTTCCAGCAGAGTCAGCAGCCGGCCAAGATCATGCACGTACGGGAACTCCACGCCGCGATGCATGAGCACGGCTTTGATGGCCTTCTCGGCCGCCTGCTGGGCGTCGAAGCAGAGGTCCTCCAGGTAGACGCCTTCCAGGCGCACATCCTCCCGGGCGCGTTTCACGTTGCTGCCCGCACGGTTGAGCCATTCGAGCGGGTCATCCGGCTGTCGTCTCTCGGGCATCATGCACGACCTTTCTTGCCACAGAGGTCACGGAGAGCACGGAGAACGACTGATTGATCTATTCGACGACAAGAACACTGCCGCATCTTTCCGGCGCAGGCGTGATCTCGTTGTTCTCATCCTTCGTCTGCCGTTCCCCTCTCTGTTGTCGTCCTGCCCTCGTATATTACCTCGCCCTCTCGAATGGCCGGACCGACCACGACGGCCTTGCTGTCGCGGTAGCGCTCCACGTCTTCCGGGGTCACCACGATCACGTCCACCGCTTCACCCACGCCATGGAGGTTGGCGTAGATGCGTTGAGCCAGTTTCAACCGGTTGACGCCGGATTTGACCACGAGCAGGTCCACGTCGCTGTTACGGGTCATGTGCCCCCGCGCGGCAGAGCCGAACATGACGATGCGCTCGGGGTCGGCGACCTCGACGATCCGCCGCACGATCTCATCCAGCGCTTCCGCGTCTACGGTTCTGGTTGATTGGGCCATGCGTCTTTTCCCTCTCATTTGCCACAGAGGTCACGGAGAGCACGGAGAACGGCAAAACGACAATACCATCCTATTGCAACGGCACCAACGCCCGTCTGGTCCCCGGCGGTAAGTGTTCCCGTGTGCGGGCCTTTCTCATCCTCTATTTGTTGTTGCCTCAGTGTCCTCTGTGTTCTCTGTGGCTATTCCGTTATGTTCTCGGCTGCCCGGATCACCTCGGACTCCTCTATCACCACTCCGCCCTTCGCCCGCGCGACCAAAGCGCCGAACGGGTCCCGTACCCGGTGAAGCTGCGGCCCGGAGCTGGCACAATGATACACCACGTAGAGCCAGTAGTCATCCCGCAGGTTGCACGCCTTGGCCCATTCGTTCTCGCTCAGCTCGATCTCGCCCACTTGCGCACGGCCCTTGACCTCGATGGCAAGCCGACTGCCGTCCGGCCTCTCGGACAGCAGGTCGAAGCCGGGCCAGTCGTTCAGGTCCGCCCTGCGCGCGCCCTCGGGGACGGAGACATCATACACGGTAGCGCCGAAGGTCTTCTCGTGGCCGATGGCCACCTGCATGGCGATCCGCTCCACCTCGGCATCGTGCCGCACCTTCTCCTCGGGCGACGTGGTGGGCACCACCAGGGCATGCGCGACGAACTCCACCCGCCCGGCGGTCACCAGCTCCGGTTCCCGCCGGACCCGTTCCAGGGCCTCCTGCCGCCGCCGAGAGAGCTCTCCCTGACGCTGCTTGACGTAGTCGAGCCGGGCGGCCGCTGCGGCATTGCCCTCCCTCGCCTTTTTGGCCAGGTCGGCCCGCGTGTTGGCGAGTTCTGCCTCCTGGTAGTCGAAACCCCGGCGTATGAAGTCTTCGCGCTCGGACAGTTTTTCCTTGAGCTCTCTGCGATGATCCTCAACCGCCGCGCGCGCCACGGACTCCGCCGTGAAGGCCCGCGCTTCCTCGCGCGACCGGGTAGCCGTTTTCGCAAACTGCCGGACGGCAATGGGCACGCCGTCGTGTCCCTTCAACATGAGCAGATGCTCGACCGGGCATTGCTGCACGGCGCCGCCTTCCTCGTGGCGCAGTCCCACCAGTCGGGACTCCAGGACCTCGGGATGCTCCAGGCCCGGGGTGTCGGGATCGCCTCCGCGCCGCACGGTTATCAGCGCCAGGTGGAAGATGTAGGGCCGGTCGGCTGTGGGATCGGTGAACGGCGCCCCGCGGAGGGCGTCCTCCTGGAACCGGCCAAGGACGAGTCCGCGGAGCCGATCGAAAAGGGGCTCTCCGGGCCGCAGCCAGATGCAGTCCTCGCGGGGCTTCGGCTTGCGCACGGTCAGTCGGTCGCGTTTCTCGGGCGAATAGTCCTCCAGCACGGACCACAGCGGGTCCAACGCGCCCTGCGCCAGGGGACGCAGCGAGAAGGTGTCCTGGGGGTCGCCCTCCACGTCGAGGTCCAACAGCGGCGCCGCGCGCTCGACGAATTGCCGCACGTAACCGGGTAGAAGGCGGACGTATTGCTCGTCCTTGAGCTCGTTCCGGAGGCGGCGTAACTCGGGCACGACCTCGCCGCCCTCGCCGTACACGGCCTCCCGCTCTCGCTCGACTTCCTCCACCTTGTCCCGGCTGAAGTGCCTGTCGGCATCCTGGGCCACGGTCTCCTCTTCTTCGCCGGCCGCAAGGCGGTCCATGTAGTCCTTGATGGATACGTCCTTGAGCGTGCGCCCGACGACGTCGAACACCTTGTCGGAACCCAGCTCCTTGCGGATGCGCTCCATCTTCTCCAGCAGCGTTTTGATGACCCGGCCCTCGCGGGTGTTGGCAGCGACAAGGTTGAGGATGACGACGGGGTCGTGGGGCTGGCCGTAGCGGTGGATGCGGCCCATGCGCTGTTCGAGGCGGGCGGGGTTCCAGGGGATGTCGTAGTTGACCATGAGCCAGCAGAACTGGAGGTTGATGCCCTCGCCGGCGGCATCGGTGGCAACGAGGTACTGGGCGCCGCCCTCGGAGGCGGGTTTGCGGAAGAACTCCATCTGCTCCTCGCGTTCCCGGTAGTGCATGCCGCCGTGGATGTGGGCGATCTGGCCGGTGAAACCGATGCTCTCCAGGCGCCCGACCAGGAAGTCGAGCGTGTCGCGGTGCTCGGTGAAGATGATGAGTTTCTCGTCGCGATACTTCGGGTCCCCGAGCACCTCGCGCAGGCGTGCGAACTTGGACTCCTCGCCGCGTTCATAGACCTGCCGGGCCAGCTCCACGAGTTCGGCCACCGTGTCGCGCTCGGTGCGGAGTTCATCGGCCGTGCCGGCTATGACTACGCCGAGGGCCTTGTCCTCCTCGACCTCGTTCTGCTCGCGTCCGTCCTCGGCCTGCTCTTCGTCGGCGGTGGTACTCTCGAAGAGATCCCGCACGCGGGGCGCGTTCTTCGCCATGTTCTCCAACTGCTTCCGGGTAAGCTGCCCGGTCTCGACCTGGTCAGCGAGCCCTTTCACCTTCTCCAGGCGGCGCTCCAGGGAACGCAGCAACGCGTAGGTGGAGCTGGCAAGGCGTCGCTGGAAGATGCTGCGGGCGAAGTGGGCGGCGGAGCTGTTGAGAATGGCGGCCTTGTTGTAGCAGGTCTTCAGGTATTTTGTGGCCCGGTTGTAGAGCGCCTGCTCGCTGACCTCGCCCTGGGTGAGCTGGTAGGTGAGCGTGTCGGAGACGCGCATGGGGTAGATGGGCGAGCCGTCGAACTTGACCATCTCCTCCTTGGTGCGGCGGATCAGATGCCGGCGGCGCTTGGCCTCGGGGTAGGTGTTGAATGCCTCGATGGTGGCCAGGACTTCGGGCTCCAGCAGGCGCCAGAGGCAGTAGTAGGGGTAGTCTTTGCCCATGTGCGGCGTCGCGGTGAGCAGGAGCAGGTGCCGGGCGCCCCAGTCGAGATGCCAGCGATGGTCGCCGCGCGTTCTGGCGCCGGCGATAGCCTCGGCCAGGCGGTAGCGTTCGGTTTTGCGCACGGTGTGGTCGGGCTCACGATACGCGGAGAGTTTGTGGGCTTCATCGAAGACTACGAGGTCATAAGGTTCGACTTCCGGCTCGTGGAGGCGGGAGAACGTGCGGTCGCCGGCGAGGGTGTCCACGCTGACGATGAGGAGGTCGCTGTCCGGGCCGATGAAGGGGTTGCCGTCGCGTGCGTCCGAACCGCTGGCCACCTGGAACGGCAGGCTGAACAACGTGCGCATCTCGCTCTTCCAATTGCCGACCAGCCCGGCCGGGGGAACGATGAGCACTCGCCTGAGCAGACGGCGAGCCAGCATCTGGCGGACATACAGGCCGGTCATGATGGTCTTGCCCGCACCGGCATCGTCCGCCAGCAAGAACCGAAGCCGGGTCTGCGGCAACATACGCTCATAGACGGCGATGCGCTGGTGCGGCAAGGGATCAACGCGGGATATCTCGCTGGCGAACGCGGGGTTGAACAGGTGGCCGTAGGTGAGACGCTCGGCCTCCGCCACGGCTCGGACGCGTTCTGCCTCCGCCGAAAAGTCGAGCAGTGGCCCCGAACCGATGGCCGTGTAACCGGAGCGGGGCTCCGCCGACCGGCCGCCGGAGAGTTCGTCCTGGAGAGCGTGTGGACCGAGGGCTTCTGCCCTCAAGAACTTCTCCCATGCAAGGGGGGAAGGTTGCGCCTGCGCATTCTCCCAGCGGTTGACCGTGGCGAAGGAAACACCGAGAAGCTCCGCCAGGCGCTCCTGGGTCAGCTCATGCTCGACACGGAGCCTGCGCACCCGGTCGGGATAATCGTCCGGTATGGTCTGCTGCCGCCCAGGTGCCAAAATATCCACCCGCACGAATGGCGTGGGTTATCAATACAGCCCCATTAAACAGGCTTCCTTGTGGTGTGTCAAGGATAGATGTAGCACTTGTTATAGGGGCGGCATCGGCAGCCTGGGTCGGCTCAGGGCGGCTCATCCCGGTTGACGGGCTAAGGGATTCCCCGGCCACGTCACGGCGGCTCCTGCGATGGCGGAACATGCCCTGCTCGGGGTGGCGGACGGTGAGTTCGTCCTGTAGGATACAGTCAGCAATTACAGTGGAGGGTCTTGTCTATGGCTGCCAAACTGAACCTGGGACTTGTGCATGCCAAACTGCTGGAACTCACGACTGGGGCGCCGGCACCCCTGCCCTTCAAGGACTCGAACATCACTTCGCTGATCATGAACAGAAGTGAACTGCCCGAGGTTGGCGGTGTGTATGTCTTCTATTGGTGGGGTGACAACGACCTGTGGAGTGAACACGTCTTGGATCAAGAGCGGCTTTTTCTCGGCCCCAGTGGCAAGAAGGTAAAGATACGCTACACGGGGGATTGGTTAAGGCTGCCTGAGAGAATCGGAAGACGACCGGCCTTTCGATACGCCTCTGCCGTTGTATGTCGGCAAGACCACGAATCTGCAAAAACGAATCCCGCTGCATATTCGTGGAAGAACGCCAACTGTGAAGGACAACACCACCACGTCCGACCAGTTGCGGCGTGGGCTTGAGTCGGTCTTCAAGGACAAGGTAGAAGCAGATGGGGATGGACGTCCCCTGGTGCGCGACAACGTGCGTTATCGCTTCGCGTTGCTGGATGGAGAGGAGAACGTCGTGAACCGCTTCTACCTGGAAAACCTCGCCATCGCGACGCTACTGCCGCTGTTCAACGTGGACATCGAAAGGTAGAGTGCAGCCTTGCTCCCCAAAGAGGGAAGCCCCAGTGGCAAAGCGTGAAAGACAATCGTCGGAAGGGAGAAAGGGAAATGTATCAAATTGGCGAACTGAAGAGAGTTCCTATCCGCCAGGTCTGGGCCGACGAAGCGAGGGATTTCACCGTCTGGTTAGAGGGGAACATCGAGGTCCTCGGAGAGGCGATCAACACCGAGCTCTCATCCGTCGAGAGCGAGAAATCAGTCGGTGATTTCAACGTGGACCTTGTCGCGGAAGATGAATCCGGCGGTCGAGTCGTGATAGAGAACCAGTTCGGACAGAGCGATCACGACCACCTGGGTAAGCTTCTCACGTATCTGGCGGGCACAGAGGCCAGCGCTGCGGTGTGGATAGTGGAACGTCCACGCGCGGAGCACATCGACACCGTGTCCTGGCTAAACGAGAAGCCGCAAGCAGAATTCTACCTCGTGAAATTGGAGGCGGTGCAGATAGAAAATTCGCCGGCTGCCCCCCTTCTCACGCTGATTCAGGGTCCAAGTGAGGCGTCGCAAGCAGCGGGACAGAGTAAGGAAAACTGGGCAGAGCGAGAACGGCTGCGGCACGATTACTGGGCGAATTTCCTGCCCCGAGCAAACGACGCAACAGCTATTCTGTCTAACCGCTCTGCCACCAAAAACTCCGCACTGAGCGGACCGGCAGGGAGAAGCGGACTCCGATTTGAATGCGTCGTGCGCGAACACGATGCACGGATTCAGTTGAAGATCGACACTGGTGATCGGGGGAAGAACAGGAAGGTTTTCGACCAGCTTGAAGGGTATAAGCAGCAGATTGAAGCTGCTTTCGGCCAGGAACTCGACTGGCTGAAGCGAGAGGGAGCTGATCGGTGTTATGTCCGGAAGGATGTCGAAGTTCCTGGGTACAGAGATCGAGGTCAATGGGAAGAAGGCCACGAAGAGTTGGCTGAATTGCTGGCCAGCTTCGAAACGGCCTGCGAGCCCAGCATTCAGAGGCTTGATATGTAGGAGAGCCCATGCAAAAACCGGCGGTCTGCTACGCCGGCCGGACGGAGCGTTAGGAACTCGGCACCTGCGCGTCGTCAGACGGTCTCGATAAGGCAAGAAGGTTTGGTTCGGAGAGGATATGGTCATGCGCTTCTGCTCTTACGTAATCAAGCACGATAGCGGGTTCGCGCCGAATCCCTTTCGGGGGCACTGCACCCTTGCTGCCTGTACGCCCAATCACATGGGCATCAAACTGCATGAGGGCGACTGGATACTGGCTAATAGCGACAAGTCGAGCGGCCACCGAATCGTCTGCGTGATGCACGTGGCGGAAACGCTGGACTTCGATGATTACTATCGGGCGCCCCGGTTCGAGAAAAAGAAGCCAGCACCCTCGGAGGGGTGGAGGCGAACGTGCGGCGACAACATCTACTTCCGGGATTCCGACGGCAACTGGAAACAGGACCCGCGCACCAGGTTCCACACAACGCCGGAGGAGATGGAGCAGGACCTTCGCCACCCGAGGGTGTTCGTGTCCGAGGAATTCTACTACTACGGGGAGGATGCCCTGCCGATGCCCGAGCCTTTCCGCGCTCTCCTTTGGCAGCGACATGGATGCAGTTGCCGCCACGACCCAGAGGTGGTCGCCGGATTCATCGGCTGGCTACGTGACACGCAAAGGCCGGCCAGCAACGGTTTGCCAGCGGACAGACGCTTCACAAAGCTAAGGTATCGCAGAGCAAATCGTGAGTCCGAAGGTGAAGGCCAAGGGTGTAGCTGAGGCAACCCGCCATGTAAAGGCCGCCGAACGCGCACAGACGGCTCTACGCCCCACCCGCGAAGATCGCTTTGAATAGGAAGAGCGCCAGCACGCCTCGCGGAAGAGGTTAAGGTCCGAACGGAAAGCACCGGTCACGTTCCCGGAGTGTTACCATTTTGTTACCAGCAGGATCCGAAACGTCCGGAATTGCGCCGAAATGAGCCGATTCAGTAGATCGGACCTAAAAGCATAACCGTCAACGGCTTGTGTGCAAATAATTCGTTGGCAAAGACTTACGCCAAACCCCCTCTTGCAGATTTCGAAACCGCCCCGTTCGGCCGCTCCGGCACCTCTCCGCCGACCAGTATATCCAATTCCCGCCTCGCCGCCAACCGCACGGTGCCACCGGAAGTCGAACGCCGTGAGCCTTCCCCCCCGAAAGCCGGACCCACGCACAACCCCCGGAAGCGAGAAGCAAGACCGGACATGGGTGCGCTCCTCGGTGGTGTCTGAATGGTTGAAACCCGGAGGCGTTTCTGGTATTCTGTCTCTCCTTGAACCTGATCAAATGCCCTCCGCTGGAGATCACCATGAACGTGCGACTCTCGGTATTCTGCTCCGTTCTCTGTTGCCTGATGTTGCTTTCGGTACCCGCACTATCCCAACAGCCGGATGAAGCAACGGTCACGGAAGAGCCGGATGTCATCCTGGCCTTTGCAACCGGACTCATGCAAAACGAAGATTACGAGCTGGCCATCGAGGAATATGAAAAGATTGTTGAACACTATCCAGAGTTCCCGCGCATGGACCAAGTGCTGTTCCAGCTCGGCGTCGCCTCCCTCCAGACCAACGACATCGAGAGAGCAACCTCCGCCCTCGTCCGGCTGGAACGAGACTATCCCGCCTCTGAACTGCGCCAGAACGGGCTGTTCATGCTGGGCAACGCTTACGCCCGCCAGGGCGCACCCGCACAGGCGGCCGAGAAGTTTCAGCGCGTTTACGAATCCGGCAACGAACTGGCGGCACAGGCGCTGTTCCTAACGGGTGCGAATCTGGTGACCGCCGGCG
The DNA here is from genome assembly GCA_964448935.1 of uncultured candidatus Brocadiaceae bacterium. GTDB lineage: Bacteria > Planctomycetota > Brocadiia > SM23-32 > SM23-32 > CAYVBE01. The sequence goes on from CAYVBE010000041.1 coordinate 19,130, forward strand.
ACACGGACGAGGCCGCCCGAAAGCTCAGGCTGTACCTGGAAGATTACCCGGACGGGGAAAGGCGGCTCCAGGCGATCACGATTCTGACCGATCTCCTGACCAGGCAGGGCAAACTCGCAGAGGCAGAGACGCTATTGATGAAGGCGATCAGCAACCGGCCGGATGCACCCGGAACCGCACGACTGCGCCTGCTCCGCGCCCGGCTCCTGGTCGCTCTGCGACGGACCGAGGAGGCCGAAAAGCTGCTTGAAGACCTGTCGCGAACGGTAGAAGAAGACGTGGCCGTCGCTGCCGGACTGCAACTGGGAACACTGCTCTACCGGGAAGACCGTAAGCAAGAGGCCGGAGAGGTCTTCGCCGAGATCGCGGCAAGGGCCGACGCCGAAGCGCTGGCGGCCAGTGCCCTTTTCAATGCAGGTGCCTCCTTCCACGAGGCCACCCGGTGGGAGGCGGCCCTCCGGCACCTCTCGCGCTTCGTCCGACAATACCCCGAACATGCCCTGGCCGGCAAGGCCGGGTACCTGGCGGGCCTCAGTGCGTTCAACCTCGGTGATGACCGCCAGGCCGTTGGCTACCTGACGGATGTGCCGCTGGAGGAACTAAACGACCAGGACCAGGCCAAGTTGATCAACTCGGTCACTCTCAGTCACGTGCGCCGGGACAGGCCGGCCGATGCCGCCGTGTTCTGTCAGCAGGTGCTGGGAAGCACCGAGAGCGCAGTGGCAAGGCAGTCGGGCTACCTGAACCTGGCACAGGCGCGTATGGCCTCTGACCGATTGAAGCAGGCCATAGCCGCCCTGGATGCGGCGGCCGAGGAATTCTCCGGTACCCCCTTCGAACACCAGGCCTACCTCCAGGCCGCGGCCTACCGCTATCAACAGGCCGATTACGAACAGGCCACCTCTTACGCGCAACGGGTTCTGGACGCCGCGGATGCGGAGAAGGGCACGGTCACCGAACAGGCCCGCGCTGCAGCCTACATGCGCATCGCGCGTTGCGACATGATGACCGACAGCCTGGAGGACGCCGCAAACGGGTTCCTGACGGCCTACCAAGCTCAGCCCGACGGCCCCCTCGCCGCCGAAGCATTGTTTACAGCCGCTGAAACCCGGCGCCGGGCCGGCGCACTGGATGAAGCGCTTGAGTATTTCCGTCAGGTGAGAGCCGAGCTCCCCGGGACCCGCTTTCACAGACGCGCCCTGCTGGGCCTCGGGATGATCGCCGTGCAGCAGGAACGCTTCGAGGACGGCGCATCCCTGGTGCGGGACTATCTGGCGGAAGACGAAGCGCCGGAGGGGGCCAATTCTCAACTGGCACGCCAGCTTCTCGCAGGCGCGCTGCTCCAGCAGACCAGGCCGGAAGAAGCCATGAGCGTCCTCGAAAAGCTGCTGGCACAGCAAGGGCTGGACGCCGCCACCCGGGCAAGCGCCCTACAGTCCATGGCGGTGGCCGCCCGCCAGATGGACCAACCGGCCCGGGCCGCGCAATACTACATCGAGGCCGCCGCCGCGCATGAACGCAACCGCGCCTCCTTCCTGTTCCTTGCCGGAGAGAGCTACCGGCAAGCGGAACAGTTCGAGAGCGCCCTGGACGCCTATCAACGTGCCCTGGATGCCGGGCAGCAACCGGAGAGCGCCCGCATCCTCACACAGTTGCGCATGGGACAATGCCACGAGGAACTGCGCAATTACCAACAGGCGGCGCAGCACTTCAACAACGCCCTGCCCTCAAGAAACCTGGCCGCCTATCAGGGCGTCGCGCGGACGCAAGAGGGACTGGGCAACTACATGGAAGCAGGTCGAACCTACCTGAAAGTCGAAGCTTTCGCCTCGGACGATGCCGTAAAGGCGCAGGCCCTCTATCAAGCAGGCCTGTGTTTCAACCGTGGCGGCACCATCGAGATGGCCACCAAATACCTCGAGCGGCTCATCGAGCGCTATCCCGACAGTGAGCTCGCCGCCAGGGCCCGGCAGGAACTCGAAGCACTCAATGAAGATTGATCCGGCCCCTGCCGCGGGCGTCTGGAGAACGCGTCCTCACCGGGTCGGCTTTCCCACGTCTCACACTTCGCAACCACCGCGTAACATGGCCCCTGGACGTGGTAGCCGCCAGCCGGGTGTCTTCACTCTCGAAACGCAAACTGGCGCACGAGGCGAGCCGAGTGACGAACACGGACGACCAACACATGCGCGTGATGAGCTGCAACATCCGGACCAGCGGCGTCCGTGACCAGAACGCCTGGACGCACCGTAAGTCGCTCTGTTGTGACGTCATACGTTCCCGTGAGCCCGACATCACATCTGTTGCCAGGAGGCCCACAAAGACCAATGGCGCGACCTCCTGGAGCATTTCAGCGGCTACGAACCGTGCAGTGTGCCGGAAGAGCCGGCCAGCCCGCATCCGATGAACGTAATCCTCTTCCGGAGCGAGCGCTTCGACCGCATCGGGGCCGGCGCGTTCTGGCTGTCGGAAACGCCGCACGTCCCGGGCTCACGCTCCTGGAACAGCAAATGTGTGCGTTTCGCCCCCTGGGTCGTGCTCGAGACCACGGGTGGACGGGAGTTCGCCCTCATGAACACGCACCTGGACCACGTCAGCCGGCTGGCCCGGGAGCACGGCGCCGGACTGATCAACCAGTGGGCGAATGCCTTCCCGGAAACTTATCCGCGTATTCTCGCCGGGGACCTGAACGCCGGCCCCGAGAACCCGGCGATCGCCACTCTGAAAGGGGCCGGCTGGAGGTCCGCATCCGAAGAGGCTCCCGAGCCGAGCAGCCCCGGCTTCACGTACCATGAATTTCACGGTCTCGAGGACTCTGTCCCGGGGGACCTTTGGGCACAGGAGATTGACTCGGTTTTTCTCCACGGTGATTCCGAGGCCCGCTCCTACCAGGTGGTGTGTGACAGCCGCGCGGGCCGCTATCCGAGCGACCATTTCTTTCTCTGCGTAGACGTGCGCTTCTGACCTTCCGACATCCTCTTGCCCTGCAGCAGCGATGCTCCGTCTCCCTCTCCCCGACTGCCCCAGTAAGCGCCCGGCTGCGGGCTCGGAATGGGGAAAAGCGCGTTCCACTGCACGGCTCGCGGCGCTCGCCCCATGCCCCTTCGTCCAATTGACATAGGTATGCCCTCGCGGGCTTTGCCTGTCACACCACCGGACATACGGGTCCGTATCCGGCGGCTCGATGGTCAAAGAGTGTGTACGTGTTCACCGTGCGATGTCGGGCGGGGGCTGCCCCGCACTCCCCGGTGCTCTACCAGGTCATTGCGAGCCCGCGTCGTCGAGCGGGCGCGGCAATCCCGCCGTTCACGTCCGAGAGCCAACCGTGCATGCACGGAAACGACGAGATTGCTTCGTCGCTATCGCTCCTCGCAATGACGCACGCAGGTCCCACGTCCGGCGGAACGCGGGCGGCATGCCACGGTAAACAGGTACAAGAGTGTATATGGGCATCAGGGTCCGGGGGGAGAGCAAACGCATTCTGCACTTGGGCACTGACCGGCTCGCAGGCCGCGCATCCCTTGCAGGGAAGCGCGGCGTTTTGTGGCTGCAGTCTGTCCCAGGGCAGGATCGCGTCCCGCGATCCGACCCGGGGCTGCTATAGGGGTAGGGACAACGCCTTGTTGCGCCGCCCCTCCCTCCGAACCGTGCGTGCGCTTCTCCCGGCACACGGCTCTCCAGTCGGTGGTTATCCGCGTCCGGGCTGACAGGCAGCTTCATGGGCGTCCTCAAGGGTGAATAACCCATGAGCCCGAAAGAAGTTGTTGGTCCAGCGTTGATTGTCACGGCCGCGACTGATACCCCGGAGACCTATCCGGGCTCGCAGGATGCTGCGAAGCCGCCTCCGCACCCAGCCGTCTATTCCCCGATACGTCGTCCAGTGACTGTGCTTGAAATACTCAAACCAGCCCCGGAGCGTCCGGTTGACGTCGGCTATGATGCACGGCAGACTATCGCCCCGCGTCCGTTTGGTCTTCGGCCGCAGACTGGCCCGAAGCCGCTTAATGCTGCGCGGCCGGGGCCACCGGCGGCCTGCCTGGAAGCGGTAGCCGAGGAAGTCGAATGAGTCGTCCGGGTCGCCTGTGTCCACCAGCCGGGTCTTCTCCGGGTGCAGGGTCAGGCCCCGCTCCCCGCAGAGACTCTCGACCAGATCCAGCGCCTCCCGGGCCTGCCGCTCCGTGCGGCAGAGGATGACGAAGTCGTCCGCGTAGCGGACCATCTCGTATCCCGCCTCGGCCATGGCCCGGTCTATCGGGTGCAGGTAGATATTCGCCAGAAGCGGGCTCAGTACCGCCCCTTGGGGCGTGCCCCGCTCCGGCGTCCACCGCTCCAGACCGTCCATGACCGGCTGCCGCAGGAAGGCCCGAACGAGGGCCAGCAGGCGCCCGTCGGCAATCCGCCTCTCCACCTCGGCCATCAGACGGTCCTGGGGGATGCTGTCGAAGTAACTCTTCAGGTCAGCATCCACCACCCACCGGTGGCCGCACTTCAGCAGCCGGTCCACCTCGCGGAGCGCATCCTTGCAGCCCAGACCGGGCCGGAAGCCGTAACTGCCCTGCACAAACTCCCGCTCGAAGACCGGCTCGATCACGAGCCGCACCGCCGCCTGCACGACACGGTCGCGCACGGCGGGTATGCCCAGCGGGCGTTTCTCCTTCTTGCCAGGCTTCTCGATCCAGACCCGCTTTACGGACCGGGGCCGATATGTACCGCTCCGCAGCTCGGCCTGGAGCCTGTTAAGGTTGCGTTCCAGCTCGGCTTCGAACCCTCCGATGCTCTGGTGGTCAACTCCCGCGCTTCCTCGGTTCGCCTTCACCTGCTCGAAGGCAATCCGCAGGGTATCGAGTCGCCAGTCCTTGTCAATCAGGCTGAACCATACGCCTCCTTTCACTCCTTTTTCCAGAGCCGCCAGCATGCGGTCCGTCCACACGGAGCGTTCGACCCAGTCCCAATCGGCGGGACGGGTCTCTCCCGCTTGTTTAGGCCGCCCGTGGGCGCCCACTTCCGCGGGGCTGTCTTCGCCCGGCGTGGTCATCACGCATCCACCTTCCTGCGTCCCTTCGCTCTGCGGGAGTTGACCCGCTTCGTCGCTACTACGGACGCTCTGACTTCTGCCCGGCCCGTCCCCGGCCACTCCGGAGACGTCCTTGAAACCGAACAGTTCTCCCTGTTTCACGCGCATGGCCGTTGTAACCGTTCCGTCTCCAAACACCTGACGCCGCCCCGCCATCCCTTTAACACGCTACCCCTCAGCTCGACTTTCGACAAAAAGAGATAAGCCGGCTCCCGTTTTGGGTAGATTAACTTGACCCTCTCCGAAAAGGTGTGCTGCGGGTATTTGATGCGTGACAGCGATCGGT
>CAYVBE010000042.1:0-2997 GCA_964448935.1 uncultured candidatus Brocadiaceae bacterium
GAAGGCGGAACACATCAATGGCTATACGGTGCGTGGGACTTTTGAATGACCCTGGACGGCGGGGGCGAAGCTTGATTTCGGGTGGGCGCAGGGGGTAGGCTGGCAGTGGTTTTGGGCTTTGTCAACGGGTTTCTGGATGATGTCTTCGTGTGTTGTGGCCATGGCGTTTACCACGCTGGACATGGTGATCGGCGGGGCTTGCCTGGTGGGGATGGCCCTGGGGTTCTGGACGGGCTTTGCCTGGCAGGTGGTGCGCATTCTGAGCGTTGCAGGCGGCCTGGTGCTGGCGTGGGTCTTCCACGACGACGTGGCGCGGCATCTCGGCGGGGAGGTCCCTCCGTTCCTTGCGCGCATAGGGGCTGCCATCCTGATCTTCGTGCTGGCGCTGATACTGTCCTACGCCCTGTCGTTCCTGCTGCGGCGTCCTCTGGACGCGATCAAGCCGAAGACGCCCGACCGGCTGCTAGGGGCGGCGTTCGGGCTGGTGAAGGTGCTGCTGGTGGTGGGGGGGCTGGCGTTTGCTGTGCTGAGCTACGGCGAGAAGGGCAGCTCGCTCCGGCAACTGATCCAGGATTCCCCCGGTGCCAGGACGACCGCCCGGTGCGTGGGGGCGGTGCTGCAGGCCGTGCCCGGGGTCCGGCCGCCGGACCACTAGCCCGGCGTGTGTCCGTACCGCTCACACTGTGATCTTCTCGGTTACACTTGCGGGGCCGGATTCGCCGCCCGTCCGCGTTTCTTCTCTGAGTTTCTGAGCCTGCTGTGCCCGTGTCTCGCCCGGAGACGCCTAAAACATAAGTGGTTATGTAGGAGTATCTTGCAGCGATAGATCGGGGAAAGTACTGGCCGGTTGAGCGCGTTGTGACAGGTCATATGCACGCCGGTGGGAGCTGGTTGGCATTTCGATTGCACTAAAGCCCTGCGAAGCCATGTTGCGCTCTTTATCATCATAGATTCATGCGAGGCGTGAAATGGCCAGTGCGGTTGAGACGGACGCGTTGGTGGAGGTCTTTTCCGATTACTCGGAATTGTTGAGGGCCGTGGGTCATTCGGCTGATCCGGCGGCCCTTGTTGATTTTCTGGCCGAAGACGAGGTCCAGAGGGAAGCCATCCGCAAGGCCCTGGGCGAGGATGGCGAGGAGCATGCTGTCCCGCCCGAAGGCGCCGTTGTTGTGCTGCAAAGGCTGGGCGACGACCTGCGGGGGGCGCTCTGTGACCTGCTGGAAGAGCAGGGCGTGGAGGCTCCCCCGCCGGAGGATCCCGAAGCGGTGCGGTCCCGCCTGGCGGAGCAGCCGGACGACGTGCTGGACGCCGTGGCCGATCGGCTGCTGCTGGGTGAGCACGCCCGGTTTATCCAGCGGCGCTACATGGACGCCGGCCGGCTCCGGGCCATTCTACGGCAGCGCGAGGATGACGGAGATTTCGCACTGGTGAAGCTGGTGCCGTTCCTGAGACGTGAATTGAAAAAGCGCGGCTACGCCGTCGGCCCACGGGAACTGCGGGATTTCTTTGCGGAGGAGTCCGAAGCGCCGGGCGTTCCGTACTGTCTGGGCCATATCGTGCGCGGGCTAAACGGTGAGTTTCGCAAAGGGCTGATCCCCTTCGAGGAGCTTACGGGCGACCGTGACCCGGACCAATGGTTGGAGGAGGCGCGGGAGAAGCTGTTGTTCCGCAGCCACAGCGCCATGCACAAGGCCATCGCCCAGGCCACGAGCCTGAAATACGACTGCATCCACAAGGCCCTGAGCGGGAAGAAGAAGGCCAGGCGCATCCAGGCGGAGATCAAATACTGTCTGAACCGATGGCTGCGCGCCGTGAAAGAAGGGCGGGAACCCGACATTCCGGACGAGCACCGCGGGGTCCCGGTCGAGTGGACCTGCACGTTGATGCCGGAGCTGGAGGAGCAGTTCGACACGAAGGAGGAGATCTACCGGCGCATCTCCGACGAGACGGGCGTGAAGAAGGGCTCGGTACGGCGGTATTTCCAGCAGAACGGCCAGTTGAAGTACGCGCCCCTGAGCGTCTATCGGTGTGCCCGGCAGATGACGGACGGGCAGGCCCCCCCGCGGTCGTACCTGCAGGACCGGCAGACGTGCCGCGTGGCCTGGCAACTGGCCAGGAAGGCCAAAGAGGCGCGCCGCCGCTGGCGCATGGAAGGAGATGAGCCCGAACTGGAACTCGAATTCAGAGAAACCCGCCGCATGTTGATCGCGGCGATGAAAGAAGGCTGGCAAGAAGTGCCATCCACAGCGTAAGGTTTGGCACTCTCCCACAAATGAATCCCATCCCGACGGGGTGGGATTCGTTTTTTTGTACCCGTTGGGCGCGCGTGCCCCTGTCTTCGCCGCACAGGCGGAGAGAGCGGCGGTATGGGGGGCCGGGTCAGAGGCCGGCCTTCTCGCGCAGCAGTTCGGCCCGGTCGGTGCGTTCCCAGGTGAAGGCTTCACCCGTGCGGCCGAAGTGGCCGAAGGCTGCCGTCTGGCGGTAGATGGGCCGCAGCAGGTTCAGATGCTCGATGATGGCCCCGGGCCGCAGATCGAAGCATTCCAACACCAGGGCGGCGATCTCGGATTCCGGCAGGCGGCTGGTCCCGTGGGTCTGGACGTGGATGGCCACGGGCCGGGCGATGCCGATGGCGTAGGCTATCTGCAGCTCACACACGTCCGCCAGGCCGGCCGCGACGATGTTCTTGGCCACGTAGCGGGCGGCGTAGGTGGCGCTGCGGTCCACCTTGCTGGGGTCCTTGCCGCTGAAGCAGCCCCCGCCGTGGCCGCCGCGCCCGCCGTAGGTGTCCACGATGATCTTCCGGCCGGTCAGGCCGCAGTCGCCGCGGGGGCCGCCGATTACGAAACGCCCCGTGGGATTGGTATGGTAGGTAATGTCGTCCGAGGCATAGTCTTCCGGCAGGCAGGGCCGGATGATCTCCTCGATGAACGCCTCCCGCAACTGCTCCGGGGTGATATCCGGATCGTGCTGAAGGCTCAGCACGATGGTGTCAAT
>CAYVBE010000042.1:3097-24196 GCA_964448935.1 uncultured candidatus Brocadiaceae bacterium
CCCATGTCTATGTCGCCCGACTGTCGGCTGACGGCGGTCAGGTAGGAGCAGTCGTCGGCGGAGAAACCGTATTCGGGCTTCGAGTATCCCACGTCGTGAATGACCTGCCGGGCGACCTGCCGGTAATCCACGGGAGCGTCGGTCGTTATCTCACCCGCTATGACGACCAGTCCCGTCTTCAGCAGGGTCTCGCAGGCCACACGGGCGTGCGCGTCCTGCCGGAGAATCTCATCCAGAATGGCATCGCTGATCTGGTCGGCGACCTTGTCGGGATGCCCGGCACAGACGGACTCGGAAGTGGACAGGTACTCCTGCTCGCTCATCTGGTCTCTCCGAGTTGTTCGGTGATTGAAGGGAGGGCACTATATCAGGAAAAACGGGGGGGCGCAAGATGCCGCGGCGCGCGGGGTACAAAAATAAGTGCGGGTGGGCTGGGGTTGACCCACCCGCAAGAGGGGCTGCTGCCGGGGAGGGGGGCGCTCGCCCGACAGCTCACGACGCTTACTTTGTAGGTGGGAGCGTCGTGATGTAGGGTACTGACAACTCTTTGCAGGCTGATAGCAAGAGAGCTGATGAGCAGAAAGCCGTCAGCCCATTCTTCCCCCTCAATTCTTCGATCCGCCACCCCAATTTGTCAAGCTTCACTGACCGGTGCTACTTACCACTTGACCTCCAATCCCTAATGTAGCCGATACGCCGACGCGATGCAAGGACATATGAGGATTTTCACGGAAAACTCACGAAAAAACCCTTACACGCATCTCAGCGGAGGTCGTACTTCTCGATTTTTCGGTAGAGGGTCCTTTCGCCGATGCCCAGCAACTCGGCCGCCCGCTCCCGATTGCCGTCCACCAGCTCCAGCGTGCGCATGATGTGCAACCGCTCCACTTCCTCCAGAGGCTGGCCCGCCAGGGAGCTGAGGCTGGGTTCATCCTCCAGGTGCCCGGCCTCTTCCAGCATGAACTCCGGCAGGTCGTCCAGGCCCAGTATATCGTCCGTGGTGCTGACCACCATGTGCTGGATGCAGTTGCGCAGCTCGCGCACGTTGCCGGGCCAGTCATGGCGGAAGAGGGCCTTCTGCGCCTCCTGGCTCAACCCGCGGACGGGCTTGTCGCACAGTTCCGCAAACTCGTCCGTGAATTTGCTGACCAGCAACGGAATGTCGCTCTGACGTTCGCGCAGAGGGGGCAGTCTGATGGGCATCACGTTCAGCCGGTAGAACAGGTCGTCCCGGAACGTACCGTCCGACATTTTCTGCCGCAGGTCCTGGTGTGTGGCGGCTATCAGGCGCACGTCCACGTGTATCGGTTCGTTGCTGCCCACGCGGACGATCTCCCCCCGCTCCAGCACGCGCAAGAGCTTGGTCTGGCTGGGGACGGCCATGTCCCCGATCTCGTCCAGGAACAGGGTGCCGTGGTTCGCGTATTCGAAGAGCCCCACGCGGGCGCTGGCGGCGCCGGTGAAGGCGCCTTTCTCGTGCCCGAAAAGCTCACTTTCCAGGATGGTCTCCACCAGCCCGGCGCAGTTCAGGGGCACAAAGCGGTTGTGCCGCCGGTCACTGTCGTAGTGTATCGCCCGGGCCACCAGCTCCTTGCCGGTTCCCGTCTCGCCCTGGATGAGCACGGTGGCCGAGGTCCCCGCGATCTGGCGGATCTTGCGGAACACCTTCTGCATGGGGCGGCTGTTGCCCACGATGTTCTGGAAGCCGTAGCGCTCAGCCTGCTCCCGGCGCAGATCGGCGTGCTCGCGGGCCAGCATCACGTGCTCGGCCGCCCGCTCCACCATGGCGTTCAACTCCCCCGGGTTAATGGGGGTCTGCAGGTAGTAGAGCGCTCCCTCCTTCATGGCCCGCACGGCGGTGGGCACGTCGGACCTGGGGGTGGTGACGATGACCTGGCAGTCCGGGTCGGCTTCCCGGGCGGCCTTCAGGACTTCCATGCCGTCCCCGCCCTCGCCCATCTGCAGGGCCGCTATCACCACGTCGTAGCGGCCGGAGCGCGCCTCATGGGCGGCCTCGTTGGAGTCGGCGACCGAGGTGCACGCGTGGCCGGCGTCGGACAGGGTGCTCTCGACGGCCTCCAGGACGGGGCCGTCTTCATGGCATATCAGAATGTTGACGTGCTCATCCATGGCCGTGCCGGTGCGATGGTGCTGCGCGCGGCCGCTGAGGCGCCTGTGGTCAGGAGCCCTCGCGTTCCTTCAGAGCCGCCTTACGGCTCAGACGGACACTGTTGTCGCGGATGCTCAGCACCTTGACCGGTATGGTGTCGCCGATGTCGCAGACGTCCCTTACGTTATCGACGTAGGAGTCGTCCAGCTCACTGATATGGCAGAGGCCGTCCTTGCCGGGGCCGAGTTCCACGATGGCGCCGAAGTCCTTGATCTCGGTCACGGTGCCCTCGTAGATGTCGCCGACCTTCAGCGATTTGCCGAGCTGGCCGATGTATTCGGCGGCCTCTTCGGCGCGGCCCTCTCCGGTGCCGGAGACGGTGACGGTGCCGTCATCCTCGACCTCGATGTTGCACTCGTATTTCTCCTCCAGGCCCTTGATGGTCTTGCCGCCGGGGCCGATCAGCCGGCCGATCTTGTCGGGGTCTATCTGCACCCTGATGAGTCTCGGCGCGTAGGCGGAGATTTCCGTGCGCGGACGCTGCAGGGCCTGCAGCATCTTCTTGAGTATCTGGATGCGCGCATCGCGGGCATTCTGCATTGCCTGCTCGAGCACGTCCATGCCGATGCCCTTCACCTTCAGGTCCATCTGCACGGCGGTGATGCCTTTCTGGGTGCCGGCGATCTTCAGGTCCATGTCGCCGTGGTGATCCTCCGCGCCGGCGATGTCGGTCAGGATGAATGTCTGGCCGTCCTGTTTGATCAGGCCCATGGCGATGCCCGCCACCGGGTCTTTGATCGGCACGCCCGCGTCCATTAGCGAGAGGGTGCCGCCGCAGATGCTGGCCATCGAGGAGGACCCGTTGGATTCCAGGATGTCGCTGACCAGCCGGATGGTGTAGGGAAACTCATCGGAGAGCGGCAGCACGGGCCGCAGGGCGCGCTCGGCCAGGTCGCCGTGCCCGATGTCCCGCCGCCGGGGGCCGCGGATGGGGCGCACCTCACCCACGCTGAAGGGCGGGAAGTTGTAATGAACCATGAATTTCTTGGGCTCCTCGGCCACCAGGGGGTCCAGGATGCGCTGCTCGTCCTGCACCGTGCCCAATGTAGCGATGACCAGGGCCTGCGTCTCGCCGCGGGTGAACACGGCGGAGCCGTGCGTGCGCGGCAGGAAGCCCACCTCGCAGGAAATGGCGCGGACTTCGTCGAGGGCTCGCCCGTCGTAGCGGCGGCCCTGCTGGACGATGTGCCTGCGGGTGACCTCGTCTTCCAGCCGGTCGAAGGCTTCCTTGACCTCGGCGGTCGTCGGCGCCTCCTCGTCGTCCGGGTCGCACAACTCTTCCAGTGCGTCGTCGCGCACCTGGTCTATGTCGGCCTCGCGCTTCAGCTTGTCGGCCGTCGTATGGGCCTGCTCGAAGCGGTCGCCGTACCGGGCGCGGACCATTTCCAGCGCCTTTTCGGGATCAACCTTCGGTTCCCACTCGCGCTCCGGGCGGCCGCACTGTTCGACCAGCTCCCGGATCATGCCCAGAACTTCCATGTTGATGTCGTGCGCGCAGCGCACGGCGGTCAGCAGGTCTTCTTCCGGGATGACCTGGGCTTCCCCCTCGACCATGGCCACGGCGTCCTGCGTGCTGCTGACAACCAGGTCCAGCTCGCCTTCGTCGCGCTGCTCGTGGGTGGGGTTGATGATGAACTCGTCCTTGATCAGCCCCACGCGGGTGGAGGCGACGGGTCCGCGCCACGGGATGTCGCTGATGGCCAGCGCGGCGGAGGCGCCGATCATGGCCAGCAGGTCGGGATCGTTTTCCTGGTCGGCGCTCAGCACCCAGCCGACGACCTGGATTTCCTCGTGATACCCCTCGGGGAAGAGGGGACGCAGGGGCCGGTCAATCAGTCGGCACGTAAGCGTTTCCTTGGTGGTCGGGCGGCCTTCGCGCTTGATGACGCCGCCGGGGAACTGCCCTGCGGCGTACTGTTTTTCCCGGTATTCCACCGTGAGCGGCAGGAACGGGACGTTGCGCTTATCGGTGCGCGCGACGGCCGACGTCAGAACCACCGAATCTCCGTACTGCACAACCACCGCACCGTCGGCCTGTTTCGCCAGCTCTCCGGTCTCGATGCTCAACACTCTATCAGCAATTCGTCTCTCTACTCTCGCTTTCACCTTCACAACCTCTCGGTAGGTAAGAAAAGAACTCCTTGCTCAACACATCTTCGCAGTGCCTGCCGGTCGGCGGGGGCGTGCACGCTCAGCCCTCGGGCTAAACGATTCCCTCCGTGGGGGCGGGGATACGGCAACACAGGGGGGAAACGACGGAAAACCTGACAACGCGTGCAATCACTCACTCGCCCACAAAGCCGCCAACACCGCCTGCCTTCAACATGGAAGGGCCCCTCGGCCCGCCTGCGCCTATTTACGCAGGTTCAGTTTCTGCAGAACGTCGCGATACCGGGCCGCGTCCTTGCGCCTGAGATACTTCAGGAGCGCCGAACGTTTGCCGACCATCTTCATCAGCCCCCGGCGGGAGTGATGATCCTTGCGGTGCATGCGCAGGTGATCGGTCAGGCCGTTGATCCGCTCCGTCAGCACCGCGATCTGCACTTCCGGGGACCCCGTGTCGGAATCGTGCAGACGAAACTCCTCGATCAATTCTGTCTTACGCTGCTTTTCCATCAACAATAGACCCGTGTCGTCCTCAGCAAGCTCAAACGGCATTCCGAAGGCACACAATGCACCTTCCACACCCGCATTATAGTGTGCTGGAATCAGGGGCGCAAGTGTGGGGAAGGCGGCGTGCGCTTTGACTTGTCCGGCGGCGGCGAACGTGTTATAGTCGGCGGCAATGCCCGGCGGCCGGCTCACCCCGGAACGCCCGAAGCCGGACGCGGGGCGTACCGCGGCCATTCCGGCTTGCCGGCGAAGTCAGCCGTTCCACCCCACTGACGTTCACTTTGGACGGAGTTTTTGGCATGGCGGATTTGAATCCTTTTTCGATCGTGCAGAGGCAGGTTGACGCATGTGCGGAGATCCTGGAACTGGAGCCGGGCGTGCACCAGATGCTCAGGATGCCCCGCCGGGAGATGTGGGTCTCGCTTCCCGTCCGCATGGACGACGGGTCGGTGAAGGTCTTCCAGGGCTTCCGCGTGCAGTACAACGATGCCCGCGGCCCCACGAAGGGCGGCCTGCGGTTCCACCCCCACGAGACCATAGACACCGTGCGCGCACTGGCGGCGTGGATGACCTGGAAGTGTGCCGTCGTGGACGTGCCGCTGGGCGGCGGAAAGGGCGGGGTGGTCTGCAACCCGAAAGAGATGTCCGACGGCGAGCTGGAGCGCGTCAGCCGGGCCTATATCCGGGCCATCGCCCGGATGATCGGGCCGGAGACCGACGTGCCCGCGCCCGACGTCTACACCACGCCCCAGATCATGGCCTGGATGATGGACGAATACTCCACCATCCAGGGCAGGAACCAGTTCGGCATCATCACAGGCAAACCCCTGGAGGTCGGCGGCTCGGCCGGCAGGGGCGACGCCACGGCGCGGGGCGGGTGGTACACGATTCGGGAAGCCGCCGAGGCATGCGGCCTGAACCTGGAAGGCGCCACCGTTGCCGTCCAGGGATATGGCAATGCGGGCTATTACGCGGCCCTGTTCGCGCGCGATCTTTATGGCTGCCGCGTCGTCGCCGTCAGCGACAGCCAGGGCGGGATCGTCAACCAGGACGGGCTGGACCCGGACGAGGTGGCCGCCCACAAGCGGGCGACCTCTTCGGTGGTCAACTTCGCCGGGGCTGGCGGCATCGCCAACGAGGAGTTGCTGGAGCTGGACGTGGACATTCTCATCCCGGCGGCTCTGGAGAACGTGCTGACCGAAGACAACGCGGCGAACGTCAAGGCCCGCATCGTGGCCGAGCTGGCCAACGGGCCGACGACGCCCGAGGCGGACGACATCCTGTACGCGAACGACGTGCACGTGCTGCCGGACTTCCTGTGCAATGCCGGCGGCGTCACGGTCTCCTACTTCGAGATGGTCCAGAACTTCCAGATGTACTACTGGACCGAGGAGGACGTGCACGAGCGGCTGGACCGGAAGATGAGCGACGCGTATCACGCGGTGCTGGATACTTCCCGGGAATACAACATCAACATGCGCAAGGCCGCCTACGTGGTCGCCGTGCGCCGGGTGGCGGAAGCCATGAGGCTGCGCGGCTGGGTCTGAGGCCCGCTGCGGATCGAACGTGCGCCCGCGGCCGGCCGACTTCGAGCATGGCCGCGGGCGTTCTGTGTACCCCGGACCCCGCCACCGGCGTTGAAGCCGTCGGGCGCGTGTTGTAGCTTGAGGGTGTCAGCAAAACGGGAGGCGAACATGAGCGTCGAGTTTTTCAAGATGACCGGCACCGGGAACGATTTCATCGTCGTGGACAACCGCACCGACGCCGTCGGCGAGGACCGGGCGGCCTTCGCGGCGCGCTGGTGCGCCCGGAGGACCGGGGTGGGAGCGGACGGAGTGCTGCTGATCGAGCCGGCGGAGGGCGATGCGGACTTCCGGATGCGCATCTTCAACGCCGACGGCAGCGAGCC
Source organism: uncultured candidatus Brocadiaceae bacterium (assembly GCA_964448935.1). Classification (GTDB taxonomy): domain Bacteria; phylum Planctomycetota; class Brocadiia; order SM23-32; family SM23-32; genus CAYVBE01. Next base: position 9,790 of record CAYVBE010000042.1, read on the forward strand.
GGAGATGTGCGGCAACGGCGCACGCTGCGCCGCGCGCTTCGCCTGCGTGCGCGGCATCGCCCCTCACCGCATGATCATGCAGACCCTGGCCGGCCCCGTCAGCGCGGAGGTGGGGGAGCAGAAGGTAACCATCGGCATGGGCCGGGTGGGCCTGCCGGAAGAACCCGTGCGACTGGACGCGGAAGGACGGCAGTGGGAGGTCCACGCCGTCGAGTCCGGCGTGCCGCACGCCATCATCTTTACCGATGACCTGGAGGGTGCGCCCGTCGAGGCCGTGGGGCGTGCCATCCGCCGGCACCGGTACTTTCAGCCCCGCGGAACCAACGTGGACTTTGTGAGGGTGGACGGCAAGCAGAGCATCTCCATCAGGACCTACGAGCGCGGCGTGGAGGCGGAGACGCTGGCGTGCGGAACGGGCGCCATCGGCTCGGCCGTCGTCGCGCACGCGACGGGGCGCGTGTCGAGCCCGCCGGTGGACGTGCGAGTGCCCGGAGGCACTTTGACCATTGACTTTCGGCCCGGGGCCGACTGCGTGACCGACGCCCGGCTGACGGGCGACGCCGTGTTCGTGTATGAAGCGCGGCTGCTCTGAGCCGACGCACGCCGCCTCTTGGAGGGACGGTAAATTGCGTGAAGAATGCGGGATAGTCGGGGTGTACGGGATCGAGAACGCCGCAGATCTGGCCTATCTGGCCCTCTACGCGCTGCAGCACCGGGGGCAGGAGTCGGCCGGAATCGTGGTCTCCGACGGCGACGAGATTCACAGCAAAAAGGGCCTGGGCCTGCTGACGGAGGCCATAGGGCCTGGCGACCTGGCCGACCTGGAGGGGCATATCGCGTGCGGGCACGTACGCTACTCCACCACCGGCTCGGGCCGTGTGCAGAACATCCAGCCCCTGGTCATCGAGTATTCCAAAGGCATCGTGGGGGTGGCGCACAACGGCAATCTGACCAACGCCCGCACGTTGCGGGACGCCTACGAGGCCCGCGGCTCGATCTTCCAGACCTCCACCGACAGCGAGCTGTTCGTCCACCTGCTGGCCGACCCCGAGCACGGGGACAGGGACGACCCCCTGAAGGCGTCGCTCGATGCGGTCCGCGGCGCCTACTCCCTCGTATTGCTCACCGCTGACGGCATCACGGCGGTCAGGGACCCCTTCGGATTCCGGCCACTCAGTATCGGCAAGGTGGGTGACGGGCACGTGGTGGCCAGCGAAACCTGCGCGCTCAACCTCCTGGACGCAACCGAGGTGCGCGACGTCGAGCCCGGCGAGATCATCAGCATTGACGGGTCGGGCCTTCGCTCCACCCGCTTCAGCGACCAGAAGCGCCGCGCGCGGTGCGTGTTCGAATACATCTACTTTGCGCGCCCGGACAGCGTGATCTTCGACGAGGTGGTGCACAACGTCCGGTTGCGGCTGGGCGCCAACCTGGCCAAAGCCCACCCCGTGGATGCCGACAGCGTCATCAGCATCCCGGACTCCGGAAACTCGGCGGCGTTGGGGTACTCCCGGCAATCCGGGCTGCCGATGGACATGGGATTCGTTCGCAACCACTACGTGGGCCGCACCTTCATCACGCCCGCCGAGGGCGCCCGGGTCAGCAGCGTGAAGATCAAGCTCAACACCATCAAGGAGGCCGTGCGGGGCAAGCGCCTGGTGGTGGTGGACGACTCCATCGTGCGCGGCACCACGTGCAAGGCGCGTATCGCCTCGCTCCGGGAGGCCGGCGCCTCCGAGGTGCACCTGCGCATCAGCGCCCCGCCCATCCGGCACCCGTGCTACTACGGGATAGACTTCCAGCACGCGGACGAGCTGATTGCCGCCCGGCGATCGGTGGAGGATATCTGCGAATTCGTCGGCGCCGACAGCCTGGGCTACCAGACGGTGGAGGGCCTGGTGGACGCCCTGCCCGGGGGCGAAGATGACTACTGCCTGGCCTGTTTCGGCTGCGGCTACCCGGTCGAGGTGGAAGAGGGCATGGACAAACGCTCCCTGGAGCACCGCCGGAGCTGAGGGGCCGCCTGAAGTCCGTGCCCCGGTCCGAGCGAGGGAAACGACGGGATTGCCGCGGGGGCCTCGCGGCCCCCTCGCAATGACCATCGGGAGAGCGCCGCCGGGGCTGAACTTCCCTGTCCCCCGCAAGTCCAATCTGTCCACCACGTTCACAGGCCGGCGGAGGTGGCCAGTCCACAAAGCATGGCGTCGCCTGCACCATTGTTGCGCGAAAGCTGCCCGAATCGTACAATGCTGACAGGCAATTGAGCGCACAACCTGTCGAAGGATTGCCCTCATGGTCCAGGATGCTTATAAACTGAGCACCGGTGTCGAATCCGTAGACGATTTTGTCGGGGGGCTGATACCGGGGGATAACGTGGTGTGGGAGGTGGACTCCGGTGCGCCGGTGGCCACTTTCGTGGGCCGTTTCGCGGACGTTTCCATGCCGCGCGGGCCGGTGATCTACGTCAGCTTCAATCGTTCCCCCCAGGCCCTGCTGCGCCGCTACGCCGAGCACTTTTCCGGCGCGGACTTCGCCCTGCTGGACTGCTTCACCACGGGGAAGGGTAACAGCGACCAGGTGTTTGCCGACTTTTACGGGCAGGGGGACGAGGACAGCCCCCGCGTCCAGATGGTGGCCCAGGCGCGGGAGCCGAAAAAGGTCATCGAGGCCGTCGAGGAGGTGGAGGACGAACTCGGCGGCAGCGCCTCCTACATCTTCGACAGCCTGACCGGCATGGCCGAGCTGTGGCACGACGAGGAGAAGGCCCTTAGTTTCTTCACCTACATGTGCCCGCGCCTGTACGACCTGAACACCATCGCCTACTGGATATTGGAGGCGGCGGGCCACAGCGAACATTTCCTGGCCAGGCTGCGGCACGTCACGCAGGTGGTCATCGAGCTGTCCATCGCGGACGGACTGCCCACGCTGGTGCTGCACAAGGCGGAGGGCCGTCCGTCGGCCGAGATCGGTGTGCCGCAGCGCCTGAACGTGGCGGAGGACGAGATCAAACTCGCCCCCGAGTCGCGCGAGGAGATGGAACTCGCCGTGCTCAGGGAAGTGGGCGAGGCCATCGGCGGAGCGCTGAAGCTGGAGACGGTCTTCGAGCAGACCATGGACGTGCTGGCCCGCGAGCTGCACATGGTGCGGGGCACCCTGGTATTGAAGGACCGAGTCTCCGCCGACCTGCGCATCGCGGCCGCCCACGGTTTGAGTGCCGAGGAGAAGGAGCGGGGCAGATACCAGATCGGCGAGGGCGTCACCGGCCGGGTGGTCAGCACCGGGGAGCCGGTCACCGTGCCGGACATCAGCCGGGACCGCCGGTTCCTGGACCGCACCGGGGCGCGCACCAACGAAACCGAACACCGGCGTATCTCGTTCGTCTGCGTGCCCCTGCGCGTGGACGGGGAGGTGGTCGGCGCCATAAGCGTGGACCGCGAGTTCTCCGACCGGGATGCCCTGGCCAAAGACCGGCGCCTGCTCCAGATAATCGCCAGCCTGGTCAGCCAGGCTATCAAGATATACCGCATGGTGCGGGTGGAGCGCGAGGAACTGATGGCGGAGAACGTGCGCCTGCGGCGGGACCTGAAAAGCCGCTACAAATTCGGCAACATCGTGGCCGCCAGCGGCGCCATGCAGGACGTGGTGGCTACCGCCGAGGCCGTCGCCAAGAGCAACGCCACCATCCTGGTGCGCGGCGAGACGGGCACGGGCAAGGAGCTGATCGCCAGCGTGCTGCACTACAACAGCGCGCGCGCCGAGGGGCCGTTCATCAAGGTGAACTGCGGGGCGCTGTCGGAGAACTTGCTGGAAAACGAGCTGTTCGGCCACGTGCGGGGCGCGTTCACAGGCGCGGTCGAGGACCGCGAGGGCCGGTTCGAGCTGGCCGACGGCGGCACCATCTTCCTGGACGAGGTAGGCAGCATGAGCGAGCGCCTGCAGGTCAAGCTGCTGCGCGTGCTGCAGGAGAGGGAGTTCGAGCGCGTGGGCGGCACGGAGACAGTGAAGGTGGACGTGCGCGTGGTGGCCGCCACTAACGTGGACCTGGAGAAGAGGCTGGAGGAGGGCACCTTCCGGGAGGACCTCTACTACCGCCTGAACGTGATACCCGTCTTCATCCCGCCGCTGCGCGAGCGCCGCGAGGACATACCGTTCCTGGTCGAGCATTTTCTGGAGAAATACAACGACACCTACGACAAGCAGGTCACGCAGATGTCCCGCGAGGTCATGGACGCGCTGCTGGAATACGAATGGCCGGGCAATGTGCGCGAGCTGGAGAGCTGCATCGAGCGCGCCGTAGTGCTGACCAACACCGGGACCATCAGCCTGAGCCTGCTGCCCATCAACGTGCGGGGCTTCAAGGGCCGCGAGCGGACCCGCAAGGATGTGGGCTCGGTCGAAGACGTGGTGGCCGAACTCGTGCGCACCATGCGGGCCGAGGCGCGGGGGGAGCCGACGAACCTGCACGAGAAGATCATCGGCCGGGTCGAGCGGGCGTTGCTTGAGCAGGTGCTAAAGGACAACGACTACACCCAGACGCGCACCGCCGAGGAGTTGGGCCTGAGCCGCAACACGGTCCGCCGCAAGATCGAGGACTACCGCCTCTCTCCGCCGGAGTGAGCCCCCCCCTGTGCATTTTATGCGCAGTGAGCAGTAACTGCACATCCCGCGCCGGCTTTGCAGGGGCGAGCCGGCCGCAGCAAAGGGAATCCTATCACATTGCTGTCCATGCAGATACGCCATCCAGACGTGCCAGTCCGGCGTTCTTTTCGCCGTTTGGCACCGGCCTTGCTCAATGAGTATGGTGAGATGCAACTGTACTCACCTTGGGCGGGTGGTCGGTTCGTGGCGCGGTTGCCAGATCGGTGGTCAGAAGGCTGGTTCCGGCTTCGCCCGCGTGGTTCTTTTAGCGACAGGAGGAAGTCGGATGACACTGCAGCAGCCGAATGCTGACGAAGCGACTCAAACGCGCAACCGGTCGAGGAGCGTCACCCCGAGCTCGGGTATCTGTTCGCGGTGTATTGACGGCTGCACCGGCAACTGCGAGATATTCCAGGCGTCTTTCCGGGGCAGGGAACTGCTCTATCCAGGCCCGTTCGGCGAGATGACGGCCGGCGCGGACAAGGACTACCCCGTTGACTACTCCCACCTGAACATCTGCGGTTACGCCATGGGTGCGAAGGGGCTGCCGGAAGGGCAGAAGGGAGACTCCGACAACACGCTTTTCACCAACGTGAGCACCGAGACGGAATACGGCGTTGACCACAAAGTGAAGATGCGCGTACCCGTGTTCACCGGCGCGCTCGGCTCCACCGAGATAGCCCGGAAGAACTGGGAGCACTTTGCCGCCGGTGCGGCCATTGCCGGCATCACGCTGGTCTGCGGCGAGAACGTTTGCGAGGTGGACCCCGACGCGGAGTTCGACAACAGCCACATCGTGGACTCGCCCGAGATGCGACGCCGCGTCGAGGTCTATAACCGCTGGAGCGACGGCTACGGCGACCTTATCGTCCAGCTCAACGTCGAGGACACTCGCGCGGGCGTCGCGGAGTTCGTGGTGAACGAACTCGGCGTGGAGACCATCGAGTTGAAGTGGGGCCAGGGTGCCAAGTGCATCGGCGGGGAGATCAAGGTGAACTCCCTGGAGCGCGCGCTGCAGCTTCAGAACCGCGGATACCTGGTCACGCCCGATCCCTCCGACCCGGCCGAGCAGGCGTCCTTCAAGGACGGCGCGCTGAAGCAGTTCGAGCGCCACTCCCGGCTGGGATTCGTGGACGAGGAAGGTTTCCACCAGGAAGTCCAGCGGCTGCGCGACCTGGGCGCCAAACGCGTCACCCTTAAGACCGGCGCTTACCCCATGCGCGAGCTGGCTATGGCCATCAAGTGGGCCTCCGATGCGAAGCTGGACCTGCTGACCATAGACGGCGCACCCGGAGGCACCGGCATGAGCCCGTGGCGCATGATGAACGAGTGGGGCGTGCCGACATTCTACCTGCAGTGCATGACCTACGAGCTGTGCGAGATGCTGGCCGCCAAAGGCGCCTACGTGCCGGACATCGCCATCGCCGGCGGGCTGTCCACCGAGGACCACATCTTCAAGTGCCTGGCCATGGGCGCGCCGCACGTCAAGGCCGTCTGTATGGGCCGCGCACTGATGATCCCCGGCATGGTGGGCAAGAACATCGCCAAATGGATCGAACAGGACAAGCTGCCCAATACGATCAGCAAGTACGGAACCACCAAGGAGCAGATTTTCGTCGCCTACGAAGAGCTGGTGGCAGAGATGGGCAAGGCGGAAGCCGACGCCCTGCCGCTCGGAGCCATTGCGCTCTACACGCTGGTGGAAAAACTGCAGGTCGGCCTGCAGCAGCTTATGGCCGGCAGCCGGAACTTCAACGTCTCCACCATCAGCCGCGGCGACCTGATGGCGCTGACGGAGGAAGCCGCGAGGATATCCGGCATTCCTTACGTGATGGACGCCTACCGCGAGGAGGCGGAGCAGATCATCAACGGTTAATTCATCGCGGGCCGAAGGGCCCGGGGAGGGGAAAGATGGGATACAAACTGTGCGCAACCTGCACTCGCAGGGAGGAATGCGTTTACCGGCGTGGACGGAACTCCGTCCACTTCTGTGAGGAGTTCGAGGGCGAAAGGCCGCATAAGCGGCCGAGGTCCGCAAGGGAGAAAGCGCGCCCGGTCGGCGTGTGACCGAACAGAGCGAGACAGGAAACGAGGTGGCTGCCCGCCTCGGTGTGAGGCAAGCTAACCCGGCCGTCCGTCCGAAAGATGGCCGGCCGGGGCTCCGTCCAAGGTGAGCGACGGCAGGGGTGGTCGTCGCGTCGGCAAGCCTCCCCGGTGGGCAGCCACTCGTATGTCAGCCCTCAATCCCACCCCCGACCTTGCAAAAACAGGACCGAACCGGCACAATAGAAAAAACCCACCGCGGTTTCCACATACTTTCTGTCAACTAATCCGCCGATCAGCGGGGATGGTGCAGCTACAATGAAAGGATACCTGGTCCTGGAGGACGGCCTGGCGTTCGAGGGGCAGGCGTTCGGCGCGTCCGGGTGCAAGCCGGGCGAAGTCGTGTTCAACACCAGCATGACGGGCTACCAGGAGGTGCTGACCGATCCCTCCTACAAGGACCAGATAGTCACCATGACCTACCCGTTGATCGGCAACTACGGGGTCAACCCGGGCGACGTGGAGTCCATGGGTCCCCAGGTCGAGGGATTCATCGTGCGGGAGTACTGCGCCGCCCCGTCGAACTTCGCGGCCACCGACACCCTGGGGGACTATCTGCGCGAGAATGACGTGATCGCGGTGGCGGATATTGACACCCGCGCCGTCACGCGCCACATCCGCACGGCGGGCGCCATGCGGGCCGTCATCGCTGCCGGCGACTACGACGTGGACGAGTTGGCCGACCGCGCCCGCGCCTGGCCCGGCCTGGTAGGGCGCGACACCGTCAAGAAGGTCACCTGCGAGGAGCCCTACGAGTTCGTGGGCAAAGAAGAACTCCCCGAGGACGCGCCGCTGGTGGTGGTTTACGATTTCGGGGCCAAGCTGAATATCCTGCGCTGCCTCCGCGACACGGGCTGTCGCGTGCACGTTGTCCCCGCTTCGACCCCGGTCGAGGACGTCCTGGCTCTCGATCCGGACGGAGTGCTGCTCTCCAACGGCCCGGGCGACCCGGCCGGTGTGCCCTACGCCATCGAGGCCGCCGGGGGGCTGGTCGGCCAGAAGCCGGTCTTCGGCATCTGTCTGGGCCACCAGTTACTGGGCCTGGCGCTGGGGGGGGAGACCTACAAGCTGAAGTTCGGCCACCGGGGCGCCAACCATCCCGTCAAGAACATGGACTCTGGCCGGATTGACATAACCTGTCAGAACCACGGCTTTTGCGTGGACGCCGATTCGCTTCCCGCCGAGGTTGAGCTGACCCACCTGAACCTCAACGACAAGACCTCCGAGGGACTGCGGCACAAGGAGCTGCCCGTCATGGCGGTGCAGTACCACCCGGAGGCATCGGCGGGACCGCACGATGCGCGACATCTCTTCGGATCGTTTATGGAGATGATGGAAAATGACCGATAGCGGCGGGGCAGCCCGGGAGACCGTGGTCATCGTGGACTTCGGGTCTCAGTATAGCCAGCTCATCGCGCGGCGCGTGCGTGCGCGGGGTGTCTATTGCCGCATCGTTCCGTGCAGCGCCGACTGGGCCGATATCGCCGAGTGCAACCCGAAGGCCCTGATCCTGAGCGGCGGGCCGGGCTCGGTGCTCGAGGAGGACGCTCCGGCGCTGGATGCACGCGCCCTGGAGGCTGGAATTCCCATCCTCGGCATCTGCTACGGTATGCAGTGGCTGGCTTTTGCGCTGGGCGGCGAGGTGGAGCGGGCAGGCCGACGGGAATACGGACCGGCTGCTTTGCAGGTGGACGACGGCCACGGGCTTCTGGGCGGTCTGCCGGACCACACGCGCGTCTGGATGAGCCACGGCGACCAGGTGCGGCGGCTGCCTCAGGGCTTCCGCGTTCTGGCGCACACCGAGAACTGCCCCGCGGCGGCCATGGCGGACGACGGGCGGCAGTTCTACGGCCTGCAGTTCCACCCGGAGGTGGTGCATACGCCGAAGGGCACCCGCATCCTGCGCAATTTCCTGTTCGACATCGCCGGCTGCGAGGGCGGCTGGACGATGGCGGATTTCGTGCAGGTGTCGGTGAACCGTATACGGGAGCAGGTGGGCGACGGTCGCGTGATCTGCGGGCTTTCGGGGGGCGTGGACAGCGCGGTGACCGCCGCCCTGCTGCACCGCGCCATCGGCGACCGCGCTATCTCTATCTTCGTCAACAACGGGGTCTTACGCGCGGGCGAGGCGGAGAGCATCCAGCGGTTCTTCCGCGAGACCTACCCGCTGAACCTGGACTGCGTGGACGCGGTGGACAGGTTTCTGGACGCCCTGGCCGGCGTCACCGATCCCGAGGAAAAACGCAAGGTCATCGGCAAGGTGTTCGTGGACGTCTTCCGGGAGGAAGCGGCGCGCATCGGCGATGTCCGCTACCTGGCGCAGGGGACGCTTTACCCGGACGTGATCGAGAGCGAATCGGCCCACGGCGGGCCGTCGGCGCGCATAAAGAGCCATCACAACGTGGGTGGGCTGCCGGACGATTTCGATTTCGAGCTTGTCGAACCCCTGCGGGACCTCTTCAAGGACGAGGTGCGCGAACTGGGCGCCGAACTGGGCCTGCCGGAGGAGATACTCCGGCGGCAGCCCTTCCCGGGACCCGGCCTGGCCGTGCGGATCATCGGCGAGGTGACGCCCGAGCGCCTGCGCATCGTGCGCGAGGCCGACCTGCGCGTGCAGGAGGAACTGGAGGCCCACGAGATCTACGACGACATCTGGCAGTCTTTCGCCGTGCTGCTGCCGGTCAAGACCGTGGGGGTCATGGGGGACGGGCGGACCTACGCCAACGTGGTGGCGCTGCGGATCGTCAGCAGCCTGGACGGCATGACGTCGGACTGGGTGCGCGTGCCCTACGAGACGCTGGAGACCCTCTCCAATCGGATAATTAACGAAGTGCGCGGCGTGAACCGGGTGGTCTTTGACATCAGCCCCAAACCGCCCAGCACCATCGAGTGGGAATAGGAAGGACTGCACCGAACGATGCCCAAACGGACGGACATCAAGAAGGTTCTCATCATCGGTTCCGGGCCGATCGTCATCGGCCAGGCGTGTGAGTTCGACTACTCGGGCACGCAGGCGTGCAAGGCGCTGCGCGAAGAGGGCATCGAGATAGTCCTGCTCAACTCCAACCCGGCCACCATCATGACCGACCCGGCCATGTCCGACCGCACCTATGTGGAGCCGATCACGGCCGAGGTGCTGGGCAAGGTCATCGAGCAGGAGCACCCCGACGCGCTGCTGGCCACCCTGGGCGGGCAGACGGCGCTGAACGTGGCCATCGAAGCCGCCGAGCGAGGCATTCTGCGGGAGCACGGGGTGGAGATGATCGGCGCCAACGAGGCGGCCATCAAGTGCGCCGAGGACCGGCAGGAGTTCCAGGACGCCCTGGAAGAGATCGGCGTCCCCATGCCCAGGAGCTACCCCGTCTACAGCCTGGAGGAGGCCCGCGACGCCGCCGAGGACATCGGCTTCCCGCTCGTCATCCGCCCCAGCTTCACCCTGGGCGGCACCGGCGCGGCCATCGCCTACAACGTCGAGGAGTTCGAGGACCTCGTCACCGGGGGACTCACCGCCAGCATGATCAGCGAGGTGCTGATCGAGGAGTCGGTGATCGGCTGGAAGGAATACGAGCTGGAGGTAATGCGCGACCGCAACGACAATGTGGTCATCATCTGTTCCATCGAGAACGTGGACCCCATGGGCATCCACACCGGCGATTCGCTGACGGTGGCCCCCGCCCAGACGCTGACCGACAAGCAGTATCAGGAGATGCGCGACGCGGCGATCAAGATCATCCGCCGCGTGGGCGTGGAGACCGGCGGGTCCAACATCCAGTTCGCCATCGAGCCCGACACCGGCCGCATGGTGGCCATCGAGATGAACCCACGCGTATCGCGGTCCTCCGCGCTGGCCAGCAAGGCCACCGGCTTCCCCATCGCCAAGTTTGCCGCCAAGCTGGCCATCGGATACACGCTGGACGAGATTCCCAACGACATCACCCGCGAGACGCCCGCCTGCTTCGAGCCGACCATTGATTACTGCGTGGTTAAGGCGCCGCGGTTCACCTTCGAGAAATTCCCCGGCGCCGACGACACGCTGACCGTCTCCATGAAATCCGTCGGCGAGGCGATGGCCATCGGGAGGAACTTCCGCGAGGCGTTGCAGAAGGGCCTCCGCTCCCTGGAGATCGGCCTGTCGGGTCTGGACCGGGACGGCGAGCGCAAGGTGGACCCGGACAACCTGCGGCCCATGCTGGCGCGGCCGAACGCCGAGCGCCTCTTCTACGTCAAGCACGCGTTCAAGAACGGGATGTCCATCGAGGAGGTCGCCGGGCTGACCAACATTGACCCATGGTTCCTCCACAACATCCGGCTGCTTGTCGAGTCCGAGAAGGCCATCGCCGAAGCAGGCAAAGCGGGTGAACTCGACGCCGATCAGATCTGGAACGCGAAGCGGGACGGTTTCTCCGACGCGCAGATCGCCGAGTTGACCGGCAGCGAAGAGGCCGAGGTGCGGCAGACGCGCCTGGAGAAGGGCGTCCGCGCCGCTTACAAACTGGTGGACACCTGCGCGGCCGAGTTCGAGGCATACACTCCGTATTTCTACTCCACCTACGAGCGCGAGGACGAGAGCCGGCCCGGCAAGAAGCCCGCGGCCCTGATCATCGGCGGCGGCCCCAACCGTATCGGGCAGGGCATCGAGTTCGATTACTGCTGCGTCCATGCCGCCCTCGCCCTGCGCGACATCGGCTTCGACACGGTCATGGTTAACTCCAACCCTGAGACGGTCTCCACCGACTACGACATCGCCAACCGGCTGTATTTCGAGCCCCTGACGCTGGAAGATATTCTCAACATCGTCGAGACGGAGCAGCCGGAGGGCGTCATCGTGCAGCTCGGTGGCCAGACGCCGCTGAACCTGGCCGTCGCGCTGGAGGAGGCGGGAGTGCACATCTTCGGCACGCCGCCGTCCGCCATTGATCGCGCCGAGGACCGTAAGCGCTGCCGCGCGCTTCTGGACAAGCTGGACCTCCAGCAGCCGCCCAGCGACACCGCCACTTCCTACCGGGAGGCCCACCGCATCGCCGCCGAGATCGGCTATCCGGTCCTGATCCGGCCCTCTTACGTCCTCGGCGGCCGGGCTATGGTCATCGCCTGGAGCGAGGACGACCTGGAGCGCGTGGTGAACCTGGCCAAGGAGGCCGCGCCGGGCAAGCCCATCTTGATTGACAAATTCCTGGACGACGCCGTGGAGGTGGACGTGGACGCCGTGGCCGACGGGACTACCGTCATCGTGGGCGGTGTCATGGAACACATCGAGGAAGCCGGCGTCCATTCCGGGGACAGCGCTATGGTGCTGCCCCCGCATTCGCTGGGCGACGACCTTATTGCGGAGATCAAGCACCAGACGCGCCGCCTGGCGCTGGAGCTGGGTGTGGTAGGGCTGATGAACATCCAGTACGCGGTCAAGGACGGGGAGATATACGTGCTGGAGATCAACCCGCGCGCCTCGCGCACCGTGCCTTTCGTCTCCAAAGCGACCGGCGTGCCCCTGGCGACCATTGCTGCCAAGGTTATGGCGGGTAAGACGCTCGAGGAACTGGGTCTGACAAAGGACCCCGTGCCGCGCTACTACTCGGTCAAGGAGTCCGTGCTGCCGTTCGACCGCTTCCGGGGCATTGATCCCGTGCTGGGACCAGAGATGAAATCCACGGGCGAGGTCATGGGAGTGGACAAGTCCTTCGGGCTGGCCTTCGCCAAGTCGCAGATCGAGGCGCTTCAGCCGCTGCCGCTGGAAGGGAAAGTCTTCATCAGTGTCAAGGACTCGGACAAGGACCGCATCGTACCCGTGGCGCGGATGCTGGACGCGCTGGGATTCGGCGTGCTGGCCACCTCGGGCACCGCCGGTCGGCTTGGGGAGGAGGGAATCGAGGCCGAGGTGGTGCCCAGGCTGGCCGACGGCCAGCGGCCCAACATCCTGGACCTGATGAAGAGCGAGGAGGTCCAGCTTCTGGTCAACACCCCCAGCGGGCCGACTCCGCGACGGGACGAGGTCCGCATCCGCGGCACCGCCGTCCGGCGACGCGTCCCGCTCATCACCACCGTTACGGCCGCCGTGGCCGCCGCGGAGGCCATCAAGGCGCTCAAGGGCGGCGAGTTCGACGTCCACTGCCTGCAGCAAATCCACCAGCACGCCGAGGTGGAACACTCCGGCCTGTCCATTGACGTCGTGGACTGAGTGGGCCAGGTGGACGTGCGGTCCGTGCGCCACCGCTCCCGCGGCAATCTCGCCGTTTTCGCTCAGTTCTGCCGGCTTGCCCATCGGCGGTCTGCGCGGTATATTCATGGAGCGGGCGGATATCGCCGGATTGCGGTATATCTCTGTTCCAATCGGAACGCAGGAGGTGATGCCATGCCTAAAGAAGCCAGCGACTACACTCCACACCTGGACGAGACCGAGGAGCACTTCGAGGGCCGGGGGCGGCCCGTGCTGCTGGCCCTGTCCACGTTCCGGCACTCCGACGCTGCCATAGAGTTCGCCACCGAGAAGGCAGCGGAGGGGCGGGACCTGGTTCTGGCGTACATCGTGGATTTCAACCTGGCCCGCTATTACATCGGCACGGACGTGGGCCTGTACCCCGAGCTGCAGGAGCAAACCCGCCACGAGTTGCTCGAGCAGCACAAGCACCAGGCCGACGCCAGGGCCGCCGAACTCGCCGAGCGCCTGCGGGACCGGGGCGTGACCGTCCGCGTCTACGTAAGCATCGGCCGCTTCGCCGAGCAGTGCCTGACCCTGGTCGAAAGAGAGCATCCCGACATCATAGTCACCACCCGCTCCGAGCGCCCGAACTGGGTCAAGAAATTCTTCGGTTCCCCCGTGGACAGGCTCCGCAAAAAGACCGACTGCCCCGTGATCGAGCGGTAGGGCGTGCGCCTGGCCACACGCTGCCGTGTTGCTTCCGACCGTCATTGCGAGGAGCGTAGCGACGCGGCAATCTCGCCGTTTCCGTGCGCGCACCGCAGGCTGCCCGAAGGCAACAACGAAAGTGGCGCGGGCTCGCGCTGACGATGGGGGCCTCAGCCCCCCGGTTCGCCGGCACCGTAGTCCACCCAGTCTCCGACTTCCTCGCCCCAGGTGCGGCATTGCTCGTGCAGGTCCTGCTGCACGTCGGCGTGCGCGGGTGCGCCGGCGATGTTGACCGTTTCGTGCGGATCGTTGGTCAGGTCGTAGAGCTCCGGACGGTCGCCGGGGGTGTAGACGTATTTCCACCGTTCCGTCACGGCGGCGCGGCGGATGTCACCCACTGTCGGATTGCCGGAATACTGGCTGAAGAGGGTACGTTCGGGCGGCGGCTTGCCGGACTCCAGCGTCTGCCGCAACGAGAGGCCGTCGCAGACTTTCGGCGCGGGAAGACCGAGCAGGTCCAGCAGCGTGGGCATGACGTCCAGGTGCCAGACCGGCCCCTCGAACCGGCCCCGCCGGCCGCCCGGCAGCCGCACCATCAGCGGCACGCGGATGGCCGACTCGTACATCTCCATCTTCTGATACATCCGGTGCTGGCCCAGGTGGTCGCCGTGGTCAACGGTGAAGACTACGATGGTCCGCTCGGCCTCGCCGGATTCCTCCAGCGCCCGGAGGATGCGGCCGATGGCGTCGTCCGCCAGCCGCACCAGTCCTAGTGGTCCATAACACTTGAGTTTCGGGGTTCAGAGCCATTCTGGCAAGGTC
>CAYVBE010000043.1:0-24184 GCA_964448935.1 uncultured candidatus Brocadiaceae bacterium
CGTAAATCCCTCCCGGTCTATTGCCGATCACCTGCTTTCAAGACGCCCCACCTATGTACGTTCTCCTCCGCAGCCGCCTGCCGCGACGGCAGAATTCTGAAGAAGAATGGAAGAAAACCGGGCCGTGCGGGAACTATTGGGGTGAAGCCGACCCCGGACGAAGGCCCGGGGTTTAGGGCGCATGGAAATCTTTTTACCGCCAGGGGAGGAAAACCCATGGTACGCTGGAAGACGTCGGGTGTTGTGGTGGCGCTGGTTCTGATGGCGCTGGTGTGGGGCGGAATGGCTCTTGCGCAGCGCGCAGGAGGTCCGCAGGGGCGGGGCGGCGAAGGTCAGCAGCGCGGCGGCAGGCAGTCCGAGCGGGGCGGTTTCGACCGCGACCGGATGCGCCAGATGATGATGCAGCGCATGCAGGAGATGCTGGGCGCGACGGACGAGGAGTGGACCGTCATCGGCCCGCGTCTGGAGAAGGTGATGGAGCTGTCGCGGGAGGCCCGGGGCGGATTCCGGGGCCGGATGTTCGGTGGCACGAGGCGCCGGCCGGGCGGCGACGAGGGACGGGACGATGACCGCCGCAGGCCTGGTCAGGAGAACGAGGAAGAAGACCAAACCGCGGTGGAGAAGGCTGCGGAGGCGCTTCAGCAGACCCTGAGCGAGGAAGGCGCGGCGCCGGCCACTGTCAAGGCACGTCTGACGGAGTACCGCCGGGCGCGCGAGCAGGCCCGCCAGGCGCTGGCCAAGGCCCAGGCGGAGCTTCGCAGCGTCCTTACCATGCGCCAGGAAGCTCAACTGGTGCTGATGGGACAGATTGACTGAGCACCTGCAGAACGGGGGCGCGCCGGCATGGCGCCCCCGACTTTTTGCCTCTTTTTTTCAGAGTGCCATGGATGCGATCCTTGCCAGGATGAAGTCCGACGGCCTGCTCGACGACGAGGCGTACGCCGCGGTGCGGCACGCCGTGGACGAAGGTCTGCCCCTGGAACAGGCTGTCCGGGAAGTCGGCGGGGTGTCGGAGGAGGCGGCGTTGCGTTACCTGGCCGAGGAGTTCGGGGTGCCCTACCTCGACATGGACGGGGTAAGCCCGGAGCCCGAGCTCATTGCGCAGTTTCCCGCGCGCCTGCTGGTGCGCCACGGGCTTCTGCCCGTGGCGCAGGAGGACGGGACGGTGGTTGTGGCGACCAGCCGGCTGTTCGACTGCCAGGGTATGGACGAGTTGCGGCTGGCCACGGACCGGCCGCTGCAGCCTGCCCTGGCGCCCGCCGCCGCGATAGCGCGCTGCATCAAGAGCTACCTGGGTGTCGGCGCGGACACAATGCAGTCGCTGGTCTCGGACACGGCGGAGGGCGCCATCCGCGTGCTCGGTGAAGCCGAGGAAACGGTAGACCTCGGCGCGGAGGGCGACGAGGCATCCATCATCCGTTTCGTCAACCAGGTGCTGACCGAAGCGATCGAGATGCGCGCGACCGACGTCCACTTCGAGCCCTTCGAGGACGAATTACGCGTGCGCTACCGGATAGACGGGGTGCTTCAGGAGGCCAGAGTCCCCGCCGAGGTGCGGCGCTTCCAGGCACCGATCGTTTCCAGACTCAAGATCCTGAGCCGGCTGGACATTGCCGAGAAGCGGCTGCCGCAGGACGGGCGCACCCGGCTGAGGATAAGGGACCGTGAGATTGACGTGCGGGTCTCCGTCATTCCGATGCTGCACGGGGAGGCGGTGGTGCTGCGCCTGCTGGACCGCAGTTCCGCCCTGTTCGGCCTGGACGGGCTGGGCATGTGCGCCGAGGACCGCGCCGATATGGCCCGCACCTGCGAGGCCCCGCACGGCATTGTCCTGGTCACAGGGCCCACCGGCAGCGGCAAGACTACGACGCTTTACGCCGCTCTGTCGCGCATTAACGATGTCCAGCGGAAGCTGATAACCATCGAAGACCCGATCGAATACCATCTGCGCGGGATAAACCAGATACAGGTCAGCACGAAGACCGGGCTGACGTTTTCCCGCGGACTGCGCTCGGTGTTGCGCCACGACCCGGACGTGATACTGGTGGGCGAGATACGCGATACCGAGACCGCTGATATAGCCGTGCAGGCATCACTGACCGGGCACCTGGTTTTCTCCACGCTGCACACTAACGATGCGCCGGGCGCCATCACCCGCCTGATGGACATGGGAGTCGAGCCTTACCTGGTTGCGTCCTCGTTGGAGGCCGTGCTCGCCCAGCGTCTGGTGCGCGTGATCTGCCCCGAGTGCCGGGAGACCTACACGCCATCGGCGGCCGAGCGAGACCTGTTGCGGGCGGAGCTGTCCGAGCCGGCTCCCGAAAAGCTCCACCGGGGTGCGGGATGCCGGGAATGCCAGGGGACGGGCTACCGGGGGCGGACGGGAATCTTCGAGATGATGCCGATATCGGATTCGACCAGGGAGTTGATCCTGCGCGGGGCCTCGGCGGGGGAAATCCGCCGTCATGCCGTGGCGGACGGGATGCGCAGCCTGCGCCGGGACGGCTGGCGACACGTTCTGGCCGGGCACACAACCGTGGAGGAGGTCCTGCGCGTGACCAAGGACGAGCCAATCCGGCCCGGCGGCGGGCCAGTAGAGGCCGGGGGAGGCGGGTGATGCCCAGGTTTCAATACACCGCGCTTGACAGTGCCGGCCGGGAGGTGAGCGGCCAGCTCGTCGCGGAAACCCGTGGGGCGGCCCTGGACCAGATCAGTGACCGCGCGCTGCACCCCGTGGCGGTGACTGCAACCGAATCCTCTTCCCGCAAAGCCG
Source organism: uncultured candidatus Brocadiaceae bacterium (assembly GCA_964448935.1). Taxonomy (GTDB): domain Bacteria; phylum Planctomycetota; class Brocadiia; order SM23-32; family SM23-32; genus CAYVBE01. The sequence goes on from CAYVBE010000043.1 coordinate 2,774, forward strand.
GGCTCGCGCTCGGGCGGGGGCGGGTTTCCAAAAGAGATGTGGATGCTTTCACCCGCGGGCTGGCAAATCTGCTGGCAGCCGGAGTGCCGCTGAACCGCGCGCTCCGGATACTGAGCGAGGATACCGCCGGCGCTGCTGCCGCCCGACGGTGGGAAGCCGTGCGCGAGGAGGTCGAAGAGGGCACACCCCTGGCGGACGCCCTGGGGCAGTATCCCCGGTGCTTTCCGGCGATCTACGTGGCCATGGTCCGTGCCGGAGAGACCGGAGGCTTTCTGGACACTGTGCTTGAGCAGATTGCCGATTTTCGGCAGCAAGAGCGGGACCTGAAGGGCAGAGTGACGGCGGCCCTCATCTATCCGGCGGTGCTCGCCGGGCTGGCGGTTCCGGTGATGGGGTTCCTGCTTGCTTACTTTGTGCCCCGGTTTGCGGCGGTCTTTGCCGAGTTCGGAGGCAACCTGCCCTGGCTGACCAGGGCCGTGCGGGGGATCAGCGAATTCCTGGTCGCGCACGGCCTCGCGATCCTGCTCGGGGTGGTGCTGATCGTGGTGGCCGGGCAGCGGATGCTGGCCAGCGAGTCGGGACGGCGCTTCGTGGAACGGGCCGTGCTGAAGGTCCCCGCGCTGGGCCAGGTCATTGCGCGGTTTGCGCTGGTGCGCTTCTGTCGCATGTTGGGCACGCTGCTGGCGGCCGGCGTGCCTTTGCTGACGGCGCTCAGGGCTGCGAAGGAGGCGGTTGGCAACCAGACGCTGGCGGACACGGTGAACTCCGCCGTCCAGAGGGTCCAGCAGGGCGAGCCGTTGGCCCGGAGCCTGGCGGGCAACGGGCAGCTTTTTCCCGCTTCCGTGGTGGAGATGGTGGCCGTGGCCGAGGAGACCAGCCGGCTGGACCACGAGCTGGTGCGCCTGGCCGACAGCTTCGAGGCCGAGCTTGACCGGCGGCTCAGGATGCTGGTGGCGCTGGCCGAGCCGGCGCTGCTGTTCATCATGGCGGGGCTGATCGGCACGGTGGTAATCAGCATGCTCCTGCCGGTGTTCACCCTGCAGGACTTGATCCGGTGAGACCAATAAACGGTGAAACAAGGAGGAACGCGATGCACGGTCTGAGAAAAGAAGCGCGACGGGATGCCTTTACCCTGATAGAACTCCTGCTGGTGCTGGTGATCCTGAGTGTGCTGGCAGCGGTGGTGGTGCCGAAGTTCGCCGGACGGGGCCGGCAGGCGCGCGTAACCGCCGCCCGATCGGATATCGCCAGCCTGGAGGTGGCCCTGGATGCCTTCGAGATTGATAACGGCAACTATCCCACTACGGAAGAAGGCCTGAAGGCTCTGGTGGAGGAGCCCTCGAACGCGACGGATTGGCGGGGACCCTATATACGGCGGGATGTTCCGAACGATCCCTGGGGTAATTCCTACATCTACAAGAGCCCCGGCGATCACAACGAGGAATCCTACGATTTGTATTCCTATGGGCCGGACGGCAAGAGCGGAGGAGATGACGACATTGACAACTGGTCCATCCAGTAGGCGCTGCGCGCTGCCCCGCGCCATGGGCTTCACACTTCTGGAGCTGGTGCTGGTGATGATGATCATATGCACCGTGCTGGCAGTGGCGGCCCCCTCGCTGAGAGGATTCTTTGTGTCTCGAAAGACCAATGATACGGCCGACCGAATCGTGGCGCTCACCCGCCTGGCGCGTTCGCAGGCCGTCAGCGAGGGGCGCGTCTATCGTCTTGAATTCGGGCGGGAGGGCCGCACGTATCGCCTGACAAAGCAGGAAGCCGCGCGGTTCGAGGCGCTGGGGACCAGCCTTGGCAACTGGTTGAGAGTGGCGGACGAGGTGAGCCTGACGCTGGAGCGAGAGCACTCTGCAGGGGCGAGGGAACACATTGACTTCTTTCCCGACGGTCGCACGGAACCGACAGTGATACACCTGACCGACATCAAAGGGGGCGTGCTGGAAGTGGTCTGCCCGGCCCCTACGGAAGAGTTCAGAATCCGCACGCCCGAGGAAAACGAATGAGAGGACGCCGGAAAACAGCGCGAGGCGCTTTCACCCTGGTGGAGGTGCTGGCCAGCCTGGCCCTGGTGGGCATCATCCTGCCCGTGGCGATGGCCGGCATCTCGCTGGCAATGGGCCTGGGCGACAGCGCCCGCCACAACGCGGAAGCCGCAACGCTGGCCCGCAGCAGGCTGGCCGAGATTGTGGCCACAGGCGACTGGCAGTCGGACAGCACCCAGGGGGATTTTGGTGACGAGTGGCCCCGGTATTCGTGGCAGCTCAACGTGGAGGACTGGGAAGAGCCGGGCCTGAAGGAAGTGACGCTGTCGGTCCTCCGCCCGCGAGGCAGGAGCGGACGGACGGTGACGATGGCAACGCTGGTCTACGCGGGGGGCGAGTGAGATGCGCGGCCGAAACCACACGGGTGGCTTCACGCTGCTGGAGATGCTCCTGGCCATGGCGCTGATGAGCATCCTGGCCGGGTCCCTCTATGCCAGCCTGAACACGGCGTTCAAGGGCAGGCGGGCGGCCTCTCGGGCCCTGGAGGCGCCGCGACGGGCCACAACGGCGGCGGCGCTCGTGCAGGCGGACATCGAATCGGCTCTCCCCCCCACCGGCGTGCTGGCCGGCGCGTTCACCGCCGTAAGCGAAGAGGACGCATCCGGCGAGCCGGCCGACGTTCTGAGTTTTCACGCCCTGGCCGGCAGGCAGGAGACGACGGAACCGCCCTCGCCGATAGTGAGGATCGAGGTTCTGCCGGTCTGGGATGAGGAGACCGCGGGGAGAGTTCTGGTGCGGCGCACGACCGTCAACCTGCTGGCGCCCGAGACGCAAGAGCCCGTCGAAGAGGTTCTCTGCCGAGGCCTGCGCTCCTTCGATCTCGCCTTCTTCGACGGAACGGACTGGGTGGAAAGCTGGGACTCGACCGTGGTGGAAAACGCTCTGCCCCCGGCTGTCGAGGTGACCCTGGTGCTGGCGGCTGAAGACCCCGAGGACGATTACACGCTCCGCAGGACTTTCGCGCTGCCCTGCGCCGAAAGTGCCTCGGAGACCGGCGGAGGCGCCATATGAATGGGCCTCGTACACAGGGCCGGAATGTCGGCTGCCGCGGCACGGTGCTCATCGTCACCATGTGGGTCGTGCTGGTGCTTGCGGGGCTTACGCTCGTTTTCGCGCATAGCATGAGGGTGGAGGCCGTTGCTTCGGCCAACGGGCGTGCCGCGCTCGAAGCGGACGCCGTGGCGCGAGGAGGGCTGGAGTTCGCGCGGGCCGTGCTGGACGGGACCGACGGCTCCACCGAGAGCCTGCAGGAACTCGTGTGCGAGCAACGGGCCGTTGGGGGCGGCCTGTTCTGGCTCCTGCAGCCGGACCTTGCCCAGGACGAGCAGTTCTCCTTCGGGTTCACGGACGAGGCATCCCGCATCAACCTGAACTCGGCCTCCAGAGACATGCTGCTGAAGCTGCCCGGCATGACCGCCGAACTGGCCGATTCCGCCATTGACTGGCGCGACCGGGACGCCAATGTGTCCCCGAGCGGAGCCGAATCCGAATATTACCTCCTGCTGGACACCCCCTACTACTGCAAGGATGCTCCCCTGGAGACCGTGTCCGAGGTGATGTTGGTGCGCGGGGCCACGGCGGATATGCTCTACGGGGAGGATACCAATCGCAACGGGGTGCTCGACGAGAACGAGAACGATGCCGACGAAAGTGCACCGGCGGATAACAGCGACGGCGCCCTGGACCCGGGCTTTGCGGACTTCGTGACGGTCTGGAGCAGCGAGCCGAATGTGTCGGCGGACGGGGAACAGCGCATAAACGTTAACGAACGCGACAGCCAGGAGCTTGCGGACGCCCTGGACGAGGTGGTCGAGGGCGACCGCATTTTCGACATACTGGAGAACGTCCGCCGGCGCCGTCCGTACGAAAACATCCTGGAGTTCTACTTCCGCAGTGGACTGACGATGGACGAGTTCGCGCAGGTGGCCGACCGGCTCACCACGAGCAACGACGAAGAACTGGTGGGCCTGGTCAACGTGAACACCGCCCCGAGTGAGGTGCTGCTGTGTCTGCCGGAGCTGGACGAGAGCGACGTGGACGCCCTGCTGGCAGCGCGGGCCGAGGCCGACACGGGCCTGTCCGGCGTCGCCTGGGTGGCGGACGCACTTCCCCGGGAGAAGGCCGTGGCGATAGGCGGCAGCATCACCGGGCGATCGCACCAGTTTTCCGTGCAGATAGTGGCCGTCAGCGGTGACGGAAGGGCCTATCGCCGCTATCAGGCCGTGCTGGACGCGCGGGAGAGGCCCCCCCGCGTGATGGCCTGGCACGACCTGACACACCTGGGATGGCCGCTGGACCCGGAGATAAGGGCGCAACTGCGCCGAGGGAGTTTCGAGCCAACCATCACCACGAGCACGAATTGACATGATATTGAGACAAAAAACTATCGGCCTGGCCGTCCGGGAGCGCAGTGTGACGGCGGCGCAGGTGGTCGGTGGTCGGGGGGGTGGGAGTCTCCGCCCGGTCCGTGCCGCAGAATTCGTCTTCCCGGAGGGCGTGTCCTGGCACACGCCGGCCGAACTTGGGCAGGTTCTGTCGTGCTTCCTGCGCGAGCAGGGCATGTCGGGCGCTGCTGTGGTCGGGCTGCCCGGGCGCTATCTGGTGACCGCGGCCGAAGAGTTGCCACCGGCCGGGCGAGAGACGCAGATCGGCATGTTGAGGCTGCGCGCGGAACGGTCCTTCTCGATGGACGCCGATGAGATGGTCTGCGATTGTGGCGGCCTTCCCCGGCCGAACGAAGCAGGGCGGGGGCTGATAGTCTGCACCACGCGCGATCTGGTCGAATCGGTGAAAACCACCGTGCGGGCGGCCGGGCTGCGGCTGCGAGCCATCACAAGTTCGGCCGGGGCGCTGGCCATGAGCGCGGGGGAAGCTTATGACGGTTACGTGGCGCTCGTCGCTGCGGATGGCGTTGATATTGTCAGGGCGACGGGCGGGCAGATACTCGCTATCCAACACGTTTCTCTCCCACAAATGGCGTCGGCATCTGATGCATCAGCCGCCGCCGTCCGTATGGGGCTTGCTACGCTGCTCCAGCGAACGGGCGGCGGCGGCCGGCGCCTCGTCCTGTGGGACATGGTGGGACAGGACCTGAGCGCGTGTTCCGACGCCTGCGCTTCCATGGGAGTAGAGGTAGAGGGTGGACCCCCGGTGGCGGCGGACGGAGTGGCGGAGGCAGCAGCCGGGCATGGCATCCCGCTGGGAAGGCTGGCGGCGGCCGCTGCCGTGGCAGGGGCGAGGCAACGGTCCGATTGGCTGCCGATTGACTTTGCCAGTCCCAGGCTGGCCGCGCCTCGGCAGCATCGGCTCCGGCGGTGGGCAGTCTGGGGCGTGTTCCTGCTGGCGGTTCTGCTGGTGGCGGCAGTGGCCGTTGCTGTGCACCGTCACGCACTGAAGCGCGATATCGCGCTGCTCAAGGCCAAACAGGCCGAAATAGCCCCCTCCGTGGCGGCCGCTCAGGAGGTAGTGGACAGTGTGACCGAAGCGCGCGGCTGGTATGACCGCAGGCCGCCTTTCCTGGATTCACTGGTGGCTCTGACGAGTGCCTTCCCCGAGCGTGGAAGCGTCTGGGCCACGAGCCTGGCCATCAGAGACGGGATGCAGGGAGTGTTGTCCGGAAAGGCAACCGACGAGGGCGCCGTGCTTGGGCTGCTGGACAGGTTGCAGGATTCGGAGGTGTTCGGCACCGTAAAGCTGATGTATGTGCAGGAAACACGGTCCGCCGGAGGCGACAGGGCGTTTGCAATCGCATTCACACAGGCCGGGGCAGACACGAGATGAATCTGTCGAAACGCGAGAAATACATTGCGGCTGCTGCCGTTGCGGTGCTGGCGCTGCTGGTGGCGGATCGGGCCGTGATCACGCCGGTTCTGCGGAGCGGCGAGGCACTGGAAGCCGAACGGCTCCGCCTGGTCCAAGGCATGGAGAATACCTCGCGGCTCTTCCGGCGGCGGCAGTTGATGGCCCGCAAGTGGGAAGACCTGACCACGGGCGGCCTGACGCCCAGCGCCCCCGACGCGGAGAGCCAACTGTTGCACGCGGTCCGGAACTGGGCTGCTGAGAGCGGACTTGCCCTCTCCTCCGTCAAGCCCGAAAGGAGCGAGAAGGATGGCCGGCTGCGGCAAATCACCGTGATGGTATCGGGCACCGGCGGTATGCGATCGGCGGCTCGTTTCCTGTGGCTCATGGAAACGACAGACCTGCCGCTGCGTGTTCACGAACTCCAGATCGGAGCGCGCAGTGAGGGCGCCGATGACCTTTCTCTCCAGGTCAGGGCCTCCACGCTCTACCTGGGGTCCTCTGAGACCGGAGAGACCGAGACGGCATCGGCGAGAACGACGGGAGGCGCCTCATGAAACGCATCACCGTCGGCCTGCTGGGCCTGCTGGCCGCCGCCCTTTGTCTCTCGGCGGAACCGCCCGTTCCTCGCGAGGCCCGGGGCAAGCAGTGGGAGGATTACCGGATTCTGATCGAGCGGAACATCTTCTCGCGCGACCGGGGCAGGGCGGCGTCCGACGCAGAAACTCCCGAACGGACCGTTCCCCGAGAGGAACCGGAGCCGGAACGCTACGTTCTGCTGCGGGGCATTGTGCGCCGGGAGGGGGAATTCGTCGCCCTTCTGGAGGATATGCGGTCCGGGGAACTGATTCATACCCGGACGGGCGACCAACTGGTGCGTGGGACGGTCAATGAAGTGCGCCTGGACGGCATCGAATACGTGTTCGCGGGAGAGTCGAGAAGCGTTTCCGTGGGTGAGAACCTGGAGAGGTCTGACCTGTCCACCGCGCTGCCTGCGACAGTCGGGCAGAAGGGCGATGCGGACACAGGGTCCACCCCCGGCGCCGGCGGCCCCGCGGCTGACATACTTGAACGCATGAGGCAGAGAAGAGAGAGGCAACTGGAACAATGAAACAGGCGAGCCATCACGGTAAAAGGCTGACGGCAACCGGACGGTCCGGACTCGGAACCCTTGCGATGTTCCTCCTGCTCTTGTCGGCTGTGGTTTGCGGCGCCCACGGCGCGGAGGAAGGCGGGGGGGCCGCCGGCGAGCAGCCCGCTGCCCCGGAATCGGGGATACTGCTGAACTTCCGAGAGGCCCCGCTGCGGGCCGTGCTGGAGCACCTGTCCGAAGCGGCCGGCCTGGTCATCGTCGAGGATGTGCCCACGGACGGCCGCGTCACGGTTGTGAGCCGCCAGCCGCTGAACACCAAGGAGGCCGTTGCTCTGCTGAACACGGTGCTGATTCAGCAGGGCTACGCCGCCGTGCGGACCGGGCGCGTGCTCAAGATCGTCACCCTCAGCGAAGCCAGGCAGGCGAACGTCCCCGTGCGTTCCGGCAGCGACCCCGAAGACATCGAGCCGACCGACGAGATGATCACCCAGATAATCCCGCTCAAGTTTGCCGACGCGGAGCAGGTGCAGCAGGACCTGCAGGCGTTGGTGCCCGAATACGCGGTTCTCGAAGCCAATGTCAGCAGCAACGCCCTGATCCTGACCGATACGGCGGCGAACGTGCGCCGTATAGCCGAGATAGTCCGCGCGCTGGACTCCCACATGGCCACCGTGGCCGAGGTGCGCGTCTTCCAGCTCACCTACGCCGACGCCGGTGAAGCGGCCTCGTTGATCAACGAGGTCTTCCAGCAGGAGGAGCAGACTTCCGGGCGCAGCCCGGGCGGTTTCTCCAGAGGACGGTTTCGGGGGCCCGATGGAGGCGGAGGCGACTCGGACGAGCCCGTCAGCCGTGCCCCGCAGGTGCTGGCCTCCGCCGACGACCGCACGAACACCCTCGTGGTCAGCGGCCCGGCGGATACCCTGGACGTGGTGGCCGAGGTGGTGGCCCAACTCGACGCCAACCCCGTCGAGGAAGAAGCGGTCCTGGTCTACCACCTGAAGAATGCCCAGGCCCAGAATGTGGGCGCGGTGCTCAACGATCTGTTCGGCGAGGCTGCAGAAGGCAGTCAAGCCCTGCGCACAAGCGGCCGCGGCGGGGACAGTCCTTTCGACCGAATGAGGGAGCGCATGGCCCAGGCTGTCGGAGGTGCAGCGGCCGCGGGCGCCAGCGGCGACGTCTACTGCGTGGCCGACGAAGAGACGAACACGCTGCTCATCCTCACGGCCCCCACGAACTTCGAGCGCCTGCGGAGCATTCTGGACGACCTGGACCGGCCTATCCCGCAGGTGCTGATAAAAGTACTCATCGCCGAGGTGACGTGGAACGAAGACCTCGACCTGGGTGTAGAGTTCTCCGTCCTCGACGTCGAGGCCGACGGGGACGAACTCTCGGTGTTTACCGACCTGGGCATCCCGGCTGCCGCTGAGGGGCTGATCTACCGGATGATCAGCGGAGACGTCACGGCGGCCCTCCGCGCTCTCGAAGAGGTGGGCAAGCTCGACATCCTCTCGCGGCCGCACATCCTGACCAGCGACAACCAGACCGCCACCATTACCGTCGGGCAGGAGGTGCCGTTCATCCGCAACACGCGCGTCACGGAAGGCGGAGACACCTTCAACACCATCGAGTACGAGGACATCGGCATCATCCTCGAGGTGACGCCCCACATCAACCCCGAAGGGCTGGTGATCATGGATGTGGCGCCCGAGATCTCCACGACCACGGCCGAGACCGTTCCCATCTCCGAGACCGTCGAAGCGGCCGTGTTCGCCAAACGGTCGGCGCAGACACGAATCGCCATACGGGACGCCGAGACCATCGTGATCGGCGGCCTCATGCAGGACGAAAAGACCCGAAGCGTCAAGAAAGTCCCCGTCCTGGGCGACGTTCCGCTGCTCGGCGCGCTCTTCCGCCGGACCATAGACCGGAAGCAAAAGACCGAGTTGCTGATCTTCCTGACGCCCCACGTGGCACGCGAGGCCAACGAACTGCAATCCATGTCCGAGGACGAAATGGGCGGACTGCAGCAGATGGACGACGCCGTGGCGCCGGGGGTCTTCCGGGATCACCTGGAGGGCCTGCAACGGGGAGGAAACCGCTCTGGCGCCGACGAGCGGACGGACTGAGGACGGCCGCAACCGGGACGCGTGTCCCCCTTCAGGCCCGACTCTACAGGTCCCACAGGATGCAGGTTGATTTGCGGCCCCAGCGGGTGCCGGCCAGGGGCCAGTAGGTCTTGAACGGTTCGGCCCAGTCGCAGCGCGCCAGCAGGCCCCGGAAGCGGTTGCGCTCCAGGACCCGCTCCACGTGTCCCTCGTCCGGATTCTGGCTGCGGTGGCAGCGGATGAGCGCTTTCTTCTGCTCCAGCACGTCGGCGATGTTGACGTGGATGTCGGGCTCGAACTGGTTGGTCTGACCGCCCGGGCCGTTTTCGATCATGTAGAGTTCGGTGGTGAAGAAGGCGTCGGCCAGATGGAGGGCTTTGGTGGCCACCTCGCAGGCGGCGGTGTGGTCGGGCACGTTGATCGGCCAGAGGGTGAAAACGGCGAGCGGCTCCAGGCGGCGGACGATCTCCCCCACCCGCTCGCAAAGCTCCCGGTCGGCAAAAACGTCGCCGTCCTTCTGATCCATGAAGGTGATCTCGGCGCCGAGCAGCTCGCAGGCCGCCTTTTCCTCCTCGGTGCGGATGGCGGCCGCCTCTTCAGGTGTCTTGCCCTTGATGCCTCGTTGCCCACTGGCCAGGCAGACGAGGTGCAGGTCGTAATCGTCCTTCAGCTTCCACGCCGTGCCGCCCATGCCGTGCACGATGTCGTCCGGATGGGCCTCTACGAGCAGGATGTTGCCGTTCTCGTCTGCCATCGGGCGGACCTCCGTTGTCGTGACACCGGTGTTGGCGGCTTGCCTGCCGGCTGTGGTTCACACCCCCTCAACCCGCAGGAACAGGGCCATCTCCCTGCCGGCGGAGGTCTTGAAGACTTTCTCGATCTTGCGCTTCAGTGCTTCCTTATCCCCGGCGGTCAACTCGCCCTCCTCCATGTTGACCAGCCGGTCGGCGTCCCAGACCACGCGGAACTCCGGCGTATCTATCCTGCCCCCGGAATGGTGGCTGGCGACGATCTTGCAGACGTGCTCGATCGTCTCGGCGTCCACCTCGCAGTCCTCCAGGATGGCTCGGGCCAGGGGCGGGCCTTCGGATTCCTGGTATTCGGGCGTTGCGGAACCGTGCCGTTCTTCCGCTCGGGCGATGCCGATGTCGTGCAGCAGGGCGGCGGCGACGACCACTTGTGGTTTGGCCGAAACCCCTTGGAGTATTTCGCGCGCGTAGTGCAACACTCGCTCGGCGTGCGCGATGCGGCGCTCGTCGCGGCCAAATACCTCGCGCACGGCCTCCTCCAGGCGGTCCGCCAGGGACCGCTCGCCTTCGCCCCCGGTTTCCACGGCGTTGGGATCGAACCCCAGGCAATCCTTCGCATACTGACACCACTGCGCGCACCCCATGCGCACCTCGGGGTTGATGATCCTCTGGCCGCAGTTCGGGCACCGCCGGTAGCCGTCGGTCTTGAAGAACTCGACCGACCGGCCGCACTCCCCGCACTCGACCTCCGAGACATCGTCCGGCGTCCAGTAGCGTGTATCCTGTCCGGGACACTTGCGCATATCGTGCGTACCCCCCCTGCACCATCTATTCCTACCGTACTTGCAGGATATAGCGCTCAGCCATCCGCGTCAAGGCTCCGTCGGCGCTCAGGCGCCGACTTCGGGTTGATAGGGCCGATCGGTGTCGGTGCGAAGGCACCACTGGATCATTTTCTGCTGGAGGGCCAGCACCACCTCGTTCAGGTCCTCGCGGCCCCATAGGTTGTGCATCTCCCACCGGTCCGCGTCCATGTCGTAGAGCTCGTTGCCGCCCGTCTCGCGCACGATCATCTTCCACCGGTCCGTGCGGACCATCTTGGTGCGGGCCATGGTGTCGGGGCATTCAACGTAGGTCTGTTGCTTGCCGCTGCCGCGCCGGACGCGGCGGCCCCCGACCTCCTTGTGGGTGCTGCAGTTGACGCGGTCGCGCATGTCCTTCTCGTGCCCGCCGTCGGCGAGGACGGCCTCCTTGCGCCGCTCGCCGCGGATGATCGGCAGCAGGTTCTCGCCGTGGATGTCCCAGTCGCCCTCGATGTCCAGAAGTTCCAGCAGGGTGGGGCAGAGGTCCACGTGCTCGGTCAGGCTCTCCGCGCGGACTCCGCGCGGCAGGCCGGGGGCGTGCATGATGAGCGGGACGCGCATGATGCAGTCCTGCATCACGGTGTCCCACTTTTCGACCAGGCCGTACTGGCCGGCGAAGTCCCCGTGGTCCACCCAGAACATGACGATCGAGTCCTCCAGCAGGCCCTCCCGCTCGATCGCCCGCAGCATCCGGCCCATCAGGTGGTCCACCTTGCTGACCATGCCGTAATAGACGGCCTGCACCTCGCGCAGCATCTCATCGCTCGCGTCCCAACCTGTGCGGATCTCGCGCTGCTTGACCAGTGGCAGCGGCGCTCCATCCGGCAGGTCGTGCGGGAACGCCTCGATCCCGTCGCGATCGTACATCGAGAACCACGGCTCCTCGACGGCGTATTGCGGGTGCGGTTTTTCGATGTTGACCTGCAGGAAGAAGGGGCGGGATTTGTCGCGCCGTTCGGTGAGGTAGTCAATGGCCTGCTCGGCGTATATCTCGTCGGGGAAGTTGCGCGCGCAGCCGCGGTAGTCGTAGGTGCCTTCCAGGTCTCGCGGCTCGGGCACCCGTTGGCTCTGCTTCTTTTTCTCCTCCCAGCCCTCGAGGAAGGGCTTGTAGACCTCGTCCCACGAGTGGTGGTCCACGTATCCCTCGAACATGTCCTCCCAGCAGTGGTTCTTGCCGAAGACGGCGCTCTGGTAGCCGCGTCTCTTGAGCTTCAGCAGGACGTCCGGTTCGCCCGCCGGCAGGTGCTGGTGGATGTTGCGGAAGCCGTCGGCGTGGCTGTAGCGGCCGGTCATCATGGCGATGCGCGCGGGCACGCACTTGCCGTGATTGGTGTAGTGGCGCTCGAAGAGCACCGTGCGGTCCGCGAAGGCGTCCAGGCACGGCGTTCGGATGTCCGCGTTGCCCAGGCAGCCCAGGCAGTCGCCGCGCATCTCGTCCGAGCAGAGTACGATCAGGTTCTTTGGTTGGTCAGCCATTGCTTGAGGGCTCCCCTTCTCATGGGGCAGGACCGGCCACGACGGAGCGTGGGCCTCCAGCCTGCTTTCGGGCGCGAGTCGGTCGTAGGGAACGTTCCTACAGTGATGCCGAGATCCTGTCGTATTCGTCCAGCATGGCCATAAAGTTGTCGTATTTGGTGCCGTAGGCGACCGAGTGGCTGGGGCCCAGGATGAAGCCGGGCGCCTCGGCGCCCTTGTGCAGGGCCTCGCGGACGTTGGCCCGCACCTGCTCCATGGTGCCGCCCACCAGCAGTTCCGTGGCGATGCCACCCCAGAAGACCATCCGGTCGCCGAATCGCTCGATCAGGTGGCTCAGTTCCATGCCCGCGTTGGTCTGCAGCGACTGATAGCCGTCTATTCCGGCTTCGATGAACATCTCCATGAACGGTCGGTTGTCGCCGCAGTTGTGGAGCAAGACGTGCGGGACGTGCTGCTTGATCTGTCCGACGCGCTCCTTGAGGAACGGCAGGCAGTCGCGGCGGAACTGTTCCGGCGAGATGAACGGTCCCGTGGTGCCGGCCATGTCCTGCTCCAGCAGAACGCCGTCCTGACCGGGGCGGATAGCATGGTCATCCCTGAAGCTCTGTATCCGGACGGACCGCCGGTTGTAGGCGCGCACGACCTCGGGCTTCAGCGCATACATCATCAGCCCGGTCTCCTGGCCGCTGAGGAGGCTGAAAGCCGTGATGCCGCCGGCCTTCCCGATGATGTAGCGCTCCTTCCCCAGACGCTCCGCCACGTAGTCGCACGCCTCCCAGCGGGAGGGGGCTGGCGGCTCCAACTCGTCCTCGTCGGGCAGCGGGAACATGTCCTCGGTGAAATCGTCCACGTCCCGCTGCGTGGGGTCTTCGACACAGATGATCTCGTTGGAGAGTGTGGACGCCTTGAAGACACGGCCCTGCCTGTCCTCCCACAGGTCGTCCGCCACGCGGCGCGGCGGGTTGGGTTCGTAATCCGCCGGCGGCACCACGTCGGCCTCTTTGAAGGTGATCAGGTCCACACAGTCTACCTTCTCGAAGAACTCGACGGTGTCGCGCTTGTAGCTCTCGACGACCTCGTCGCGGCGTCCTTCCCAGAAGGCAATCTGCCGTTCTATCTTGTTCCTTACGTAAGTGTTGCGGCCGATGACCTTTCCGATCGTGTCGCAGTCCACGACGTAGAAGCCCAGTGGAATCTGGTCCACCGGCCCTCCTTCGATAGCCGCCGCAACTCTCTGCTTGGAATTCATTCACTCCTCCGCAGCATTCACTCGACCACGTAGGACTCACCGTGTGGGTCTACTTCGTCCTGACGGGTAACCCGCGCTCCTTCCGGAGCGGGCACCTTCCCGTGCAGCAACGGGTCGTCCGTCTCCTCCATCCAGCGGTCCAGCCGGCCGCGCATGTGCTCCAGCGTTTCCGCATGGTCCGGGTCAGTGGCCAGGTTGTTCGTCTCATGGGGATCGAAGACCAGGTCGAACAGCGCCTCGCGGGGCGGTGCCTGCTGGGCCCATCCGTGTTCCATCCAGAGGTTCTTGCTGGGGCTGTTGTCGCAGTTGGGCGGAACGGGGCCGCTCCGGTCGTAGTAGCGCCGGATGTATTTCCAGCGCCGGGTGCGCACGCAGCGCATCGGCTCGTAGGCGGCGTGGTAGTTGACCTCGGCGAACACCTCCTCCCGGACCGCGTCCGCCTTGCCCCGCAGCATCGGCGCGAACGAGACACCCTGCAGCCAGTCCGGCGGCTCGATCCCCAGCAGCTCGCAGAGCGTGGGGAAGACGTCCACGTGGCTCACCATGCCGTCCAGGCACTCTCCTGCGGGCACGCCCGGGCCCCGCATGATAAGGAAGACGCCGATGCCGGAGTCCTCCAGGTTGCACTTCATCCGGGGAAAGGCGATGCCGTGGTCCGTCGTGCAAAGGACCAGTGTGTTCTGTGCCAGGCCGTGCTCCTCCAGTGCGTCCAGCACGGCGCCCATCTTGCGGTCCTGGTCCCGCAGAGCCGTGTTGTAGGCCGCCATGTCACGGCGGGTCTCCGGGGTGTCCGGGATGGGGTCCGGTGGGCGGACGTAGCGTGGGTCGGTCAGCGGGTCGTCACAAGCCGGCTCGGGGAAGTTGCGGTGCACGTCCCCGAAACCGACGGACAGGAAGAACGGCTCCGGCGCATCGCTCAGGAACCGGCGCGTTTCCTCCACCGGGTCTTTCTGGTCTGGAAAGACGGGATCGAATATCTGGTCGTAGCCGATGATCTGCTGGTCTTCCTTCTTGACCACGTGCTGGGCGCCGGCCGAGGAAAGGGCGCAGTGGTAGCCATGCGCCTTGAGCGTGCCGACGATATGATGGCCGTAATCGTTGAGCCGGAATCCCCGGTGAGCCAGGCCCACCATGCCGTTGCAGTGCGGCCAGCGTCCGGTCAGAAGCGAAGCCCGGCTGGGCGAGCAGGTGGGATTGGCGCAGAACGCCTGCCGAAACAGCGACCCCTCCTCCGCCAGCCGCTGCAGCCCCGGCGTCGGCACGGCATGGCCGTAAGGGCGGATGTAACGTCCGGTATCGTGCGAGTGCAGGTAAAGCACGTTGGGGCGGGCTATGGCCGTCTCCTGTAAGTATGGTATCAAATGCAGGCAGGCAGCGTACCCCATGCACCGCGAAGCTGCAAGGAGCCCTGCCCGTTTGCAAACGCGACGAGACTCCAGTAGAAGAACAGGACTGTTCTCATCAAGTGCGTGAACACGAGCATCTGAGGAGTCCGGCTATGCCACCGAACGTTGTTGTGATCGTTGCGGACGATACGACGCCGAGCTACCACACCTGCTACGGCGGGCCGACGCCCACGCCGAACATTGACACCATTGCGCGCGAGGGGGTGCGGTTCGACCGGGGCTACTGCTGCTCCTCCCTCTGCTGCCCCAGCCGGTGGAACCTGTTCACCGGTCAGTACACCGGCCGCAGCCGGTGGGTCTACGAGGACGTGCCGGAGGATGAGCCGTACCTGGTTTCCCAGAACGGTATGCTGGACCCGGAGACGCCGACGCTGGGCAAGGCCCTGCGGGAGGCCGGCTACTTCACCGGGCACATCGGCAAGTGGCATTCCCGCTTCAATACCGAGGACTTTGAGTTCGAAGAGCCCATTATGGTTGGCGGCGACCCCGACGATCCGGACGTGGACGCCGAGATACGGCGCCGGCAGGCAAACGCACAGGAAGTCGTGCGGCGCTGCGCCGGCTTCGAATACGCCGACTGCGTCCAATGGGGCAATCTGGGCGCCGCGAATGACCCACGCCTCTTCGCGCACAACCCCATGTGGATGACCGACGGGGCGCTGGAGTTTCTGAACCTTGCCGCGGAGGACGGGCGCCCGTTCTACCTGCACCTGGCCAACAGCGTACCGCATTCGCCGAATTGCCTGGAATCCCTCGGTCAGGACCATCGCTACACCTGGGGCGGCAAGCTGGACGAGCCGCCGTCCAGCCACCCGCCGGACGAGACCGTGACGGTGCGGATGCGCCGGGCCGGCCTGCAGACGGAGGGACCGATCGCGGGCGTCAACGCCGGTATCGTCATGCTCGACGATCAGGTAGGCGCGGTGCTGCGAAAGCTGGACAAGCTGGGTCTTGCGGAGGACACCGTCATCATCTACACCGCCGACCACGGTGTCCCCGGCAAGGGCTCGGCGCACATGACGGGCCAGCACCTGCCGTTCGTCATGCGCTGGCCGGGCGGCCTGCCGGCGGGGCAGGCGGTGCGCGAGGTGTTCTCCTGGGTGGATATGGTGCCGACGCTCTGCGAGGCGTGCGGGGTCCGGATGCCGGAGGAGCACACCGTGGACGGCGTCAGCGTGCTGGGCGCGCTGCGGGGAGAGGCCGAATGGCCCCGCCGGGTCGCCTACCACGAGATGGGCTGGTCGCGATCGGTCATCAAGGGCCGCTACCACTACATCGCCACGCGCTATCCCGGGAGCGCCGTCGAGGCCATGAAGGCCGGCGACGGGGGTGTGAAGCCGGGCTTAGGGCTGATGTTCGACCGGCTGAATGCGCCCTTCATCCCGGACTACTTCGAGCCCGAGCAGCTCTACGACCTGAGCACGGACCCCTTCGAGCGGGTGAACCTGGTGGACGATCCGACCCGCGCGGACGTTCTGGCGGACCTGAGGGAGGAACTGTGGTCCATCGCCGAGACGATGCCCCGCCCGTTCCCCCGAGAACCCCATCCGTTCCGGGGCACCGACCATTACCGGGAGCTGCTGGCCCGCCGCCGGGCGGAGATGGCGGCCATCGAGCATTACCCGCCCGACAGCGACGTGCCGCGCATCTGGTTCGCCAACCTGCACGACCCCGGCGTAGAGGAGTAGGACATGGGGCGAAACATTGCCGGAGACGTATCGCGCAGGAGCTTTCTGAAGGTTGCGGGCTCGACGTGTGCCGCCCTGGGGGCCGCCGGACCGCTTGCAGAACTTTCATCGGAACAGGAGACGCCGGAGATGAACCGACCGAACATCGTCCTCATTCTGGCAGACGACCTGGGATGGGCCGACATCGGGTGCTACGGCAGCGAGGTGCGCACCCCCAACATAGACGGTCTGGCGCGGGACGGCGTCAGCTTCACCCAGTTCTACAACACCAGCAAGTGCTTCCCCTCGCGCGCGTGCCTGCTCACCGGCGTCTATGCCCAGCAGTGCGGCATGGGCCGCGGCCACGGCGACATAAAGAACGCCGTCACGCTGGGCGAGGTGCTGCGCACCGCCGGCTACCGGACGCTGTGGTCCGGCAAGCACCACGGCACCGAGAACCCCTACCATCGCGGCTTCGACCGCTACTACGGCCTGCGCGACGGCGCGTGCAACTACTTCAACCCCGGCCTGCAGCGCGAGGGGGAACCCAGGCCGGCCCAGAAACGATACGGCAAACGCACCTGGTGCATAGACGGCGAGACGTTATGCCCTTACACCCCGGAGGAGCGCGATTTCTACACCACCGATTACTTCACCAGGTACGCCGTGGACTGGCTTGAGGAGGGCAAGGACGACGACCGCCCGTTCTTCCTCTACCTGGCCTACAACGCACCCCACGACCCCATGCAGGCGTGGCCGGAGGACATTGCGCGGTACGAGGGCATGTACGACATCGGCTACGGCGCCATCCGGCGGGCGCGCTACGCCCGGCAGCTCGAACGGGGGCTGGTGGACCGGAAGACCGCACCCCTCAGCGAACGCGAGCACCCGGAGTGGAACAGCCTGAGCCGGGAGGAGCAGCGCGACCAGGCCAGGCGCATGGAGGTCTATGCCGCCATGATAGACCGCATGGACCAGGGAATCGGCAAGGTGCTGCGGAAGCTGCGCGAACTCGGCGAGGAGGAGAACACGCTGGTGCTGTTCTGCTCCGACAACGGGGCCAGCGCGGAGAGCGTCGAAGTCGGCGATGCGCCGATCGGCACCATGGGCCGCTGGTCGTCGCTGCAGCAGCGCTGGGCCAACGTGGCCAACACCCCGCTGCGCAAGTACAAGAACTGGAGCCACGAGGGCGGCGTCTGCACCCCGCTGGTTGCGCGGTGGCCGGCGCGCATCGCGGAAGGCGGCCGCATCAGCCACTGGGCGGGGCACTTCATTGACTTTATGGCCACATTCGTTGACATCACCGGTGCCGAGTATCCCGAGCGCTTCAACGGCCAGGACATCGTGCCGATGCAGGGGACGAGCTTCCTGCCCGTGCTGGAGGGCGGGGACGGTGCAGACGGTCGGACTGTGTTCTGGCAGTGGGGAACCGGCCGGGCCGTGCGGCGGGACGGCTGGAAGCTGGTCAGCAAGCGCGGCCCGTGGGAACTCTACAACATGGACGAGGACCGCACCGAGACCAACGACCTCGCCGACGACCGGCCGGACCTGGTCAAGGAACTGTCCACCGCCTGGGAGGGGTGGTTCACCGACTGCTACGGCGGCAACCCGCCGGAGTTCGGGTGAGGGCACTGCGGCCGCCCGCGCGCGCCGTCATTGCGAGCCCGCGCCGTTCGCGGGCGCGGCAATCTCGTCGTTTCCGTGCCGTCCACCGCAGAACGACCGGCCATGACGGAGCGTGGCCCTCCAGACCGCTTTCGCGCGGGAACCGCCCGCAGGAAACTACACATCAACCGCGTGCCGTGCGCGCCATTCGCCGGGGGTGCAGCCGGCCAGCTCGCGGAAGCGGCGGTAGAAGTACTTCTCGTGCCCGTAGCCGCAGGAGTGGGCCACCGCACTGATCTTCAGGTCGGTGGTGGTCAGAAGCTGCTTCGCCCGCTCCAGCCGCATCGTCTGGATGTAGTCCACGGGCGTAAGGCCCGCCTCCTGCCGGAAGGCCGCCAGCAGGGCCTGACGGCTTACGTTCAGCCGCTCCGCCAGGCCGCTCACGTTGATACCCGTATCCAGCAGGGACTCCACCAGCGCTTTTGCCTCCTCCACCAGATGTGCCCGCGGGCTCCGCCGTGAGGCCGCGGGTCCCGGCCCCCGGCAGGCGGCCACCAGCTCGTAGAGCAGCGATAGTGCCTCGTAAGGGTCCCGGTTTTCCTGCTGACTGTAGCAGCGGAACAGATCGCGAAAGCAGCGGATGGCGCGCTCCGGGTCCCCGGGGCGGCGCACACGGTCCGCCGGCGCGTAGCCCATGTCGCGCGCCATCTCCTCGGCTCCCTCCCCGTCCAGGCGCGTCCAGTAGAAACGCCAGGGGTCGTCCGGATCCTCCCGGAAGCTGTGCGCCATGCCGGGCCACAGGCAGAACATATCCCCCGGTCCGACCTCGACGACCCCGTGCGAGGAGTCGAAGGTGCCGTGCCCGCGCGTGACGAGATGGGGGTGGAACCCCGCCGACACACTGGTGCGGCTGGAGTTGCCGTATCCGGTGAGTTCGCCCACCACGGCGCACCACACCGGCGCTCCGGACAGGGGAGCGGGCCTGGGCCACGGGTGGATGGTCAGTTCCTCGTCGGGCATGTCAAAAGGTTACCATAAAAGGTCAGAAGCTAACCCCAACGGGCTTGTTCAAGCCGGTGGTATTGTCTATCCTAGAGTAGACGCGGATACGGCTTATGTCAAATAGCGACTTGCCGCAGCGGGGGTGCCCCGCCGGGACCGGCTGCGGGCCTGAGACGCCTGTCTCCGGGTGGGTTTGTGTCATGTCCTCTGACATCAAGGCATCGAACGGACGATGAACCAGCCGCCGAACTTCCTCGTCTTCTGCGTGGATCAGATGCAGGCGGCCTGCCTGGGCGCGGCCGGGCACCCGGACGTGCAGACTCCGAATCTGGACCGCCTGGCCGGGCAGGGCACGCGCTTCCGGCGCGCCTACTGCGAAAACCCCGTCTGCACGCCCTCGCGCGTCAGCATCCTCACCGGCCTCTCCAGCCGCCAGCACGGCGTCTACACCAACGGCTCCAAGATTCCCTGGGACGTGCCGACCGTCGCCTCCGTGCTGCGCGACGCCGGCTACCGCACCGGCTCGGTCGGCAAGCTGCACCTCCAGCCGTGGAGCGATGGGAGCTCGCCCGAATGGCACGACGGGTGGAAATCGGGCCAGGTTGATGGAATCCCGGCCGGGTACTTCGGTTTTGAGAGCTGCAAGTTCGTCGGCGGGCACGTCAACTACATCTTCGGCGATTACACCAACTGGCTTTCCCGCGAGCATCCCGAGCTGGCCGAAGACCTAACCGCGCCCGAGCGACGTGCAAGCTGGTCCTACTACGGGGACGAAATCGCGCGCGTGCCCGAGAGCGGGCTGACGCGGACCTGGCGGATGGATATCCCACCGGAGCTGCATTACAACCACTGGATCGCGGACCGCTCTGTGGACTACATCTGCGGCCTGCCGGAAGACGAGCGCTTTTTCCTGTGGTGCTCGTTCCCCGATCCGCACCACCCGTTCGCGGCATGCAAGCCCTATAGCGAGATGTATGCCCCGGATGTTATCGAGCTGCCCGAACGCTGGGCCGAGCCCACAACCGACATGCCCGATATACCGCGCTGGGCGCACGGCATCACGCTGGGGGATTGGGACGAGCGCGGTCTGAGGGAGATGCTGGCGCAGACCTACGGCATGGTCACGCACGTGGACGAGTGCGTCGGCCGCGTTATGGACGGCCTGCGCGAGGCGGGCCGCGACGATAACACGGTTGTCGTCTTCATGGCCGACCACGCTGACTATCTGGGCGCCCACCACCTGATCTGCAAAGGCATGCTGCCCTACGAGGAACTGGTGCGCGTGCCGTATATATGGCGCGTGCCGGACGGCGTGGCCGGGCAGGAGGTAGCCGCGCCGGCCAGCCTGCTGGACTTCGCCCCAACCGTGCTGGACTACGCCGGCGTGCCGCTGGAAAATCTGCGGCCGCATCCCAACCATGGCGTCAGGCCGGAGGGCATCGCACAGCCGTGGTTCGACGGCAAGAGCCTGTGTGCCTGCCTGGATGAGGGCCGGGGACCGGCCGAACGCTCGCTCATCATTGCCAAAGAGGAGAACCGCCTGTTTGGTCCGAAGTTGCCGCGACCCGTGCGGTGCCGGACCCTGGTGACCGACCGCTACAAGCTCATTCTCTTCGCCCGCGAGGGCAACAACTGCTTGTTTGACCTGGAGGAGGATCCGCTGGAGGTGAACAATCTCTGGGATGATCCCGGGTCGCAGGAACTGAAGTGCCGCCTGCTTGGAAGATACAGTCATGCCGCCATCTGGTCGGAGTATGCCGGCCGGGGCCGCATCGGGGGACCCTGACCATGAGCGCAACCGAGACGACAGATGTGCGATTCCTGGACGAGTATCCCTATTTCGAGGCCGAGATGGACGCGTTCTACTCGGCCTACCCGCGCGAGGTGGACGACCTTTGCACTGAGATGGACGCAAGCAGCGCGCGGCACCCTGAGTGGGGGCCGTGCCGGCGCAAGGCGCTTATCTACGAGACCGCTGCCGAGAAGTGCCCGGTCAAGGTCTTCCGCCACTTCCCGTTCTTCTACGAACTGGACACCGGCATTCCGCGCAACCGCTGGGGCAGCCATCGGGCCGACCTGGGCGGGCTCGGCGGGTGGCTGATGCGCCAGCCCAAACAGATGGACCTCCAGAGCCGGGCCGCCGAACGCCTCGGGACGGTCCGAGAGCCGGGCCTCTCCATCGGTCCCCCGGTTTTCGACTTCGACCACCACTGTCCCGGCTACGACAACGTCCTGCGGCTGGGGCTGAGCGGCATCATCAAGCAGGCCGAAGAACGCCTGGAGCGGGGCGTGGATGAACGCGGACGGGATTTCCTGGAAGGCGCCATCATCGGCAACCGCG
>CAYVBE010000044.1:0-24149 GCA_964448935.1 uncultured candidatus Brocadiaceae bacterium
CGGGTGCGGAGCGTCACCTACCGTGTGAACGACCGGCACGTTCAACTGTATCGCTGGGTGCCCGGGGACGACGAGTTCGCGGCCGAGATGCCCCGGGAACGTCTCTGCTGCGTTCTCGCGGAGCGCCTGGGCACGGATGCGGCTGAGGTCGAGTCGGTGTGGGCCGAGTGCGCCGCCCGCATAGAGGACTGGCGGGAGCGTGGCGTGCACCTGTTCGCCGATGTGCGGAGGGAAGTTCACGAGGCATATCGCGACGGATTGCTGCCACTTGAGCGGAGCTTTTGAGAGGGCTACACTGGCGGGACTTCTGACGGGAGAAGACAGTTGAATCAAGAAGAGACGCTCAACGTGGTGTTTTCAATGGACTGCCTGCCGGCAGGCGGCCGGCAGGAGGTCCACGGGGCCGAACGATGGGACGATGCACACGCCGCGCCCGCAGCATTCGCTGAGTGCCTGATGGAACTGGGTTTCAAGGCGACCTTTTTCGTGGCCCCGGAGGCCGCAGGGCGGCTACGCTACCAGATCGAGCAGCTGTCGGGGGAGGGGTGTGAGGTCGGCCTTCTCTGCCACCCCCAGCTCAGCGGGTACCAGGCGTGCCTCGGCTCCTACAGCTACGACCGGCAGCGGGAGATTGTCGGCCTGGCACGCACGGTCTGGGATAACGAGCTGAGCAAGCCTCCTGCCGCCTTCCGGCCGGGGTTTTTCAGCGCCAACGATTACACCTACCACGTGGCGTGCATGGAGGGTTTCTCCCAGGGCAGTTGTTCGCTGCCGGGTCGGATGGACAACGACCAGTGCAGTATGTGGTACCAGGCATACCCGTTCCCGCACCACACCGATCCGCTGGATCGCTCGGCAGCAGGCACGATGGAATTCCTGGAGGTGCCGGTGACCAGCGACTTCGAGGCGGCCTCCTTCCTGACCGGCGAGACCTACACGCCGCCGCACCTGCGCATCGAGGAGCCGGACTTCCACGAATACGCCGGCGACCTGATCTACCGCCAGCTCGAGCGGATGCAGGAGGACCAGGTGGACATCAAGGTCATCCACTTCGTCACCTCCAACGTGGTCGCCTGGCACCGCGATGAGGACCCGCACTGCGCGCGCTTGAAGCACATCTCCGCCATGCTGGACGATATTGCCGACGAGGAGGGCCTGCAGGTGCGCTGGGTCAGCCTGGAAACGCTGCACGAGGAGTTGGACGAAGCACTGGGGGTGGGCCTGGACGAGGAGTGATTTCAGGCCAGTACTCTCTTCTTCAGTCTGCCGACGGCAAGGTGCGCCTGCCGCGTCGGTTCCGGCAGGCGGTATCTGGTGGCGCAGCGCAGCACCAGCCGGACGCTGCTCTCGAAGTCCGCCAGGTGGCCGGGGCTTACGAAGACGGGTTTGACATCCGTCCTGGTGCGCAGCACGACGCCGATCTGCTCCCCGTCGTCCGTCAGAGCCACCGATGCGCCCTTTTGCGCCCCCGGTTCACCGTGCTCCCCGGTCAGGCGGCTCTTGGCGCAGCCCACGGTGGGCAGCCCCAGCCAGAGTCCCATGTGCGATGCGAGGCCGACGCGGCGCGGATGGGCGAACCCATGCCCGTCGAAGATCACCGCGTCCGGACGGTGCTCGATCTGCCGGAAGGCGCGCACGACCGGCGGCCCCTCACGGAAGGTCAGCAGGCCCGGCACGTAGGGGAAGGGGCAGTCCATGTGGATGTCCACCCGCTCCACCTCCTCCATCTGCGGCAGCCGCAGCACCACGACCGAGGCGAACACCAGGTCCCGCTTGCGGCTGAAGGCCAGGTCCGCCCCGGCCACCAGCTCAATCTTCTCCGGCAGCGGGCAGAGCCGCACCCGCTGCGCCAACTCCCCCTGAAGCCGGATCGCCTCCTTCGGCGTCAGGTCCCATTCGTGCAGTTCAGGGACTTCCATGGCCGCGTCCTTCGAAAGGTTCTGGCACCGTGAGCGTAATGGGCCGTTCGGACTCGCGCAAGCTTACGGAGGCTTGAAGATGCGGCGCCCGGTGATAAGATGGGCGCACACCGGACCACCAGGGAGGAAGCAACCGTGCCCGAGAACCGCCGGCCGCGAAACATCGTCTGGATCACCACCGATCACATGCGCTACGACTCCGTCGGCGCCAACGGCAACCCGGCCATCCGCACCCCGAACCTGGACCGCCTGGCCCACGACGGTGTCTCGCTGCAGCACTGCTACGCGCAGAACCCCCTGTGCATGCCCAGCCGGGTCAGCTTCATGACCGGCCAGTATCCGTGCCGCACGGGAGTCCTGACCAACGGGCCGGCGTTCCCACCCGAGCGTGGTCCGACCTGCGCCGAGGTGTTCCGGGGGGCGGGCTACCTTACCGCCCAGCTCGGCAAGCTCCATTTCGAGCCGCACATGGAGACTGACCTTGACCCGGAACCCGCGCGGCGCTACGGTTTCGATTACATGGCGCTCAGCGAGGAGCCGGGCAGCTATGACGACGCGCACCTGCGCTGGTTGCGCGCCAATCACCCGGAGTACGTGGACGTGATGCGCGTGCCGCGGCCCATCCAGCGCGCCGCGTCGGGCGGGTCGTTTGCCCGATGGACGGTGGAGGCGCCCGGCGAGGTGAGCCACAGCGGTTTCGCGGCCTCGGCGGCCATGGACGTGCTGGCCATGGGGCGGCGCACGTTCGCTCACGTCGGCATGTACGCCCCGCACCCGCCCCTGAATCCCCCGCGCGATATCTACGAGTTGTACGAGGACGCAGCCCTGCCCGCGCCGCATCGCCGTGAGGGCGAGGCCGCCGACAAACCGTCGCCGTTGTGCAATTTCCTGCGCCACCACGAGACCGTCACGGACGGGGAATGGGCGGAGAGGCGCCGGTATTTCTACGCCATGTGTACGCTGGTGGACCGGCAGGTGGGGCGGCTGCTGGACTTCCTGGAGGACCGGGGAGAACTGGACGATACGCTGATCCTGTTCATGTCCGACCACGGGGACATGGACGGCGACCACGGGATGGTGTCCAAGCAGTCGAGTTTCTACGAGGAGGTCATGCGGTTGCCGGTCATTCTGCACTGGCCCGCCGGGCTGAAAGGCGGACAGCGCCCCGAGGAGCTGGTGGAGGCCGTAGACCTGCTGCCCACGCTCTGCGACCTGGCGGACGTGCCCATTCCACCCGAGGTCCAGGGCCGGAGCCTGGCGCCCCAACTGACGGGAGAGGAGGGCGAGCCGCGGCAGAACTCCCTCGCCATGCACGGACCTCCGTTCGGAGGGATATGTGCCATGCTCCGCTCGGCCGACACCAAGTACATCCGTTACGCGCCCGGCGCCGAGGTGCTCTACGACCTGGCCGAAGATCCCGGCGAATACACCAACCACGCCGGCGACGAGAGCTACGCCGACCGGCTGCACGCCGCCCGCGAACGCCTGCTTCAGCGCATGCTTGAGGCCGCCGGATCAGGATTGCGCTCTTACCGGCGTTATTGACGATCCTCTACTTCGGAAAGAACAATTCAAACATGGCCCAAAACATCCATGGCGTTCTGACGGACGACGGGCGCATCTTCCATCGGCCGGGCTTCGGGTACGACTGGGCGAAGGAGGGCACCGAAGCCGCGATGGAACACGGACGCCTGACGGTTGACTTGAAAACGGTGGACGAGCTGGCCATGCACCTCAGCGTTGAGCCGGTCGCGCCGGGCATTCTGCGGTTGAGGGCCTGGCGCGGGGAAGCACAGTTTAGCGATAGCAGCGCCATGCTGGACGGCGCGCTGCCGGAGCCGCCGGAGGCGCGTTTCGGGCAAACCGAGGGCGGCTGGGCCATGCACGCCGCCGGCGCGCGGTTCTACGTGAACCGTGCGCCGTTCTACGCGGCGCTGCTGGATGAGCAGGGCACAGAACTCTGGCGACTGGAGAACGAGGAATGGGCGGCCGGTGGGCTGGTGACGCCGCCGCTGGGTTTCCGCACCTCCGAGAAAGGGGAGCACCCCTTCCTGAGCTGGCGCATCCACAACGACGACCGCCTGTTCGGCATGGGCGAGAAATGGAACACGGTCGAGAAGACCGGCACCCGTGCCACCATCTGGACCGCCGACACGTGCGGTTTGAACACCACGGACCTCAGCTACAAGGCCGTGCCCGTCCTGTTCTCCTCGCGCGGGTGGGGCATGATGCTGCACTCGACCTTCCGCAGCTACTGGGAGATCGGCAACTTCACCTACACGGTCGGCAGCTTTCTGACCGAGGACGACACGATAGACCTCTTCCTGTTCGTGGGCGATGGTTTGAAGGAACTTCTGGGCCTCTACACGGGACTGACCGGTCGCGCGCAGATGCCGCCGAAATGGGCCTTCGGCGCCTGGATGAGCCGCTGCGCCTACAAGAGCTGGGACGAGATACGGACGGTCGCGAAAACGCTGCGCGAGAAGCGCATCCCCTGCGACGTCATGCACTTCGACCCGCCCTGGATGAAGACCCACTGGTATCCGATCTACGGCGTGGACGCCTGCGACTTCGACTGGAACGAGGAGGAGTTCCCGGACCGCGAGTCCATCTTCCGCGAGCTGGACGGCGACAACCTGGCGGCCGGCCTCTGGATCAACCCCTATCTGCCGGAAGGAACCGACATATACGAAGAGGCGAAGAAGAAGGACTACCTGGTGAAATTGCCCGACGGCGGGGTGGCGCGTGCCGAGGGAGATTCGCCTGTGGGCGCGCTGGATTTCACCAACCCCGCGGCGAAGGTTTGGTGGCAGGGCCATTTGAAGGAGCTTCTTCGCGCCGGGGCACGCGTCTTCAAGCCGGATTACGGCGAGCGAGTGCCGGAGTCGGCGGTCTTCCACGACGGCCGCAAAGGTGCCGAGATGCACAATCTCTACCTGTTCCTCTACAACCAGGCCGTCTTCGAGGCCACCGTCGAGGAGACCGGCGAGCCGATCATCTGGGGCCGAAGCGGCTACACCGGCAGCCAGCGGTTCGCGGGCACTTGGGCCGGCGACACGCAGGTACACTGGCGCGCCATGAGGTGTTGCATGAGGGGCGGGCTGTCGGCCGGCCTTACGGGCATCGCCTTCTGGAGCCACGACATCGGCGGCTTCACCGGCCCCAAGCCCTCGCCGGAGCTTTACGTGCGTTGGGCGCAGTGGGGACTGCTCTCGCCGTTCGCGCGCTTCCACGGCACCACGCCGCGCGAGCCGTGGGAATATGGTGAAGAGGCGGAGGAAATCGTCACCCGCTACGTGAAGCTGCGCTACCGGCTGATCCCCTACCTGCTGGCAGCGGCCGAGGAAACGGTTCGGACCGGTGTGCCCATCATGCGGCACATGGCGCTGGAGTTCCCCGACGAGCCGAACGTCCACACGCTGGACGACCAGTACATGCTCGGCCCGGACCTGCTGGTGGCGCCCGTGATGACCGCCGGAGCGCGGTCCCGGAGCGTGTACCTGCCTGCGGGCACGTGGACGGAGCTGGAGAGGCCGGAGGCGACGCACGAGGGGCCGGGGTTCGTCGAGATGGAGGCGCCGCTGGAGCGCATCCCCGTGCTGGTGCGCGAGGGTGCCGTGATCCTGCAGTTGACGGGCGACCCTCAGCACCTGAAGGACGGCCCGGCGAAAGAACTACTGGTGGACATCTACCCCGGAACCGAACGGCGGGAGGTGACCTTCGAGG
The DNA here is from genome assembly GCA_964448935.1 of uncultured candidatus Brocadiaceae bacterium. Lineage (GTDB taxonomy): Bacteria > Planctomycetota > Brocadiia > SM23-32 > SM23-32 > CAYVBE01. The sequence goes on from CAYVBE010000044.1 coordinate 5,646, forward strand.
ACGGGGGCGTCCGGGTCACGCTGAGCGCGGTCTCGAACGATGAAGTGGTGGGTCTATGGATGGAGCCCGCGCCCCTTCAGGTCACGCCCCGTTTCCTGCGGGATGCGCCCCCAGACGTCGCGTGCCTGGACACCTTCGACGCCTCCGGCGGGTTCGGGATGAGAGTGCGCCGAGATTGAGCGTAGTCCTAAGTTGGGCCACGCGGCTGAATACGAGCCGTCATTCGCGGTCGCTCAGCGGACGCCCAGGTAGCGGGCGGCCCGCTGGATGTCCTCCGTGTTGGCGGCCAGGTAGACTCGATCGCCCCCTTCGATGGTGATATGGCCGCGTGGGATGATGAACTGGCCCGTCTCCGGGCGGAAGATGGCGGCGATCACGCAGTCCTCGGGGAAGTCGGATGACCGCGCTATCTGCTCCACTGTGCGGCCGCAGGCCTGCGACTCCTCCGGAACGCGCACGAACACGATGCTGGCCTTGCCCTCGCCGAAGGCCGTCAGTTCCTGTATCAAAGGCTCTTCTATCTCCCAGGTGAACTGGTTGACGTACAGCTCCACGATGTTCAGGACGCGGTCAGCACCGGCCAGCTTATATGCCTCCTCGTAACGGGGGTCGCGCATGCGCACGATGGTGCGCGAGACGCCCATGTGCTTGGCCAGCACGGCGAAGCACAGGTTGTCGCTGTCGCGCCTCATGGCGGCCGCGGCGCAGTCGGCCTGGTCCAGCTCGGCCTCCTCCAGGGTGTTGATGGAGGTGGCCGAGCCATGGATGGTGGGCACACCCAATTCCGAATAGACCTGTTCGCAGACCTCCCGGTCCGCGTCAATCACGACCACGTCGTGCTTGCCCTCCATCAGGCGTCGGGCCAGACCCCGACCGACCATTCCGGCCCCCGCGATTACGGTTCTCATGTGAGACCTCCGTTCCTTTCCTTGTCAGTGCCAGGCGCGGCGGCTGAACAGCACCAGCAGCGGCACGATCTCCAGACGCCCCGCCAGCATTCCCAGTATGTACATGAGCTTGATTCCGGGGTGCAGCTCCGCCATTCCCTGGACGCTGATATAGCAGGGCCCGATGTTGCCCAGTGCGCTAAACATGCCGGACGAGCTGGCCAGAGCGCCATGGGAACTCAGGGCCGCGGTCGTCAGCGAGCCGATGAGCAGCAGGCAGACCCAGGCGAACAGCAGGGCGGCGGTTCGGTATGCCTCGTTTCGGTCCACTTTCTTGCGGTCCACCAGCAGCAGGTTAACCGCGCTGGGCGGACTTACCGCGCGCCGCATCTGGCGAATCATCAACTTCCACAGGATCACGATCCGTATGACCTTCAAACCGCCCCCGGTTGAGCCCGCGCAGCCGCCGATGAACATCAAAACCAGGAAGACGATCCGCGCCGCCGGGTGGAAGTAATCTCCGCCGATATCGCGCGTGCCGAACCCGGTGGTGGTGGCGATGGACATGACCTGGAAGAGGCTGTGGCGGAAGCTCTCGCCGAAAGCGGCGTCTCGCACGGAATGCAGCCGGGAGAGCAGAACAACGGCCAGGGACCCGCCCAGGATCACCCACCACATGCGCATCTCGTCGTTGTCCCACAGGCTCTTGATTTTGCCGGTCAGCAGCCGGTAGTGGATCAGGAAGTTCGTCCCGCCCGCCCACATGCCGAAGATGAGGATGTACTCGATCGCCAGATGGTGAACGGAGGGGTCCTCTTCGTAATACGCGATGCTGGCGTCGTAGGGGGAGTATCCGCCGGTGGACAGGCAGGTGAAGGCGTGGGAGATGGCGTCGTAGACACTCGTTCCGCTGACGAACAGGCCCACCGCGATCAGGAACGTATAGAAGCCGTAGATCAGCCACAGGATCTTCAGTGTGTGCCACATGCCGGGGGCGATGCGTTTGCCCGATATCTTGTGGCTTTCCGCGCTGAACAGCGCGTGCGAGAGGCCACCCTGATAGACCACCACCAGGAAAAACGTCAGTATGCCCAGGCCGCCCACCCACTGGGTCATAGAGCGCCAGAAGAGGAGTGACTTCGGCATGTCGTCCAGACCGGTCAGCATGGTGATGCCGGTGGTCGTGAACCCGCTCATCGCCTCGAAGTAGGCGTCCAGGTAGCCCACGCCCTTCAACCCGTAGGCCAGGGGAATGGCGCCCACCGCGCTGACCATGACCCAGCTAAACAGGCAGATGAGCATGGCGTCCAGCGTGCTGAGCCGGCGGCGCGAGCGCGGCCGGCGCACGTGCTGCCAGCACAATCCCCCCACCACCAGCAAGATCACGATGGGTATGGCGTAGGTGCCGACGGGAACGTCCAGCCCCGTCCACCCGCCATAGCCGAAGGAGAGAATGAGGGGGACCAGCAGAAGGGCGGCGAACACGACCAGGATACTGCCCACGTGGCTGAAGGCCGTTCGCAACCGGACAAATGGGAACCGCATTCGCCGCCTCCGTGGTGTCGCCTGCCGCAGGGATTGCCGGAGGGGCTATTCTAATTGCACCGGCAAGCCAATTCCAAGTTGGGGCGACCGAATGTCAGTAGATGCCGAACAACCGCTTCAGCAGCGGCACGAAGGGGATGGTGATGAGCAGGTAGGCGACCAGCCACGGGGCCAGGCCGATCCAGGGCAGGCGCGGGATGACGCCGAAGGGCTTGAACGGCCGCAGCTTAAGCTCCACGGCGTGCTCCCGCGAGCCGGGCTTCTGCAGGCTGATGGGCTCGGAATAGGTCTCCTGGCCCACCAGCAGCTCGTGCCGGTACTCGCCGTCCTCGTAGCGGAGGATCAAGGGGTAGGGCTCGGGGCGGTCGTCTGCGCGCACCAGCCAGGTGGCACGGCCGTACGGCTGGGGCGCGTCGGTCACCGCCTGAATCTCCTTGATCCACCCCTGCTCGGTCTGCATGTCGGGCTGCGGCACCAGGTGGACCGTTCCGCCCGCTTCGGAGATGGGAAAGTGGGCCACCACCTGGACCGGTTCATCGGGCCGGGGCGGATGGTAGTTGAGCCGCGCGAAACACCAGGTGGCCAGCAGCGCGACGGGCAGGATGGCCGCCAGCAGGGGCAGTGCCTCCTGCTTCAGGGATTTCAGCGCCACCATCTGCCGCGCTTCTTCCAGCCTTGACTTGCGGGCCCGTTTGACCGCGCCGGCCAGATCGGACTTCAGCCTGCCGATGTCCTTGTCGGTCAGGTCCAGCCCGTGTTCGTTCAGCTCGCTTTGTGCGGCTGCGACGGCGTCCGCCGCCTCCTTCGTGTGGTCCTGCCGTTTCGTCTTCTTGATGCGTGACTTCAGGGTCTTCTTGTCCTCGGCGCAGCGCTCCAGCAGGTCCTGGTTCGAGGTGAAGATGCGCACCAGTGTGAGCACGCAGGCGGTGCTGAGGGCCACGATGACGATGACGGCGTCCCGCGGCAGCACGAGCAGCCAGCCCAGCAGGGGATCGGCAATGGCCAGGATCAAGTGGTAGGCTTGCTGCAGCATGGGAAGGCCCTCAATCCTCCAGAATAGCGATTATGCCGCGATTGCCGTCCACCCGGATGACCGCGCCCTCGGGGATGCGGCTCGTAGCCTGCGGGCAGACGACCGCCGGTATGCCAAAGTCCCGCGCCACGATAGCGCCGTGCGACAGGGCGCCGCCGCGTTCCACGATAAGGCCGCGCGCATCCGCAAAGAGCGACGCCCAGCCTGGATCGGTCGAGGGGCATACCAGCACGTATTCCACGCCCAGCTCCCCGGCCTCGCGCGGGTCGAAGACGATCCGCGCCGTCCCCGTGGCCACGCCGGCGGCCACGCCGTCTCCCTGCAGGTGGTCGGTCGTTTCCGCCACCTCCTCCGGCAGACCCAGGTTCTCCAGGTTCTGCGAGTCTATCACGTCCGGCATCTCCAGGCGCTGGACTGCCTTGTGACGGACCTTCCGCGCGGCAATTGTATCTTCGAGTTCCTCCCGCGCCCGCGGGAAGCGGTCCAGCTCCGCGCGGGTCAGGAAAAAGATGTCGTCTCCGAGCGCCCAGCGATCGGACAGCTCGAGTATGACCTGCCGGATGAGTTCGTAGCCCATCATGAGGTAGTATTTCCCGTTTTCCCGATACGGCAGCAGCCCGCGCGCCTGGTGCAAAAGGTCGTCAACGTCCTCGGCGAAGGACCTGCCGCCCCATTCCGCAAGTCTTTCGGGCAGCTCCTCCTCGGCCGCTTCGCGTCTGGCGGCGTTGTCGCGGTGGACATCCTCCGGTGAACGGCCGTCGGATCGTTTCATACGCGCCGCGACCTGTTCCAGGTAGGAGGGGTCCTCGCGCCAGCGCGGCTCCATCAGTTCCATCTCCCCCACCGTGCGGTGCCCGTAACGGTCCAGAAACTCCTGCATTGTGGCTTCGCCCGACGCGACTTTGTGGAGCAGCACGTCCTGCTCGATGGACAGGTCGCCTTCCAGCGCAACGGTCAACGTGTTGGCCAGGGCGGCCCCGTCGTCGCCGCCGAGCCGCCGCAAGAGTTCAGTCAGTTCCTGCAGGGCCAGTCCCCCCACGAAACCGGGCAGCAGGGACTCGGCCCCGAACTCGTTCAGCACCCGCCCGCGCCGCTCGTCGAGTTCCGCCAATAATTCATCGTCCCCGAGTTCCGACAGGTTCTTGTCTCGCGTGCGTTTGACGTATTCGAGATATGGGGGCAGAACGCGGTTTTCGAAACGGTCCGCCGCGTTGCGCCGCAGTTCCTTCAGCCGTCTTGCGCTGCGGAACATGGACCACAGCAGCCCGGGCAGGCCGAGCAGAAAACGCCCGTCCACGCGGTCCGCGTCGAAGTTGTCGGGCGCCTGCTCCAGCTTCCGGGGGTCGGACACCACCTGGTCCACGTCGTAGACCAGGGGCATGTCGCCCCAGAACAGCTGCGCCATGCGCTCCGGGTCGGCGTAGATGCGCCCGCAGACCAGCTCCAGAAATCCGTCCTCGCGGACGGCATCGGAGGGGCTGTAACCCAGTTCCTGATACATCCGCCCGAACCCGCCGTTGCCTTTCATGAAGTCGTGGATGATATCCCAGGTCAGCGGCGTGGGGCAGGGCAGCGTCTCCGCCAGGTTGTGGATCACCCAGACGCGGTGCTCGTCGCCGGCGATCGTCTCCAGCTTCTCGATGGCCTCCTCGCGGGCAACCTCCACGTCCTGCGCCACTTCCAGACCCCGGATGGCCCGGCTTTGCAGCAGGGCGAACTCCCCCTCGGCCAGGCCCCATTCGATGTCCATGGGCATGTCGAAGTAATCCTCGATGCGTAGCCCGATCTGGCAGATCTGCCGTATCTGGTCGGCGTCCAGGCAAGCTGCGTCGGGATCGTATTCCGTCTCGTCGCCGAGCGCACGGACTGCGTGGGTCTTCTTGCCCACGGTGCTCTCGAAATCGCCGAAGTCCTCGCGGCTGACCGTATAGCGATCGGGACTGACGTTGCCGCTGACGACCGCCTCGCCGAGGCCGTAGGAGGCTTCGATGATCATGCGCTGCGCGCTGAGCGTGTTGGGGTCCTGGGTGAAAAGAATGCCCGAGACGCGGGACGGGAACATGGCCTGCACGGTGACCGCCGTCCCGGGAAGGTTGCGCACCTCGTTGCGCCCGCGGTATTTGACCGCGCGCTCGTTTTTCCAGGAGCGGAAGACGGTGTCAATGCACTCGGCCAGCAGCTCCCACGGCGTCCTGGGGAATCGGCTCCCGGCGCGGTCCTCGTAGAGGGAGATGGCGCGTTCCGCGAGTTCCTCGCCGGGTTGCCTCTCGGCCTCCTCCAGTATATCCGAGAAAAGGTCCGCCTCCAGCTCGGCGGCGGTGTGCGCGTACATGGCGATGAATTCGACGTAGATCTGCCAGAACTGGTCCTCGTCCGGCACCTCGCCCGCCAGGCCGGGGTGCAGGCCGACGTTCAGCAGCGTGTCCATCATGCCCGGCATGGAAACGGCCGCGCCGGAGCGCACCGACACCAGCAGGGGGCTGCTGCCGCGTCCGAACCGACGCCCCATGTCCGACTCCAGCCGCTGCAGGTTTTCGCGCACCTGCCGCTCCAGCGTCTCCGGCCAGGTGTGGTCATTCTCGAAGAAGTGGCGGCAGCACTCGGTGGAGATGGTGAAGCCGGGCGGCACCGGCAGGTCGGCCTCGATCATGGCGCGAAGGCTGGCGCCCTTGCCGCCCAGAAGCTCGCGCGGTTCGCCCGCGCCCTCCGGGAGGGGCTCTGAGAAGTAGAATACCCATTTTCTCTCGGAGGTCATTTCCATTCCCCGGCGCGAATGAATCCCTGCTGGTCCGTCGCAAAGTAGACCCGGCGTGACGCCATGATCATGGGGCTGGACGGGCGGCCCAGCCATGAGATGTCCATCCAGCGGCTCGGCGGCTCCTCGCCCGGATTGCAGACCATGAGAGCCTGCTCCGCGGCGAACAATATGCCGCCCTGAGCCAGAACCGGCGGCACCCCGGACACGGCGCCGGCGCAGCGGGCGCTCTCCGAACCGTCTTGCGGGTCCAGCACCACCAGGTCGCCCGCATGGGTTACGTAAGCGACCGACTCGCGCGTTACCGTGATGGCCGAGCTGACTTGCTCCTCTGGTCCGCTCCACAGGTCATTTCCGTCAAGCAGGCTCCGTGCCCGGATTCCGGTTTTGGTGCCTACAAAGACCGTTTTTCCGCGGATGACGGGCCCGGTGGTCGGCGCCGCCCCGAGATCTGCCCGCCATAGCTCCCGGCCGGAAACCGCATCCACCGCCATCAGGGCCGGTTCGGACGTGGTGGCGGCCAGCAGGATTGCGCCCGTGCGGTCCGGCGTTCCCGAGAGTGTGCCGACATCCGCCTGCCACTGCGCCTCTCCGGTCAGGTTCAGGAAGGTGAGCGTGCCGGGCGAGTTCTGAATGTATATCCCATCATCCACCAGCAGGAAGTGTCCGGTGGCCCCCGGCGCGACCGGGCTGCTCCACAGTTCGGCCCCGTCCGCAGGATCGAGGCAGAAGAGCGCGCGGTTCTCGTCCCCGGGCGCGCCATCCACGCCGAACACATGTTCCTCCGTGGCCGCGGGCGAGATGGTAACGCCGTTGGACGTTTCGTGGAACCAGAGTTCCCGCGCGATCGCGCGGCCTTCCTCGGTATCCTGCAGGCAGGCCAGGCCCTTCCTGTCTCCGCCGGCGAAGGGCACGTAGAGCTTGCCGCCGATGGCCGCTGCCGGCGCGGTAATCTGCAACGAGGGGGCCGAACCCCCTTCAGCCTCCGGATACGACCAAAGGTAAGAACCCCTCTCCGGCAGCAGCTCGGGGGTGAGAGCGCCGCCCCTGCCGGGGCCGCCAAGAGGACCGGCCCAGACGGGGCGGTCCTCCTCCGTCTGCGGCTTCCCGACGCAGAGCAGGCCGTCCTTCTCGGTTCCCACGTAGACGTGGCCCCGCGCCACGGCGGGCGAGCTGAGGAATCGTCCGCCTGCGCCCAGTTGCACGTCCCAGACGGGTTGCAGAGTCTCGCGGTCCAGCGCGTAAAGCCGTCCCGAGGCCGTGACGAAATAGACGCAGCGATCCGTGCACGCAGGAGATGCCACGATGGGCTCGTGCGCGTTCCACTTGCCCACTTCTTGTCCGTCCTGAGTGATGCAGTGGAGGTGCCCGTCCCGCGACCCAAAGTAAAGCTTGCCGTCCGATGCGGCGACGGCGCCCAGGACGGTCCGCGGCACGCTGACGGTCCAGCGGTCCTGCGGGTTCTCGACGTTGATGGCCCAGACCTCGCCCGCCGGCTGCAGGCGGTTTCTGGCTTCCGCGATCCGGTCCGGTCCGGCTCCCTCGTCCTTCAGCTTCCGCAGTTCCGCCTGCAACACCTGCTCGGCAGTCTGGATGAAGTTGCCGTTGCCCATGCCGACGAACACCCGGCCGTTCGCCACCGTGGGGGGACTCATAACGGGATAGGGCGTCTCGACTCGCCACAGCTCGTCGCCGGTCTCGGCGTCCAGGCAGCAGACCGCGTTGCCCCCCACGCCCAGACCTACGAACACCTTGCCGTCCGCCACGACGGGCGGTGTCTCCGCGTCGGGATACTCCTCCCCCGGCAAGTGCCAGACCACCTGCGCGTTGCCCTCGGCGTCCGGTTCCAGCTCGAAACAGTAATACCCGTCGTCGCCGGCACCGATGTACGCCCGGCCGTCACTGATGCACGGTGAGGATTCGACGTGGCTGGCCGTCCGGTACTCCCACAGTATCCTGCCCCCGGCCTCCGGGCTGATGTCCACGCAGACGACTCGGGCGTTCTGCGTGAAATGCAGCCCCTCACCGACCACCAGGCGGTTTCCGGAGACCGCCGGCGAGGAGAACGTGGCGCGGTAGCCGTCCGGACGCGTCACCCAGACGATGGCCCCCGTGTCCGCATCCAGACAGTAGATGGAACCTGAGTCCCTGTATACCCCTTTATCCGCAGAGGTCACGTAAACGCGATTCCCGACGACAGTGGGTGAAGAGTAGAAAGTCGGCACGTGATCGAAGGTCCATTGCACGCCGCCCTGCACGGGGCTCTCCGCGTTCTCGGGCGCGCCGCGGCGCGCCGGCCCGGCGCGGAACATGGGCCAGTCCCGCCCCTCCACGCGCTCGCCGGCCGCCGCCCGGTCCCCCGGCAACACCACCGGCAGCAGGTAGATGAACCCCACAACAGCGGCTGCAACGGGCACGAGCGTGAACTTGAGCCGCCACAGAAGCTGCAGCCCCTTCTTCATGGCACTGGGCTTGAACAGTGCGGCCAGACCCCCAAGCGCGGCCAGCAGCAGGCCCGGCAGGATGGTCAGCAGCACCTGCAGAGGCCCCACGAGCACGGGAACAACGGCCTGTGGCAGAAGCATATCGGGCATTCAACCGTCCTGTCAGGAGCTTGTGGTGCGTGTGATCGGACGCGGTGGGTCGTCTCCCGGAGTGCGTCTCCGGTTCTCCCTGCAATGGAAAAGATATTCTAACAACTCCCAAACCAAAAGCAAAGTATCAGGCGGTTGATATGAAGGCGGTGACGGAATACGATAGCCCTGTCATGAGCACCGAGGAACACACAATTGAGGAGGTCATCGGCTATCGTTTCCAGGACGCCGCGCTGCTGGAGCGCGCGCTGACCCATGCGTCGGCCACGCAGGGCGGGGTTTCCAACGAGAGGCTGGAGTTCCTGGGAGACGCGGTGGCGGGATTTGTGGTCTGCTCTCACCTGTTCCGTGCCTTGCCGGAGGCGACGGAAGGGGAGATGACGGTGATCAAGTCCCGCGTGGTGTCGCGGCGGACGATGGCGCGCGTGGCGCGGGGCATGGAGCTGCACCGATACCTGAAGGTGGACGACGGGCTTGGTGCCCGGAAGATTCCCCCGTCCATCCAGGCATGCGTGTACGAGGCCGTAGTAGGGGCCATATATCTGGACGGCGGCATGGAGCCCGCACGTCGCTTCGTGCTGCGCACGCTGGGCGACGACCTGGAGGAAGCCGAGGAAGACCAGCGGGGGCACGATTTCAAGTCGCTGTTGCAGCGGCGCACTCAGGCCCGAGGGGACGGAACGCCGCGGTATGAGACCGTGCGCGCGAAGGGGCCCGATCATCGTCCGGTGTTTCGGTCCACGGTGAGGGCCGGCGGCCGCACACTCGGGGAAGGTCGCGGGCGTTCCAAGCAGGCGGCCGAGCAGCAGGCCGCGCGCGACGCCCTGGAGGAGGGGACATCCGACACGGACGCGTAAGGGGCGACACTCACCCCGCCCCGCGGCAGTATTCGCTCACCCACCGGACCCGTTCGATGCCCGTTTCGTCCACTCCCTCCGGCAGTTCGTCGGAGATGCCGAGCACCAGCCGGGGATGGAAGTAGGAGACCACCTTCTCGACGCACTCCCGGAACTTCTCCTCAGGGCAGGTGGGCAGGAAGAGCACGGCCGGAATGCCGTCCAGCAGCACCTTGTCGCCGACGTGATCCCGCATTTCCTCCAGCGTCACGTCTCCCTGCGGTTCGGGCGTGAGCGCCTCCAGGCCGTCGAACGGCAGGTCGGCCAGGTACGGAAGCAGGTTCTTGAAGTATCCGTCAATGTGGATGTGCGTGAAGGTGCCCGCGTCGCGCAACTGGCCGGAGCGTTTCTCATACCAGGGGATCAGGTATCGCTCGAAGTAGGCGGGCGAAAGAAGCTGCTCGTGGATATTCTCGCCGAAGTTGACGATCCGGACGCTCTCGTCGGCGGCGATGGCCTCGTAGAGCGGATCGTATGAACGGTCAATCAGCTCCATGACCTCTTCGACCAGGTCGGGCGCGTCCATGAGGGCGTAGATGAAATCGTCCAGCTTCATCCACTGCTGGCACAGGGCCTGGTAGGGGCTCTTGGGCACCCAGAACTGCGGCTCGCCACGGTCGCCGAGGAACTCGCTGCCCTGCCGGAAGCTCTCTGCGTTGAACGTCATCCGCCTGCGCTCCAGCAGCCACTTGAGCTTGCGAAGGTCATCGGCGCCCTTGACGGGGAACTCCACGGTGCGCCAGGTCTTGTCCGTGGTCAGGTGCTGCTTCTCGACCAGTCTGCCGTGGGGCGTCTTCGTGACGATCGTTGCCTCTTCGGCGCCCTGGACGCGGGCGAACTCGATGTGCTCGGTGTGATGGGTCTCGACCGGATTGGGCATGCCGGTGTAATAGTGCACGTAGCGCATGGAGAGGTCGAGTTCATCGTACATTTCCAGCAGGGAATAGCCCTCCCAGGCCGGGGGCAGGACCTCCACCTCCCTGTGCCAGGCATACCAGGGCTCCATGCGCGGCTGGAAGAATACGTGGGGCACGGGCTCGCCCCGGAAAATGCGCAGGTTCATCTCTCGCTTGGTCATCGCGTCCTGGTTGCTCTGCATGATGCCCTCCGGGCAATTCAGGTGTGTCGAGACGGGTCAGTATACGAGTCGGAGGGCAGCCCGTCCAGCGCGCGCACTGCGCGCTGCAACGTTGACAGGGCAGGGCCATCCTGATATACGGAAGGGACGGGCTGCTTCCCTTTGCGGTTGGACTTCCCGGTCATGGATGTGCATACGAGAATCGTCGAGCGCGAGTGCCGGCCGTACGCGTATCTTCGTGCGGTGGCCGGGCGCTCGCATCCCGTGCTGCTGGAAAGCTCCTTGCCGGGTGGCGCGTTCGGCCGGTGGTCGCTTCTGTGCTGGGACCCGGTGCTGAAAGCCACCTGCCTGCCGGATGTTGTGCGCTTCCAGGACTTCCGCTCCGGCAGGGAATGGACCGATGAAGGCGAACCTTTCCGGGCGCTGGGCCGGGAGTTCGACGATCGGCGGCTGGATTTGGGTCCGGATTTCCGGCTTCCATTTGCCGGGGGCGCGGTAGGGTGCTTCTCCTACGATCTGCGACACCGCATCGAGCGCCTGCCGCGGTCCTGCGACTATGACCTGGACATTCCTTACTACGTGCTGTGCTTCTATGAGAGCGGGCTGGTGTTCGACCACGCGAAGGGCGTCACCACCTGGGTCGGCCCGGAGGGGGTAGAGCCCGACCTGCCGGAACCCGGCCGGGCGCAGGATATCTCGGAGGTGGAACCGGCCGAATTGCGTTCAAACTTCACCCGCCATGAGTACCTGGCCGCGGTCCGCCGGGCACGGGAGTATATCGCAGCGGGGGATATCTTCCAGGTGAACCTATCCCAGCGCTTCTGGGCGCCATGCCCCACGCCGGGGATTGACGTTTACGGCCGGCTGCGCCGCATGAACCCCGCGCCGTTCGCGGCTTATCTGCGCTATCCCGGTTTCGAGATCATGTCCTCTTCGCCCGAGCGCTTTCTGCTGGTGGAAGGTGACCGCGTGAGCACGCGGCCGATCAAGGGCACCCGGCCGCGGCGGGTGGGCGACGCGGCCTTCAACGAGCAAATGCGTCGGGAACTGGAGGCCTCGGTCAAGGACCACGCGGAGCTGGCCATGATCGTGGACCTGGAGCGCAACGACCTGGGCCGCGTCTGCGACTACGGCACCGTGCGGGTGGACGAGCACGCCGTAATCGAGGCGTATCAGACCGTTTTCCACCTGGTTTCCACGGTCACCGGCCACCTGCACCGTCCGGAGCAAGACGAGTTTTCCCTGATCCGTGCGTCCTTCCCCGGCGGCTCCATAACGGGCGCTCCCAAGATTCGGGCCATGGAGATCATCGAGGAACTCGAGCCGCACGCGCGCAACGTGTACACCGGCTCCATCGGATACATCTCCTTCCATGGACGTATGGACCTGAACATCGTCATCCGCACGCTGGTCAAGTGCGGCGGGCGGGTGTATGGACAGTTCGGCGGTGGCATCGTGGCCGACTCGGACCCGGCGCTGGAATACGAGGAGACGATCCACAAGGGCCGGGCGCTTTTCGAGACGCTCAATGCGACCAACCTGGACGAGATACTCGGAGCGAGCAGCCATGGAGCACGTGTACCTGAACGGTGAAATCCTGCCGGCCGACGAGGCGAGGGTCTCGCCGCTGGACCGCGGTTTCCTGTACGGTGACGGCTTGTTCGAGACCACCCGTGTGATGGCCGGAGTGGTGTTGTTGCGGGACTGGCATCTGGCCCGTCTGGCGGGTTCCTGCCGGACCCTGGGGTTCGTGTACACGCCCGACATGGACGTGGTGACCGAGGCCGTCCGGCGCACCATCGAAGCGAACGAGGTGCAGGAGGGCTACCTGCGCATCACCGTAACGCGGGGCCTGGACGACCGGCCGCTGACGGACCTGGACGCTCCGAACCCGACCGTGCTGGTGCAGGCGCGTTCCATGTCTCTGGAGCCTCTGGACGACCACCCGCGCATCTACATCGAGCGCGCGCCGTTCCCCATAAATGAACATTCCGTGCTGGTGGCGCACAAAAGTACGAGCTACCAGGAGAACTTGCTGGCCCTGGTCGGCGGGCTGAGCACGGGCTCCCAGGAAGTGTACTTTCTGAACTCTCAGGGCCACCTGGCGGAGGGTTCCATCAGCAATCTGTTTTTCGTGAAGGACGAGGTGCTGCGGACGCCGGCGGAATCGTGCGGGCTGTTGCCCGGCATCGCGCGCGCGGCCTTGCTGCGACTGTGTCCCGACGTGGGCATCGCCTGCGAGGAGGGTCAATATACGGAGCGCGACCTGCTGGCCGCAGACGAGGTAATCTGTACCAACTCACTGCGCGGCATCATGCCGGTGGGGCGCGTTGACGGGAGCAGGGGCGTGAGTTTGACGGCGCCCGGCCCGGTAACGCGGCGACTGCAGGCGGCCTTCGCGGAGTTTGTTCGGGAGATGTCCGGACTTTGACGCAGGTCTGTTTACTGGCGGCAAATCGGCCCTTTTACTTTGACAGGTCCCGTCTTGACGACTAATATTTCTGTCCTTTGTCCGGCAGATTGTCGGCATGGCGACGGTCCGTGGGACGCGTCGCTCTGCCGATGGAGTTTTTCCGACGGGCTGTCGGCCACCGAAAGCGGGAGAAAACGCGATGGCGGTGCAGGAAGTGAATATTGTGTGGCTGCAGGGCGGCGGGTGTAGCGGCTGCTCGGTGTCACTGCTTAACTCTTCTCACCCCTCCCCCCGGAACCTGCTGATTGACGAATTCCTGCCCGGCACCCACATCAGCCTGAAGTACCACCCCACGCTGATGGCGGGGCAGGGCGGCGGCGTCATGGCGGTGCTGGACGACCTGCCGGAGGGCGACTACATCCTTGCCCTCGAGGGCTCCATACCCGAGAGACAAGCCTTTTGTACCATCGGCCAGACGGGCGACCACGAACTGACGGTGCTGGAGAAGTTCGTGGACCTGGCGCCGGACGCGGCGCTTGTGCTGGCCGTGGGGACGTGCGCGTCGTTCGGCGGTATACCGGCCGGCAACCCCAACCCGGGGTCCTATCGGTCGGCCGAGCACATCCTGGAGAGCCGCGGCATCGAGACGCCGGTGGTGAATGTGCCCGGCTGCCCGCCGCACCCGGACTGGATAAGCACTACGGTGCTGGAATACCTGGCTGCGGGCGATCCGGCGGGCGTGGCGGTGGATTGCCTGCATCGCCCGCTGAGTATTTACGGCCAGCTCATCCACGAGAACTGCCCCCGCCGGCCGTACTTCGACGAGGAGAAGTTTGCCGAGAAACCCGGAGACCCGGAATGCCTCCACAAGGTGGGCTGCAAGGGTCCCATCACCTACGCGGACTGCCCCCTGCGCGAGTGGAACGACGGCCTGAACTGGTGCGTCAAGGCCGGCGCCCCCTGCCAGGGATGCACGCAGCCCGAGTTCATAGACCAGACCACGCCGATCTATCAGGAACTGCGAGAGGACCAGTTGCCGAAGATCGGGGAAGAGGCCACCGTGGGAGACCGAGATGAGTAAGATCACCATTGACCCCGTCACCAGGATTGAAGGCCATCTCCGGGTGGAGGTGGAGCAGCAGAACGGCGCCATCACCGAGGCCCGCTGCGGAGGAACCATGGCGCGCGGGCTGGAGTTGATCTTCGGCGGCCGTGACCCCAGGGACATTCCCGTCCTTGCTCAGCGCATCTGCGGCGTCTGCCCTCAGGCCCACGCCACCGCCTCGGCCATGGCCATGGACGACGCCTTCGGGCTGAAGGGCCGGATACCGCACAACGGCGTCCTGCTGCGGGACATCATGCTGGCCGCCAACTTCCTGCAGTCCCACATCCTGCACTTCTACCACCTGGCGGCCCTGGATTACGTGGACGTGACCGCCGTGGCGGACTACGAGGGACCGGACGCCGAGCTGAAGGCCGTCCGGGACTTCATCGAACGCGGCACGCTGGAGCCTTTCGTGCCGCGCTATGAGGGCGACTACCGCCTGGACAAAGAGGGCAACATCGCCGGGACGCAGCACTACCTGCAGGCGCTGAACGTCCGGCGCAACTGCCACGAGATGCTGAGCCTGTTCGGCGGCAAGATGCCCCACCAGTGCACCGTGAACGTCGGCGGCGTGACCACGCAGGTGTCGGCGGACAAGGTGGCGTCTGCGCTGTCCTACGTGCGGGAAATCGAGGAGTTCGTCCAGAACTGCTACCTGCCCGACATCTTGATGCTGGCCGAGGCGTATCCGGACTGCCTGGAACTGGGCGCCGGGTGTTCGCGCTTCCTCGCCTACGGCGTGTTCGCGCAGGAAGGGCTGTTCCCGGCCGGTCTGGTGGACCTGGCGGGCGGCGGGCTGCAGGAAGTAGAGCCCGGCAAGATCACCGAAGACGTGGCCAGTTCGTTCTACTCGGACGAGACCAACGGGCTGTCGCCCGCCGAAGGCCGGACGGTGCCTCAGGAGGACAAAGAGGGCGCCTATTCTTGGCTGAAGGCCCCGCGCTACGACGGACAGCCCTGCGAGGTGGGACCGCTGGCCAGGATGATCGTCGGTTACAACGCCGGCGGCCAGGTCATCACGCAGGCCGTGGACGACCTGCTCGGCCAGGCCGGTATCGAGCTGAGCGCATTGAATTCGGCCCTGGGCCGCCACGCCGCGCGGGCCCTGGAAACGGCCATCATAGTCAAGAACATGCAGCAGTGGATACTGGACCTGCAGCCGGGCGAGGAGTGCGTGCTCCGGGTGGAGGTGCCGGACGAAGGCGTCGGCGCCGGCATGACGGACGCACCGCGCGGCGCGCTTGGCCACTGGGTGAATATCGAGGACACGAAGGTGGCCAACTACCAGGCCGTGGTTCCCACGAC
The DNA here is from genome assembly GCA_964448935.1 of uncultured candidatus Brocadiaceae bacterium. Lineage (GTDB taxonomy): Bacteria > Planctomycetota > Brocadiia > SM23-32 > SM23-32 > CAYVBE01. Next base: position 21,257 of record CAYVBE010000044.1, read on the forward strand.
GTGGAACGGGTCTCCGCGGGATGCGGCGGGCATTCCCGGGCCGATCGAACAGGCCATCGAAGGGGAGACAATCAAAGACGTGGACAACCCCTTCGAGGTGGTGCGCACGATCCGCTCCTTCGATCCGTGCCTGGCCTGTTCCGTGCACATTGCGCGGCGCAAGGGCGCCTGGACTGCCACGCTGCCCGTCTGAGACCGAAGTGCCGGACGAGAAGATGGAAACGACAACGGAACACGCGGTAGCCGTGATCGGCATCGGCAACCTGCTGCTGAAGGACGAGGGATTCGGTGTGCATGCCGTGCGGGAACTGGGCCGGCGGCCGGCGCAGGCCGGCGTGAAACTGATAGACGGCGGCACTGACCCCTGGTCGGCGTTCGAGGAGGCCGAAGGGTGCGAGTCCCTGCTGGTGCTGGATGCCGTGCAGGGCGGCAAGCAGCCGGGCGATTTTCACAGCATGCCGCTCGATGAGGTGGACCCCGGTGATGCGCTGATGTCCCTGCACGGGCTGACGATGTTCCACCTGCTGCGCTACGAGGCGCTGCTGGGCAACACGTTTCGTGAAGTGCGGGTGCTGGGAATCGAGCCCGCGACCGTCGAGCCGGACATCGGCCTGTCGGGGCCGTGTCGGCGGCGACTGGCCGAGTTCGTGGGAGTGGCCGTTCAGGAAATAGATGACATGCTGGAGCGGCTGAGCAGGCCCTGAAGGAGGAATGCCATGCTGGTTACGGAACTGAAGCCCGAAGACGAAATCCTGCAGTCCCTCAAGGAAGACACGGCGGTCTTCGTAGTGGGGTGCAACGGCTGCGCCAGCGCCTGCGAGACCGGAGGCGCCGAGCACCTGCCCGCCGTGGAGCAGATGCTGGAGAAAGGCGGCAAGTCGGTCGCCGGATCCACCACCGTGGACTTCCTGTGCGACAAATCGCTGGTGCGTTCGCGGCTGCGCCCCTTCGCGGAGGCCGTCATGGGCAGCGATTGCGTGCTTGTGGTGACCTGCGGCGTGGGCGTGCAGTGCGTTGCGGATTCGGTGCTGAAGCGCTGCCGGCCCGCCTGCAACACCATCAACCTGGGCGGCTCTCGCGGCACCTGGCCCGGCAGCGAGCGTTGCGCGGAGTGCGGGGATTGCCTGCTGGACTCGACCGGTGGCATCTGCCCCATCACCAACTGCTCCAAGAGCATGGTCAACGGCCCCTGCGGCGGCACCACGCCGGACGGCAAGTGCGAGGTGGACCGCGAACGGGACTGCGGCTGGCACAGTATATACCAACGCCTGAAGGACCTGGACGCACTGGACCAGATGAAGAAGATCGTCCCCCCCAAGGAGTACGGCAACTACATGCCTTCTTACGACGTGATGACCGGGCAATTCTGGGCGGTGGACGTTCCGGCTACGGAGGGAGGCTCGGATGAGTAACCTGTCAGATGCCCTGGAACGCGGGGAGTTCGTGGTAACGGGCGAGATAGGACCGCCCAAAGGCACCAACGTGGAGGCTTGCCTGGACGATGCCGAGCACCTGCGCGGCAAGGTGGCCGCCATCAACGTGACCGACATCCAGAGCGCGGTCATGCGCTTCGGCTCCATGGCCGCCTGTCGCCTGCTCATCGAGCGCGACCTGGAGCCCATCTTCCAGATGGTCTGCCGCGACCGCAACCGCCTGGCGCTGCAGTCCGACCTGCTCAGCGCCTACGTGCTGGGGGTGCGCAACGTGCTGTGCCTGACCGGCGATCACAACGTCCTGGGGGACCATCCGGACTCCAAACCGGTGTTCGATCTGGAGGCGGTGGGCCTGCTGCAGTGCGTGGAAACGCTGTGCAACGGCAAGGATATGGCGGGCAACGATCTGGACGGAGCGCCGGAGTTCTTCCCCGGGGCCGTGGTCACGCCCGCGGCCGATCCGGTCGAGCCGCAGATACTGCGCATGGAGAAGAAGATCGACGCGGGGGCGCGGTTCTTCCAGACGCAGGCGGTTTACAACGTGGATCAGTTCACGGACTTCATGCGTCAGGTCGAAGGATTCGGTGTGCCCGTGCTGGCCGGTATCGTGCTTCTAAAGTCCGCCGGCATGGCGCGTTTCATGAACAAGAACGTCAGCGGAGTTGACGTGCCGGACGAGTTCATCAAGCGCCTGTCCGCGGACAAGAAGAAGGCGAAATCCGGCGAGACCGCCGTCGAGGTGGCCGTGGAAACCATCCGGGGGATCAAGGACATCTGCCAGGGCGTTCACATCATGCCGCTGGGTTGGGACCATCTGGTGCCGGAGATCATAGAGCGCGCCGGGCTTTCCTGACCGCTTCCCAAATGCCCGCCATTGTGGACGCCTTTTCGTTTGCAATGAGGGTCTTTAACTGCTAAATTGGGCGCCGTCACGGGTGCTGGACACCCCGCGAGGGGTGGCGGGCGCCTGTGTGGGACGGTTGAGTGAAGTGCCGGACGGAGCGAGAGGAGCCGGGCTTCCCTCCGTCGGGAACGCCGGCCCGAGAGACGGGAGCGCAGGATGCGCGGCGCCCTGAGGCCCTTCTCTTCCGGGTGCAGTGACATCTCTCTCGTGCGGGCCGCGCTCGATCCGGGCGGCATTCACCGACCGTTGTGCACGGACTCCCCTGGCGCCCCCTGTACCAGGTGAGCCTTCAGACGTGCCGCTGCACGCGGGCTCGGAAGTGAGGACAGTTTTGTGAGGTGCCATTATGGCTAGAGGGAAGGTCAAGTGGTTCAGCGACGCTAAGGGATACGGTTTCATCGAGCCCGAGGAGGGCGACGAGGACCTGTTTGTGCATTACAGTTCCATAGAAGGCACCGGGTTCAAGAGCCTGGCCGAAGAGGAGGTAGTGGAGTTCGAAATTGAACAAGGCCCCAAGGGGCCGCGTGCCATCAACGTGGCGCGGGTCGGATTCTAG
>CAYVBE010000045.1:0-18196 GCA_964448935.1 uncultured candidatus Brocadiaceae bacterium
TGAGCACCCCGAGACGCTCTTCGACCTGCAGGAGGACCCCGGCGAGATGCACAACCTGGCCTACGAGCCGCAGCACGCCGGCACGCTGCAGAAACACCGGAAGCTTCTGCTGGACTGGTGCCGACGCACGGACGACCAGCGCTGGCTCGAAGGAGGCTGGCCCGGAGTCGGCTGATTCCACCGGACCGAGAAACTGAGTTTTCCACAGAAGAAGAGAAAAGCGATGCCCGACCGAAGACCGAACGTCCTGATGATCGTGACCGACCAGCAGCGCGCGGACACCATCCATGCCCTGGGCAATGAGATGATCCGCACGCCGAACCTGGACCGGCTGGTCCGGGAGGGCACCGCCTTCCGGCGCAATTACACCTCCTGCCCGGTTTGTGCACCGGCGCGCGGCTCCATGGCCACCGGCCTGGCGCCGCACGAGGGGCTGCAGACGGACAACTTCAGCGGACCGAAGATGGAGGTGCCGGACTTCGCCGCCCTCCTTCACGAGGCCGGTTACCAGACCGCCGGCTGCGGCAAGCCACACGAGCCATTTGGGCGCGCGAAGACACACACGCCTCCGGGCATCCCGTCCGGGCTGGACGGTTTTGACGAATTCCTGACCTCGAGGGAAGACTACAAGCCCTGGTTTGCCGAGCAAGGGCTGGACTGGGTGGAGCGGACGGGCGGCCTCGGCACGGAGTATTACTACATCCCGCAGGTCATGCGCTATCCGGAGAAGTACTGCAAAACGCACTGGATCGCCGACAACAGTATCCGGTTCCTCAATGAACGTGACCCCGAAAGGCCGTTCCTGCTCTGCTCGCACTTCGGCGCACCGCACCCGAACTGGGAACTGCCCTACCCCTGGAACTACCTCTACCGGGCCGACCAGATGGAGCCCCCCCTGCGGCCGGCCAACTACCGCGAGTACCGGTGCCGGGCCAACCGATTCCAGAACCGCTATAAATGGATGGAAGATGCCTGCGAGGGCGACGACATGCTGCTGCGCCGCATCCGTGCCGCCTATTACGCCACGATCTCCTACGTAGACTACCACGTCGGGCGCATCCTGGACGCCCTCGGGGACGAGATAGACAACACGCTGGTCATCTTCACAACCGATCACGGGGAGATGCTGGGCGATTACGGCTGCGTGGGCAAGCGCTGCATGCTGGAGGGCGCCGTGCGCGTATCGTTGCTGGCCCGCCTGCCCGGCTTCATGCCCCGGGGGAGGGAGTGCCGCGGGGCCTCCTCCACCATGGACCTGATGCCAACCGTTCTGGAAGCCGCCGGCCTGGACTGTCCCGACCTGGCCGAGGGCCGGTCCCTCCGCGAAGTGGCGAAGCTGGAACCGGGCGAACGCATCGTCTTCAGCCAGTTCAGCCGCTCGTGGAACGGCCAGTATTTCGCCGCCGATGGGGAGCGCTGCTACTGGCACTCCGCCGCCGACAAACGCGAGTGGCACTTCGCCGTCGGTGACGAGGTGGCCCAGGGATCCATCCTGGAAGAGGACCAGCGAGGCCTCCGGTTGCGGGAAGCCCTGATCGGGCGACACCGGGACGACATCTATTCGGATGCGGTTGACGGTGACGGGTGGAAAGACCATGACGTGCCGGCCAACCGGCAGCACCATCACCCGGACTACGGACTGCTGTTCGTGGAAGATGCCGAGAGGATCCAGGCCGACGTCAACGCACTGGGGCCGCAGTACGCCCGGAAGGTCACCGACCTGGCCCAGGGCCATCTGATGGCCGAGCACATGGTCGTTCCCACCGAGGAGGAATGGGAAGAGATGGGCTACAAGGCGCCCTGGCTTGAGTAATGCTTCATTCCATCCGGTTTTCCGGGCGCCGGGCCCCGCACAAGTACGACAGACCGGGAGCAGGACAAGCAAAATGAACCAGACGATTAATCCGGACCCGGCGGGCACCGGCCATAAGAACGAAGGCTCCTCGGCCGATTTCCGAGTGATGGGCGCCTACCCCGCCGGCCAGACCGACTACGACATGGCGCGCGGGGGGGAAGGCCGGGCCGAGGAACTCAAGAGCAACATCGCCGCCGTCCCCGTCGCGGATAACGACCCCATCTACGGCACCGAGGGACCACTCACACGGCACTGGCAGCAATCATAAAGGAGAAACTCATGCACGATTCATTCGCGAAAATGCTTTGCATTTCAGCGCTTATCGCTCTCTGCGGTGCGGGCGCCGTTCTGGCGGAATACTCCTGGCAGGACCCTCACGCCGAAGTCATTGAGACCGGGGACCTGAAGTGGAAGCCGAAAGCGTTCGTCTTCGAGAGGGGGGAATCCGTCCGCTACATTGACTACGAGGACGGTGATGACGCCAACGACGGACAGACCAGGGAAACACCGTGGAAGCATCATCCTTGGGACACACGCGCCGGCGGCAAGGCCAAAGACGCCCGCGGCATCCACACTTACGTATTCAAGCGCGGAACCCACTACCGCATATTCTCCGCCGACGGCGACTGGGCGCTGCTGGGCGCGCTGGGCTCCGGCAAGGCGGGCAACCCCATCCGGCTGACCAGCGACCCGGACTGGGGGACGGGAGAGGCCGTCATTGCGGGCTCTGTCCCCATCGAGAAGGAGTGGCGTAGGGCCACCGCGGATGACGCTCCGGAACGCATGGACACCTCGGACCAGACGGTATGGTATGTGGACCTGCCACTCCCCCACCGGCCGGACGGCGAGAGCTACAGGATGAACGAGGCAGTGCTGTACGAGGTCCGGGAGAACGGCCAGATCACCGACTTGCACCTGGCCAGCGACGTGGGCTGGGAAGTGACCAACCCCCACTTCGCACTGCACCACTGGAACACCTGGGACGAATACCGCCCGCGCGGCAAGGGTGGCGGCGGCTACCAGGACGACGAGCTGAAGGGCTATCCTTTGGACTACTTCGTGGGCGGGACCGTCTGGAGCCAGTATGCATGGGTGATCGCCAACGCCACGCCCGACCGCAGCCCCATCGGAAAAGGCGACTACGATCCGGAACGGGGCACGCTGCGCTACAAGAAAGGCAGTGACCCCGTGAACCCCGGCACTCGCTACCTGATCGAAAACCTGCCCCAGTTCCTGGACCGGCCGGGTGAGTTCTACTACGACAAGGAAGCCGACCGCCTGTTCGTTCGCCTGCCGGAGGACCGAGACCCCAACTCCGTGCGCATAGAGCTGGCCACCGCTTTCGACACGCTCCAGATCGTTGACCGCAGCCACATCGTGATCTCCGGGCTGTCCTTCCGCTTCAACGGCCGCAATCCCTTCCCCCACAGCAGCAACGTCATCACGCTGGACGGAAGCTGCCGGGACATCACCATCAAGAACTGCACGTTCGAGCACATCGCGAACGACGCCATCTGGCTGACGGTCGGCCCCGATGAGGTAATGGACCACATCAGCGTCAAGGACTGCGACTTCCACTGGATCAACGGCGGCACAGCGGTAAAGATGCGCGGCTCGGGCGGGAAGGTCGGCCCCGGCCAGAAGCTGGGACGCCTCCTGCACGCCGAGGTCCTGCGCAACCGTGTGAGAAACTCAGGGCTCTACCGACATGATGACCACCGATGGTCCAACGTGCCGGCCCTCACGTGCGAATACCCCCGGACCGCCGAGTTCGCGGGTAACATCGTGGACATGACCTGGGGCTCGGGTCTGGTCAGCCAGGGAGGGGCCACCGGCAAGAGCAACCGCGGCTGGGACCTTCCCCTGTCCCGAATCCTGTTCCACCACAACAAGACCGAGAACAACGCCCTCGGCGTGAACGATTACGGTGGCATCTCCCTGTGGCAGCACGGCTCGATCTACTCCTACTGCAACATCGCCGGCAACTCCGTGGGCCACTGGCCGGGCGGCTTCTACAACCACGGCGACGTGAACCTGTCCTACCCGATATACCTGGACGGCGGTTTCAAGATCTACAACTTCAACAATATCTCCTGGGCACGCCCGTACGATCCGAGCGATCCCTACACGAGCACCAGTTCCGCCTACTTCAACGTGTTCGGCTACATGAATCCGTTCGTAAACAACACGGTGTACGGCTCCGCCACGGGCTTCGGGGGGACCTCGGGGAACCGCAACGACTACCTGGGCAACCTGTTCGCGCACGTCCGGAAGCAGTTCATCAACGTCAACCACGGCGGCAACCCGTCCCTGATCGGCGGCGGCGACACGGCGGCCTCCGGCATAGACGGCGCCACGACGCTGGCCTACGGATACAATGTCTTCCACGGATCCGCCGATGCGGGCGTCGTGGCCACCGTTGACCGGGGCGCCCGGAAGGACGTGAAGGCCGACGATCTGGAGACCCTCGGCCGCCAGATGCGCGACTATCCGATGCGGCTTGCCCAACTGGGTAAGCCGGCGGACAGCCTGCCGGTCACCACGCCCATCCCCACCGACAAACGGAAGCCGAGCGCCTCGGATGCGGATTTCCGGCCCGCCCCGGACTCGCCCGCCATTGACAACGGCGTGCAGTACTTCGTGCCCTGGCCCCTCTACGCGACCGTCGGAGAATGGCACTTCAACGCGAACCACGCCGACCCCTCGCTGATACTCGATTACCACTACTACCCCACCCCGGCTTACCTCAACCGCAGCATGTACTACCGCGTGCCGGTTCATGAGCTGCAGACGGCGCCGGCGTCGGTGGAGGATTACGTCGAGTCCGCTTCGGAGGACTGGGTGCGCGGTGCCCTGGTCTTCGACGGCAAGCGGCAGGCGCGCGTCACGCATGACCGGATGGCGCGGGACATCACCTTCGACTGGAACGCACTGGGCGTGAAGTCCAAGAAGCCACCCGCCCCGTGGCGTTCTTCCGGCGGCAAGATCATCTACCCCGCCGAGGAGCGCAAGACCCTCGACATCAAGACCGGGAACCTGCTGGTGGAGGCCATCCTGAGGACAGAAGCGGGCGATGCGGGCGGCGCCGTGGCGGGCAAGCACGACAGCGAGACGGGCTATCGCCTCTTCCTGGACGCTGAGGGCAAGGCGATCTTCGAGATCGCCTCCGGCGGCGAGCGCGGGCGGGTTGCCACCGCCGCATCCGTCAACAACGGGGAATGGCACCACATTCTGGCCGAGGCCGACCGCGCCACCGGGCGGATGACCATCTACCTCGATGGCAGCCCCGCCGGCGAAGTCGCGGCAGCCCCGCCGGGTTCGCTCTCGAATGATGCGGACTTCATCGTAGGCACCGATCCGCGCCAGGAACGCTTCTTCCGGGGCGCCATTGACTTCCTGCGGGTCTGCCAGGGCACGCTGGAAGACGCACAGACCGACATCGCCGAACTCTACGAGTGGCAGACGGACGGTCCTTTCAAATATGACTTCGCCGGCCGGGCGCCCGATGGCAGGCGCGATGCCGGCGCTCTGGAACGGCTCAGATAAACGGAGGTGCGCCAATGAAGCGCCTGGTCGTGTTCGCGGTTGCTCTTAGCTGTGCGTGTGCCTTTGTCACCGGAGAGTACTCCTGGCAGAAACCACACGCGAAAGTTCACCCGGATGGCGATATGGAGTGGACACCTGAACCCTTCGAGTTCACGACCGGGAACGAGGTCCGCTACATAGACTACGAGAACGGGGACGATGCCAATGACGGCCTCACCAAACGGGCCGCGTGGAAACACCACCCCTGGGACCGCCAGGCCACGGGCAAAGCGGCTCAGGCTTCCGGACCCATCACCTACGTCTTCAAACGCGGCGTGTTCTACCGCGGGCAGCTACAGGCTGACGAGTCGGGAAATCCCCACAACCCCATCCGGCTCACCAGCGATCCGGCCTGGGGCGAGGGCGAAGCCACACTGGCCGGCTCTGTGCGCCTGCCGGCGGACTGGGTGCCGGCGACGAGTGTGGAACGCCCGGACAGGCTGCCGGAGGCGGAGGAGGTCTGGGCGCTGGACCTGAGACCTCTCGGGGTTCTGGACGATGAGAACAATATCCGGTACGTCCGGCCGGACGGGCGCGGCCACTGGAACCCGCCGAGCTCCGCATTCACGGGCCTCTCTCGCGTGACCCCCGACGGGTCAACGGACGCCCTGCGTCTGGCGCGGGACCCCGACTGGCAGCCAGGCAACGACAATTTCGTGATTGACTACTGGCACCAGTGGGACGGGCCGGTGGAGGTGGTGGTGGACGGCAAGGAGCGGAACGCCTGGCACGACGAACGCCTGAAAGGACACCCCGAGGATTACTTCGACGGCGGCTACCTGTGGTCGCAGTATGCCTGGTTCATGGGCACTCCCACAGCACGCCGAATCGGCAGCGAGAAAGGGCCGAAGTACGTGCCGCAAGCGGGCGCTTTCCTCTTCGGCGCCATGGGCGGTATAAAGGCAAAGCTGCGCTACATGATCGAGAACCTGCCTCAGTACCTCGACACGGCTGAGGAGTTCTACCTGGACGACTCCACAGGCGCCCTGTTCTACCGTCCGCCCACCGGCCGGAATCCCAACGAGATGCACCTGGAGCTGACGACCGATCTCGGGCAGATCAGCATAGAGAACCAGTCCCACATCGAGATAGCCGGTCTGGCCTTCCGGTTCGCCCAGGGCAACACGATCGCCCTCTCCGGCAACTGCACCGACGTCAACATCCATCACTGCAACTTCCGTAACTGCCGGCAGTTCGCCATCAAAGGTGGGGCCACAGGCCAGGGCGAGTACATGGACAGGGTTCGGATCGCCGACTGCCGCTTCGAGAGTATCTGGGAGACGGCCATTGAGCTCACCAACGGCGGCAAGTTCGCCAGAGTGCCGGATTACGGCCTGCTGGGACACGTGGACATCCTGCGCAACTACATCTATGAGACCGGGATGCGCCACAACGGGAACGTGCAGTCGAACGTCCCAGCCGTCTCCCTGTTCTGCCCCACCACCGCGGAGGTGGCCGGCAACATCGTGAAACGCAGCTTCGGCTCCGGGATAGTGGTCTTCGGCGGCAAGGAGGGCGCCCTGGGTGGCAGCGAGTCGCGAGCCCGGAATATCCCGTTCATCCGCATCCTGGTCCACCACAACGAGACCGAGGACACGGCCCTGGCCGTCAACGACTACGGCGGCATGGCCATCTGGCAGGGCGGCCCCACCTACGTCTACTGCAACAACATAGGCAACTCCCCCGGGCATATGCCCGCCGGCGTGTTCAACATGAAGACGTACATGAACCTCTCCTACCCCCTCTACCTGGACGGGGCCTACAAGATATACTCCTTCAACAACATCATCTGGGGCCGCACCACGGACCCGGAGGACACCTATCACAACATGAACAGCGGCTACTTCATGGTCTTCGGCTTCCTGAACCACTTCGTCAATAACACTATCTACCGCCAGGGCAAGGGCATCGGCGGCAGCAGCGGCAACCGGTGCGACGTGATGGGCAACGTGATGTCCGAGATCAGCAAGCAGTTCCTGGCCAATAACCGCACCGGCGATCCGTCTCTCGTCGGCGGCGGGGACACCGCTGCCTCCGGGATACGTGGCGTGGCATCGCTCGCTTTCGCCAACAACGTGTTCTACGGCGAGGCCGACGCCGGCCGCCTTCTGGAGCAGAAATACGACGATGCGGGCAACCCCAGGTTCCCCGGCGTGCCGCATGACATTAAGGCGGATGAAGTCGACGTGATGGCCGAACAGATGCGGACTTTCCCCATCCGTTTCGGCCGGCTGGGCAAGGAAGCGTCCGAAAACCCGATCGTCGGCTCGGACAAGCCCGCCATTGACGACGGCAGCACGGATGTGGACTTCCGGCTCACGCCGGACTCCCCCGCGCGGGACTACGGCGTCACCTACTTCGTTCCCTGGTCGCTTTACGGCACCGTGGGCGAGTGGCACTTTACCGAGAACCACGCCGAGCCCGACACGGTGGTTGACTACCACTGGTACATGAGCGAAGCCCACATGCACCGGAAGCTCTACGAGCAGATTCCCACCTTCGACCTCTTTATCAGCGATGGCGGCCTGGATGATTTCGTGCCATCTCCCAGCGAGGACTGGACGGACGGCGCGCTGGAGTTCAACGGTCGCCGATACGCTTATCACCCGGAAGAACGGCTGCGGCAGGATATCGAGATCAAGATGCTCTCGACCGGCAAGTTTGCCGACAGCATACCCGAGGAGGACTGGGATGTAGACGAACCGTCGGGCGGGACCCGCGGGGGCAAACCCGTCTACGGCCAGGACGACTACGCCCGCTACCCGGCCGAAAAGCGCAAGACGCTCATCATCCGCAGGGAAAACCTGCTGGTCGAGGCCAACCTGCGTGTGGATGACGGCCACACGGGCGGCGCCATTCTGGGCAAGCACGACGGGGAGAGCGGCTACCGACTGTTCATCAATGACGACGGCGCGGCCGAGTTCCAGATCAGCTCGGGCGGCGCGCACGATTCGGTCGCCACCACCCGCCCCATCAACGACGGGGAGTGGCACCACGTGCTGGCTGAAGTGAACCGCCGGACCGGCCGCATGACCATCTACCTGGACGGCCGGGAGTCGGCCGAGGCCAAAGCCTCTCTCGCTGCGGACGCATCGCTCGACAACCGCAGCGATTTCCTGGTGGGCAAAGCCCCGGACGACACGGGCTACTTCGAGGGCGCAATTGACTTCATGCGCGTCTGCCGCGGCACGTTGGAGGACGCGCAGACCGACATCGCCGAACTCTACGAATGGCAGACCAACGGCCCGTTCCTGCGCGACTTCTGCGGCAATGAGCCTGCAGGAAGGCGGGACGCGGGCGCACTGGAAAGAACTCCGTGACAGCAGGAGGAGCAATCATGTTCAAGGCACGCTGGCTGACAGTAAGTCTGATCGTATGCGCGCTGTTCGCGTCTCTCGAGGCGTCCGGCGCCGAGTACTCCTGGCAGAAGCTGCAGGCCGAGCCAACGCCGACCGGCGACCTCAAATGGTCGCCCCGGCCTTTCGAGTTCACCCCCGGCGACGAGGTCCGCTACATAGACTTCGAGAACGGGGATGACTCCAACGATGGCTTGACCAAAGGGACGCCCTGGAAGCACCACCCGTGGGACTCCGAGGCCACGGGCAAGGCCGCGCAGGCCTCCGGGGCCATCACGTACGTCTTCCGACGCGGTGTGGACTACCGGGGCAACCTGGTGGCCGACGAATCCGGAGAGCCGGGCAATCCGATCCGACTGACCTGCGACCCCGACTGGGGCGAGGGCCAGGCGCGGATCATGGCTTCAACCCGCCTGCCGGCGCAGTGGGTGAGGGCAACGACGATGGAGCAACCGGACCGGCTGCCAGAACCGGAGAAAGTCTGGGCCATAGACATGGCCGAGATCGGCCTGCTGAACGAAGACGGAAAGCTCTACCAGCGGCACAGAAAGCACTGGAAGGACGCCGTCCAGATGCCCTATGTGGGCCTGTTCCTCGTGGACGAGGACGGCGCCAGCCACACTCAGCACAACGCCCGTACGCCGGACTGGCAACCGGGGAACGACAACTTCGTGCTGGACTACTGGCACAGGATGGACGGTGCCAAAAACCTGACCGACGAAAAGGGGCTGGTTAGGAAAGGGATCTGGGACGAGGAGGTGCTGCAGGGCCATCCGCCCGACTACTTCACCGGCGGTTACATCTGGCCGCAGTACGGCCACTTCATGGGCGGCCCCATGCCCCGCCTCATAACCGAGACCACGAAAACCAAACGGGGCACCGAGATTCCGATGTACAACCCCGAGGAAGGGGTTATCTACACCGGGTGCTACGGCAACTGGGCGGAAAACCTCCGTTACATGATCGAGAACCTGCCGCAGTACCTGGACAGCGCCGGGGAGTTCTACTTCGATGAGGAGACAGGCCTCTTCTTTTACCGACCCGAAGAAGGGCAAAACCCCAACGAACTGCGGCTCGAGTATTCCTCCATCGCCAACGGCGTCGTCATCGAAGACCGGTCCCACATCGAGATATCCGGCCTGGACTTCAGATATCAGACGACGCACGGCGTGGCGATAGGCGGGAACGTGGAGGACGTCACGATCAGGAACTGTGTCTTCCAGGACATCCTGCAGTACGGCGTCCGCCAGTCGTTCGCGAACTGGAGGGTACACAAGGAACCGGAGTTCGCCGACCGCCTGCGTGTGACGGACTGCGATTTCCGGAACATCTGGGAAACCAGTATCGAGATGACGGCCGCCAGGAGCCACGACAAGGTCCTGGGCCACATCGAGGTGATGAGGAACCGCGTCCACAACAGCGGCGTGCGGGACAAAGGCAACGTGCAGTCCGCCGTGCCCGCCATCAACCTCAAATACATGGTCACCGGCAAGATCGCCGGCAATATCCTCAGCCGCTGTTTCGGCAGCGGTATCATGGTCAGCGGCAGCCAGAGGGGGAATACTTCTCGACTGGCCTGCGACCACCCCCTCTCCCGCATCCTGGTGCACCACAACAAGACCGAGGACACCGCCCTGGGCGTCAATGACTACGGCGGCATGTCCCTGTGGCAGGGCGGCTCCATCTACTGCTACAACAACAACATCGGCAACTCCCCCGGCTACATGCCCGCCGGAATCACCATGTTCGGCGGACGCGAGATGAACCTCTCCTATCCCCTTTATCTCGACGGCGCCTACAAGGTCTTCTCCTTCAACAACATCGTCTGGGCGCGCTCCAACGAACTGCAAAAAGAGAAGTACGCCACCCGCACGCCCGGATACTTCATGGTGTTCGGGTTCCTGAACCAGTTCGTCAACAACACCCTCTACCGCCACGGGGACGGCGTCGGAGGCAGCAGCGGGCACCGCAACGACGTCCTGGGCAACGTCTTCAGCGACATCGAGGACGCCTTTATCGCCCACGACCGCTCCGGTGATCCCTCCCTCGTCGGAGGCGGCGACACCGGCGCTTCCGGCCGCCGCGGCGTGCCCACCCTGGCCTACGCCAACAACGTCTTCTTCGGCGAGGCCAAAGCGGGCCGATTGCTCAGGCCCAACGAGCCGGCCGGCTACCCCGAGGGCATCCAGGCGGACACGGTCGAGAAACTCGCGCAGATGATGCAGGATTTTCCCATCCGCTACGGCCAGCTCGGCCGGCGGACTGAGAAGGACCCGATCGTCGGCAAAGCCACGCCCGGACCCGTCCGTGACGTCTCCGAGGTGGACTTCCGACCGGCCGAAGATTCCGCCGCGCTTGATTCCGGCGTCAAATACTTCGTCCCCTGGAGCCTCTACGGCACGGTGGGAGAGTGGAATTTCAACGAAAACCATGCCGACCCCGACACCGTGCTTGACTACTCGTGGTACATGAGCAAGGCGCACTACAACCGGAGCATCTACGAGTTCATCCCCAGCGAAGACCTGCGCATCAACCAGGCATCTCTGGAGGACTACGTGCCCTCCCCCTCCGAGGACTGGGTCAACGGCGCCATGGTCTTCGACGGGGGGCGCTACGGCCGGGTGCCGGACGAGTTCATGCGGAAGGACATCACCCTGCCTATGGTCTGGACGGACCGCAAGGGCGATACCCGGGTCCGCAACCGGCTGCCGGAGAAACACTGGATAGTCCCCGAGCCCACCAGCGGCAAAGGACGCCAGGCAAAATACGCCGACGACGCCGTGCTTCGCTACCCGGGCGATGAACGGAAAACCCTCGTGATCCAGACCGAAAACATGCTGGTCGAGGCCAACCTGCGCGTGGATGAAGAGCATAAAGGCGGCACCATCCTGGCCAAGCACGACGGCCGGAGCGGCTACCGACTGTTCATCAACCAGGACGGCGCAGCCGAGTTCCAGATCAGTTCCGGAGGCACGCACGGTTCGGTCGCCACCGCCCGCCAGATCAACGACGGCGAGTGGCACCACGTGCTGGCCGAGGTGGACCGGCAGACCGGCCGCATGACCATCTACCTGGACGGGAAACAGTCGGACCAGACCAGAGCTTCTCTCGCACCGGATGCCTCGCTGGACAACCGCAGCGATTTCCTCGTCGGCCGAGCGGATGACGGTTCACATCACCTGGAAGGCGCGATAGACTTCATGCGCGTCTGCCGCGGCACGCTGGAAGACGCGCAGACTGACATCGCCGAACTCTACGAGTGGCAGACCAACGGCCCGTTCCTGCGCGACTTCTGCGGCAACGAGCCGGTCGGCAAGCGCGACGCCGGAGCCATCGAACCGGTCCGGTAACGGCACCGCAGTGACGCAGTACTCGCCGGTGGCGATTGGCAAAGGCCGGTGAGCTGTGGGGGACTGACCGCCGGCCACAGTTAAGGCTCTGAAGGAGCCTGACATATCAGCCCTGGGTATACGCGCGACCAAAGAAATGAGCCCTGTAAGGGCGGAACACCCGAACATACAAGACCGGAGACCGAAACATGTCCGAATACGAGTCCCTCCAGCGAGAGTTGGGCAGCGGCTGGAATACCTGGAACACCTTCAGCATCTTCTCCCACGTCCACCTGCCGCAGGGCTTCGCGGTCAACCTGACCTTCCGCGACTCAAGCAAGGTGCTGCGACAGGGCTACATCGGACACTACGAGCAGACCGAGGCCAACGACCTCAGCTTGCCCGGACCGCGCAGCTACGACGGGCGCTACACCGAACTCGACGTCACATGGCGCGGGAACCGCTTCATGGTGCAGAGCGCCACGGACGGAGACGATCTGGTCCTGCTGGTTACTCCGGCTGAGGGCGCACCCATACTCGCGTTCGAGAGCGCCTTGCTCTGGAACCGGGAAGGCTCCCTGAGCCGTGAGGGCGATGCCTTGATCGCACGTTGCCCGGACCACGAGTTCCGCGTCCATATGACGGCGGACGCCGTCCGGGACCCCTGGATGCGCGCCACCACCCCCTACCTCGCCGCCCCGGTCGATTCGCCCGTCGGCATCTCCACGGGACGGCCACGGGAGCTGACCGAGATAGAGGATGTAATCGAGAACGCCCGCGCGGAGGTCATGACCGAGCGCAGCGATTACGGCGACCTGCAGGAAGTCTATGAGGCCATGCAGACGTGCCTGGCATGGAACACCATCTACGATCCGCTGCACGAGCGCGTCATCAGCCCGGTCAGCCGCGTCTGGAACAATGGCTGGAACGGCTACGTGCTGTTCTGCTGGGACACCTTCTTCGCCGGCCTGATGGCCGGGCTGGACAACCGCGAACCGGCCTACGCCAACGTGGTGGAGATGCTGCGCGACATGACCGATCGCGGTTTCGTGCCCAACTTCGCCTCCGGCTGCCGTGGCAGCTCCGAGGACCGCTCCCAGCCTCCCGTTGGCTCGCAGGTGGCGCTCGACCTCTACCGCAGGTGGGGCGACGAGTGGTTCCTGGAAGAGATATTCGACGACCTGCTGCGCTGGAACCGGTGGTGGGCCGAAAAGCGCGTGACCGACCGCTGGCTGGGATGGGGCTCGAACGCCTTCACCGGCGCCGACGGCGAGCGGCACGGGGCCACACTGAAGGCGGCCGTCCTGGAGAGCGGGTTGGACAACTCGCCGCTCTACGACAACGCCACCTTCGATCAGCGCACCGAGGTTATGCGCATGGCCGACGCCGGCCTGAACGGCCTGTACGTGATGGACTGCCGCGCGCTGGCCGAGATCGCCGACGCGCTGGGGCGGGACCACGAGGCCGAACGGCTGCGGGAGCGGAAGGAGCGCTTCGCCGGCGCCCTGGCCGACCTGTGGAACGAGGAGGCCGGCATCTACCTGAACCGCCACACAGACTCCGGCCACGAATGCCCCCGCCTGGGGCCGCCCAATTTCTACCCCCTCTGCGGCAGCGTGCCCACCCAGGAGCAAGCGGAGCGCATGGTGGGTGAGCATCTGCTGAACCCCGACGAATTCTGGGGAGAGTGGGTCCTGCCGTCCATCTCCCGCCGCGATCCCGGCTTCGACGATCAGAAATACTGGCGAGGCCGCGTCTGGGGGCCCATGAACATGATCGTATACTGGGGCCTGCGCAACTACGACCTGCCGGAGGCCAGACACAAGCTTGCCGACGCCTCAGCGCACCTGCTGCTCAAAGAATGGCGCGAGCACAAGCACATCCACGAGAATTACAACTCGGTGACCGGCGAGGGCTGCGATGCCCGTAGCAGCAACCGCTTCTACCACTGGGGCGGCCTGCTGGGGCTGATACCGCTGATGGAAGCCGGCCACTACATGGGCTGACCACCCGTCCGGAGGAGAAATGACGAGCAAACAGGGAGGACCGGAGATGGACCGACGACGGTTTCTCGCGGCGGGTTCCGCTCTACTCGCGGGATCGGCCCTTCTGCCGGCCTGCGCGGCGACCGCCGCCGGAGCGGGCGGCCGACAGAAGCCGAACATCATCGTGATCGTGGCCGATGACGTGACCCCCAACTACCTGGGCTGCTACGGCGGCCCGACCCCGACGCCCCACCTGGACCGGCTCGCGGCGGACGGCGTCCGCTTCGCGCAGGCCCATTGCACGGCCCCGCTCTGCAACCCCTCCCGCTACACGCTCCTTACCGGGCAGTACCCCGGACGCAACCCCCACGCCTACAGCAAGACGCCGGAAGGCGAGCAGTACTGGATGGGACAGTCCACAAAGCTCACGCCCGAGGACCCCTGCATCGCCCGCCCCATGAATGCTGCCGGCTATCGGACCGGTTACATCGGCAAATGGCACAGCAACTTCGAGCTGGGGACCGACCTGAGCTGGCCGGACGACATGGACCCGGACGATCCCGCCGTGGACCGTATGTTGCGTGAGCGGCACGAGCAGCACGTGCGCAGGATCAAGCAGCTCACCGGGTTCGACAACGTCGGCAACCTGGTCGTGGGCAACCTCGATCGGAAGGCCAGGAGATGCCCCAAAGCGGGCTACCACAATCCCGAGTGGCAGACGCAGGGCGCGCTGGACTTCATCACCCGCTCCGCGACCGACGGGCGGCCCTTCTTCCTGCACCTGGCGAACTCCATCCCGCACTCCCCCAACGTGCTCGAATCGCTGAAACAGGACACCCGTTACACGCAGGCCGGCAAGCTGGACGAGCCGCTCACCTGCCATCCGTCCCGTCGGACGGTGTTCGAACGCCTGAAGGAAGCCGGGCTGAACACCTCCGGGCCGCTGGCCAGCATCAACGCCGGTATGATCGTGCTGGACGATCAGCTCGGGGCCATCCGCCGCCGACTGGCCGAGCTGGGCATGGCCGAGAACACGCTCATCATCTGGGTCGCCGACCACTCGATCTACGGCAAGGGCACGGTCTACGCGCCGGGCACGCACGTGCCCATGCTCATGTCGTGGCCGGCCGGGCTGCCCGCCGGATACGAGGTGAAAACGCCCGTGTCCCTGGTGGACCTCTACCACTCCTGCGCGGCTGCCGCTGAAGCCGATCTGCCGGACGACACGATAGACGGTCAGAACATCCTGCCGCTGGCCCGCGGGGCCAGGATTGCGCATCTGCCGGTTTACATGGAGGTCAACTGGTTCCGCGGGGTTCTGGACGGCCACTTCCACTACGTGGCCTTCCGGCCCCCGCCGGAGGTGCTCCGGAAAATGGAGGCCGGCGAGGTCACCGTGGCGGCCGACCAGGGATGGGGCAACCACCGGAACGTCTTCGGCGACCTGAACGCCCCCTTCAAGCCCGCCTACTTCGAGCCCGACCAGCTCTACGACTTGCGGACCGACCCCTTCGAGCGTCACAACCTGGCAAGCCAGCCGGCCTACACCGGCCAGGTCGAGGAGATGAAATCCGAGCTGACCAGAATCCTCGCCACCTTCCAGCGCCCCTTCCCCCTGGAAGTGCCGCCCTTCATGCACTCTGAGCGATACGCCGATCTGGTGGTCCGCCGCAAGAAGCTCGCGGACGAGAAGTTCACGCACTATCCCGAACCCTACGACGCCGAGCGCATCTACAATCTGAACCTGCTGGACCCGCTCGCGGAGAGCGACAGTTGAAGCCGAATGGCTTGCAGGCGGTGCCGTAAGCGGGAATTTGACGGGCCGCGGACCATGCGTGATAGTGTACCCATCGAGAAGCATAAAGAGGATCATGATGAAGGCTGAATATCTGCTGGCCGGTATGCTGATCCTTGTCGCGGCCGCCTGTGCCGCAACGCAGGAAACCGGAACGTTTTCCCCCGCCGATGAGGAGGGCTTCGAGCGCATCTTCAACGGTGAGAACCTGACCGGCTGGGACGGCGATCCGCGCCTGTGGTCGGTCCGGGACGGCGCCATCCGCGGCGAGACCACAAAGGAAAACCCCGCGCACGGGAATACCTTCCTCGTATGGCGCGGCGGAAGGCTGCGGGATTTCGTCCTGAAGATCAAGTTCCGCATCCAGAACGGCAACTCCGGAATCCAGTATCGCAGCAAAGAGTTCAGCAAGTGGCGCATCTCCGGCTACCAGGCCGAGGTCGAGAACAAGCCCGGCAAGGTGGGCTTCCTGTACCACGAACGCGGCCGCGGCTGGCTGGTGAACGTCGGCGATTTCATGGTGATTGACGAAGAGGGCAACAAGAACGTGGTTGCAAAGGTCTCGGACGTCGAAGCCCTCAAGGAGACCGGCTACTACGCCAGCAAAGAATGGAACGAATACACCATCATCGCGCGCGGCAACCACCTGCTGCACTACCTGAACGGCCACCCCACAATGGCCCTGATTGACAACGACCGCCTCACGGACCCCGATGACCCGAAGGACCGCGCGGGCGCCGCGCGCGAGGGACTGCTCGCACTGCAGATACACGCAGGGCCGCCCATGGTGGTCGAGTTCAAGGATATCCGGGTCAAGCACCTGAAACCCGACTACGGCCGGGCAGTCCGGCTGTTCAAGGAACAGAACCTGGATTGCCTGGCGCCCTCCACGGAGGCGACCGAAGGCATCTTCGCCAACTTCACGCTGCACATGCAGATGAAGCACACCGAGGCCGGAAGCGCGGGCCTGTTGCTGCGCAAGACCGGCTCGGACAAGCAGGCGATCGAGGTCGAATGCACCGCCGGCCCCGGCGACCAGCCGGTGGGTGAATGGAACGATTACGACATCATCCTGGACGGAGGCCGGCTCGAAGTCAGGGTCAACAACGTGCTGCAGGGCGTGAGGACTGGATTACCGGAAACTCCGGGGCAGATCTGCCCGCGCGGTGGGGGTGCCCCGGCGGAGTTTCGCAACATAGTACTGATCCCGATCGAGCCCGAGGAGTCCGGCTTCAAACCCGTGGACTTCTCCACCTGGGAGACCGAGGGCAACTGGAAGGTGGACGAGCACGGCGTCCTCACGCTGGAACCCCGACCGGGCGACAGGGGCTGGCGGCGTTTCGAGGACTACATCTGGGCGCCGAAGAAGTACGGCGACTTCGCCATAGACCTGGAGTTCCGCATCCCGCCCGGCGGCAACAGCGGCGTCTTCTTCCGCGTCGGTGAGAAGCAGAACGCCGTCGCAACCGGGATAGAGGCCCAGATACTCGACACCCACGGCAAACAGAACCCCGGCCCGCACGACTGCGGCGGCGTGATCGGCACGGTGGGCCCGAGCAAAAACATGGCGAAGCCCGCAGGCGAATGGAATCACATGGCCGTCACCTGTCGCGGAGACCGCCTGCAGATCGAGCTAAACGGAGAGCAGGTCGTGGACGTGGACTTGAGCGAAACCGGCCGCGCCGACCGCCCATCGGTCGGCTACCTGGGCTTCCAGGACGAGGCCAAAAAGGTCGAATACCGCAACGTGCGGATCAAAGAGCTCCCGTAGAGCGGCTCACGGCCAATGCCGCCACCGGCTGCCACACGCTCTCCGCGAGGTCATTGCGAGGGGCCCCAGGCCCCGCAGAAATCTCGCCGTTTCCGGCACACACGCCATCAGCGTCCGAACGCCAAAGACGAGATTGCTTCGTCTGGCCGTCGGACTCGCAATGCTTCCGCACACATCGCCAGGAAGTCGGGCATAGCCGGTTTCCACGTGCATCAGGGGCGAACTGCTGGTAGGCTCTCTGCAAACGATCCAGCTATCCCGCAGGTCGGAGGAGCCCGATGCCCGTTGTGGCTATTGGCATACCGGCGCTGGTCATCCTGGCGGCCGCCGAGCTGATCCTGGCCGGGACCTGGTCCGACTACATGCGTTTCGGCATCCCGCTCTTTCGCCGGTCAACCGGTTACCGGGTCAAACCAAAGGCCCCGCTTGTCGCCAAGAGGCTGTCGGGCGAGTTCGGAGGTCTTCTTGCGCCTCGGATCCTCTTTCTTGCCTCCGGGCCCGACGAGATAGCACTCCGGGA
>CAYVBE010000045.1:18296-23949 GCA_964448935.1 uncultured candidatus Brocadiaceae bacterium
AGCACTCCGGGACGGTCTTGGCACGCGCGATCGCCCTTGAGCCTGGCGCCGCCCTTCTCCCTCTGTGGTCGCCTGCTCCGTTGTTTTTCGCACCTTTGGCACGTTGCAGTTGACGGGAAGGCCGCTCTGCGGTTTACTGTGGTCCGTCCTCAAGCGAAGGGTGGGAGAGAGACGTGGGCATGATCCTGCGTGTGACGGGCAAACTGGGCAAGAAGATCAAGGCGCCTCCGCAATCCTGCCTGTCGCCGGCGGAGAACCCGTTCGCCGACTGGTCCGCCCACCTGTTTCGCGCCGACCGACGGCAGTACATCCTCGTCGCCAACACCCCGTCGCTCTACTCCGTTGTGCTGCGCGGGCGCGGCATCACCGGCAAGGACGAACTGGTGGAGCGGATGCTCCAGCGGCTGCGGGACTACATGGTCGCGGACGGATTCGGCCCGATCTTCGATGCCTTCATAGCCCCCGCCGCCGAAGCGGTCATTCTGTCCAAGACCCTCAACCCGAGAATCACGGGTTCCATAACCGATCTGGTGCACATGGCGCGTTACGAGTTGGAGGAGAGGTGGACGCCGCTGGATGCCGTCCCCGACTTTGTGAACGAGAGCCCGGTAAGCATGCTCGAAGTGCTGTTCCCCCGCGACGCCCTCAGGGTCCAGGCAGCAGCCCGGATGTTCGGCCGCTGAGTGTTCCCCGCCCATCATCACTGCGAGGGGCCGCCAGGCCCCGCGCCAATCTCGCCGTTTTTTCCGCAAGCCCCCCCGGCGGCCGAAGGTCCGGTGATTGCAACACACAGTTTTCTTCAGAACTCCTACAAAGGGGTTCCAAATCTATATCATCGGGTCCAGTGACAGAATGCCGATTCATCACGCCTTGCACAATTTCCCCCGCGTGGTGCGCTTGTCAAGCGAGGGCCGACCTCCACCAGACAAGAGAGGTGGGGCACACAGCTCTTGGTCTTTTGGCAGAGCCGGTGCCCCGTTGCTTGTCAGTCCATGCTACCAAGGGTCTCTCACCACAGTGCCGGCACAGCGGATTTGGCCGGTTCGCCCTTTGGCATGGAAAGGTCGGTTTTCGGGCGGCCGAGCTTCGGCCCCCACGATTTGCCGAACTTCTCCAGCGGGCGTTCCTCTCTGACCCATTCCAGCGGGCAGACCTGTTTCATCTCGTCGGGCAGACGGGAGTAGTATGCATCCCGTGCCCTGGCCCTGCCATCGAACAGGGCTTTGATCTTCGGGTATGCGTAGTCCACGGTCACCACCGTTCCCAGGCCGGAAAGCACGATGATGGCCGTGCCGGGATTTGAGCACGCGGCTATGATTACACCGGTTGTAACCCCTGCCGCGGCGCCCTTGATGCCCGTGTCCATCATTCTCTCCGGCAGATCGTTCGGATTGATCTTCCCTCGGAGAGCATTGATGACGTCCCGGGTACCCTGGAAGGCGATGTACGCCACGCCCACGCCCGCCCCGGTCTTCACGGCGAGCACCAGATGGTCTCCGACTGCGGCAACGGTTCCTTCAGTCGCCAACCATGCGGAACCGGCTGCTGCATCGTCGGTTCCGACGTTGGCAATTGCCTCGCTGCCGGAGATGTCTCCGGAGGCCCAGCGATACCCGTTGATAGAGCCGGAAACGACAGTCGTGACCGCAATGACCTTCACCCCTCGCAGGGCCAAGGCTTTGACCGACGAACGCGTTCTGACAAGCCTCGTCGGATCGTCGCCGTCAAACTCCCGTTGCGACTTGTCAACCCACTCCGGGAGTTTCTCCGGCAGGCGACCATCTTTGCTGACGTGATCTTCGATTGCCAGGGCTTGCTTTTTCATCTCCGGGGTTATCTCCCAACCATCAACGAGAGCCTTGTTGTGCGCCACGTCTGATACTTTGTGCATCCGGGCGGCATTGAGAGTTTCCTGAGAGACCTGCCCGTTTCCGCTCAAGGCTTTAGCCGTGCGGATGGGGTTATGACGTAAATTCCCGTGGGTCCTCGGGTTTACCGGCCTGCCAGTGCTGCTCACAGTGTACTCCCCAGTCTGAGTGGATGGGTAATCCATCCATTTATTGACGGAGTCCAACTTTTGAAGGGACATGCTGCCCAAGCCGCCCCTCCGTGCCGGAGTTCCCAGGAGCAGTCGCCCAAATTCGTTGTGCCCCAAACGGTCCAGCGCGAAGCCGCTGGACGGAAAACACGCTGCCCCGAGGACTGCGACCAGGAAGATCATTCCGACTCTTCTGGTTTGGTTTGGTGATCTCATTTCTGGTCTCCTGCCATTAGAGTAATTGGCGGCAGTCAGCGGCTGTCAGCCGAGCCCATGCCGTTTGCGAGCGCGGTGCGCAATTTGTAGCGCTCTCTGTCTCGTGTACCCAGTTCGGCGTTGCACTTGATCCACATCTCGACCTTCTTCTGGCGCACGCTCGGTGAGAGTGCCTGGACATCAAGAACGTCCAGAAGGGCAAGAGCGGCGATGAACATGTCTTCGTCGTCACCCCACTCCCATCCGTTGCCTTCGAGTTCCTTATAGACGCCGAAGAATGCCTCAAGACCGTTCGGTTCGAGGCTTTTCGGCACGGCATGCCTGGAGACGGCCCACCACCATTTCGGATGCTTGCCGGTTTCGTACAGCTTACGGGCCGCGGCGATCAGCCGTTCGGCAAACGCATCTTGCTCCTGTTGCACCGTCTGCTGATGCGACACCAGCCTGGCGACATCAGTTTGTGTCACATGCTGGCCGGAAACCAGGAGGCTGCGCCAGCGGCGGATGGCAGCTGAAGCGTGCTCGTAAGCCTGCTGGGCCTCAGCGTAGCCACCTTCCACTTCGTGCTGGGCCGCGAGCGCCAATGACGCGCGTACGAAGACCTGCCAGGCGTCGGGGGACTCCGGCGCCCGGTTCACAGCGTTCTCGGCCAGCACCGCCGCCTGCCGGAACTCGCCCGCTTCCAGCAGCCGTTGCGCCATCGCTGCCGGGTCTGCGTCCGCAGCAGTGCTTTCGATTGCAGTCGGTACCGCCTGCGTGGATGCGTCGCGAGCGGACGTGTCTCCGCGGCCCCCGAGAATCCCCAGAATCACCACGGTCAGGACAACCACTCCCAGGATGGCCCCGAGAGCACTGACCACTCTGCCGTCCATACGCCTTCGCAGGTAACCCATCATGGTTACCCCTCCCTTCCTGCGGGAGTCAGGGCGCGCACCATTCAGTAGACCGACCGCGCCCTCGTCGGTCTACCTATAGTGCGATTGAGCGGAGAGACGCCGAGGGAAATTCAACCTTCGGCCCGCAATGGACATCTGGAGAGCGACGCCCGGCGGCGCGGATCTCAGTTGGCATCTTGTCGGAGATCAAGTTCGCCGTCTATCTGCAGGATGCCTTTTTCCCATTCAATTCTGCCAGATGGCTCCGGTTGGAGGACCTTGCTGGACCATTGCTCTCTGTCTTCACTCTGTGCCACTACAAATCGCTGAGCATTTCCCGGCCAACTACTGGGGTCCCATTCCAATATGGCCGTAACTTTGGCCCCCGGTGTCCAGCCCCCGACTTCGATTGGTTCCTTGAGCTTGCTCCGCCGAGTGCGCGGGTCTCCCGGTACTGGCGGAAGAGCGATCTCAATCTTCTCAGCTCCCTCAACCGACAGTTCAAAGTGCAGTTGGACCGTCTCGACTCCTTCATTCATCTCACATTGGATCTGGCGTAGCCGCACGGTCCCCCGCACGTCATATTCCTCGACGGTCTCCTCTTGCCGTCCGAGGTTTTTAATCGCATCCTCTGCGAACCGCCTGTCGTTCGCAGTGACATCCGGGCTCCGGAGTATTCTCTCGGCAACGGCACGTTGCGCATCCGGATTGAGCTTGAAACGCCCAAGTTCCGAATGGACTTCGCTTCCTTCAAGTTCGAAAATGCGTTCCAGCAGTGGTGGTTCAACTATATGCCGCGTCACGAATGCACTAATAAACCCGACCAGCGTTGCTACGCACGTAAACACTGCCAGCCAGCGGTAGCGGTTCCTCGCTGTTCTTGCAAGCCAGGAACCTGCAGTGACCGGGATTCGCCAAGTTGACAATGCGTTTTCGAACTCCCCAGCACTTCCGAATCGCTTCTGAGGCTTGTGTTCGAGCGATTTCTGTAGGCAATACGTCAGTATTGGGTGGTTAGACAGTTCTGGCGGAGGAACAACGCGGTCGTGCCGATCGACCGGTGCGGTCAGACCTCGTTCCCATACTGGTTTCCTGCCCGTTGCAATTTCGTGGAGCAGACTGCCCACGGAGAATATGTCGCGCGCGGGGTGGGAACCTCTCTCGGGCGGAATGTAGCCCCTGCTTCCTGCTTCCGGTGCTTCCTCGTCGTTGATTTCGGCGGCGATCCCAAAATCGAACAGGACCGCTCGCCGCCTCTCTCCTTTTCCGACCAGTTTGATGTTTGAGGGCTTCACGTCTCGGTGTACGATACCCCGTTTGTGAATCTCATCGAGGGCTCGGAGAACATCTCGAATTACCCACTTTGCGAGAGACGCCGACGGGCCGTTCTCGCGCAGGCACTCCTGCACGGTCGGGCCGCGCAAGAAATCAAGCACCAGGACCTTTCGGTCGCCGATGCCTGTTGCGGGATGCGAGTGGACGATATGAGGGTTGGTCTCGGTTCCCTTGAGTCGTATGAAGACCTTCTGCTCGCGTTCGAAGTTCCGGTTGCCTTCGTCCCGGATGAAGATCTTCGCCACGTAGCTGTGGCCGTCCTTGTTGTTCTTGACTTCGTATACCTCTGCTTCCCCGCCTTTGCCGAGGAGCCGCACGATCTCATAGTCCGCCCCCAGTTGCTCGCCGGGCTCGAAGCTGCCCAGATTCGCCCAGACCTCCTGAATATCATCATCAAGCCATCGCGTCATCTGGCCTCTCGCGCGAATCAGGAAGGGTTATCGTCTTGCGGTTTCTCAGACTATCCCAGAGTTCTTGCGCTATCTCCGCGGCGTCTCCTGGAACATCGGAGATGAGCGAGGCGGCAAGGGGTATCGCTTCATCGCGTATCAGGTCCTGCACTTTGCTGACCGCCGTGCGCTCCTGCCATTCCGTCCAGCCGCGGGCCCTCCGTTCCTGAGGTGCTAGCCGATCCTGCGAACTCCGCATGGCCCGGAATATCTCCATCTCCTCCTGCATATCCCTTTGCTCGCACAACTGGTCCGCGATGGCGAGGGCCTTACGAAAGACCTCGAACATCTCACGTTCCTGAACCACCTGCTCCACCTCCTGATGGGTGGCCTTTCCCTTCACCAGGTCCTTTTCCGTCTTACGACGGACCAGGTCAATCGCGCGGTGCTTTATGCACGACTTCATCCAGCTTCTCAGACTCCTCTCCGCATCATAGGTACGGAAATAGTCGCTGTCGGGGGAGAGTATCTTCACGATCTCATCACCGACTACGTGGCTGGCGTTGAGGGTGGCGTTCTCGTCCTCATAGCGCCGTAGTGCCCACTTGGCGGTCGTCTCCAAGACGGGCTGGTAGATCCCGACGAGATCGGCGACTCGTTCTCGACGCTCAGGACAGTCCGGTCCCTTCAAAATCTCGCGCAGGGTCCGGGACGTATACCAGGTATTGTGCCTGTCGCTTTTCATTCGTAACCGTTCACGGATTTCGGCTCAAGCGGCCACGAGGGAGGGGGGAGGTTGA
>CAYVBE010000046.1:0-23790 GCA_964448935.1 uncultured candidatus Brocadiaceae bacterium
GCAAATCCGGGGACCGAAAAAACGGCAGGATTCTCCTTGACAGACTCGGGGGGGGCACACTATGCTGGTAGCGTAGGCAACGACGGTAAACACTTACAGATCGGCGAAATCCTCGTCCCGGAAAAGCTGCCCCCTCTGGGAGGCCAGCCAGCCGTAGAAGGTATCTTCGCCGACCATGTCGGCATACATGGTGTCCGCTTCGAACAGCCCCCGCTGATCACTTCGAGTGCCCAGCAAGATATACCCTCCCGATTCGGTTTTCTACCCAGCCACATTATAGCATAGTCAACAAGACATTGCCAGGGGTTTTCGGCCGGATTTTTAGGAGATTTGCAGTGAGCACTCTCGTCGGAATGCTTCTCGGCATTGCAAGGTTGCTCCTGGCGTTGCTGTATGGGATATGTGGCCTACAGGCATTGAGGACCAGCAAGATCTCAGCCGAAGTGAGTCATGCTGCTGCTCTCCTCTACTTGCTGGCAGGAAACATATATCTGGCTGGCGCAGTCCTCGTCGGTTTTTTCTCTTGGTGGGGACTCGGCGCAATCGTTCCGGCGACATTGTTTTCGTGGGGCGCAAGGGCATTCGTAGCGCGTTCTGGTTTTCCGCCGGACGCCTTCGAGCCGTAGTGAGGATACGCGGGGCCTGTTGTTAATGAGACCGTCTCCGAAAAGGTACAATTTCCGTCGCGGTCCCGCCGTTCGCGCTCGACTTCGTCGTTCAGGTCGGGGTCCAGGAAGAATATCTCGGGGTCCGCCAGGAGCCCGCGTTGCTCAGGGGTCAGCTCGAGGCGAACGGTCTCACCGGATTCCCCGGGCGTCAGCGTCGCGCCGAATCTTGCGCGAACCTGCTCTGCGAGTTCCTCGGGCAAATCCTGCACGACCGTGGCAAGAAACATCTTCAGACCTTCGGTTTCCGTCGGGCGGTCTGCCTGGTTACCTCCCGGTGACGTCTTATCGGGCGATCTCTACCCGGCCGTAGGCCGATTTCGGACCGCTCCCGCCGGGACGCTTGATCTCGACCAGCGCGAATGCCTGTCAAGTACCCGCCGGATGCACTGTCGCCGCAGGCCCTGTATAATCCGACCTTTCGCGGTTCGCAAGGTCTCCGGGTATCATCACCCACACAGGGAACATGAAGGAATCCTCCAACGGAAAACACCTCCGCATACAGGGCAACGTGCTGCTGGTGGTCTTCGGCACGGGGGCCATGGCGGCGCCCATAGTGGGGGCCGTGCGAGAGTCCCTGCAGGCGGAGATGGGCATCTCGCGGGGCCAGCTCGGGCTCTGGGTCTTCCTGATCGGGATCGTCGGCGCGGGCGCGGCGCTGGTGCTCAGCATGTTGCTGCGCGGCATGGTGCGCACCTCCTTCGTGCGGGCGGGTATACTGGGCATGTTCGTCGGCTGCGGCCTGCTGGCGCTGGGCAGCTCGAACGGCGCGTGGGGGCTCGTGCTGCTGGGCATCGGGTGGTTTGCCATACGCCTGGGACATCCGCTGACCGGTTCGGCCAACGGTATCTTCGCGGACCTGTGGGAGTCATCTCCGCATACGGGGCTGATCATTCTGCACGCGGTCAACTCGGCGGGCAAAGTGGCCGCGCCTCTGGCCGTGGTGCTGCTGGGCTCCGATGTGCGGCCGGCGTCCCTGGTGTTCACCGTCATGTTCGGAGCGCTGCTGCTGGAGTCGCTCCTCTGGCCAAAGGACAGCCTGCGGGAGTTGCGGGATATCGAGCGGGGCCGGGAGACGAAACCGCGTGTCCGCGTGCCGCGCGATCCGCTGGTATGGATCTGTGTGCTCCAGTTCGCCTTCATCGCCGGGGCGGAGGGCGGGGCAACCAGCATCATGGGCAGCCTGGTGCAGGAGCTGCGGCCGGTGCCGGTGGAGTGGATCAGCGCCGAGACCTGGCCCAGCGTGGTGCTCATGCTGCTGACTCTGGGCATTTTCATCGGGCGCACCGTCTTCGCCGTGCTGTCGCTGCGGCTATCGGAGCGTGCCATACTGGTCGTCTGCCTGTTGTGCGGGTTGTTCTGCGTGCCGGCCGCGTTCGTGGCCAACCCGGCGATCTACCTGCCTTCGACATTCCTGACCGGGGTCTGCTTCAGCGCCACGTGGCCGGCCTTCTTCAGCCTGGCGGCCCGCACCTATCCCGTTGAGCGGACGTTCCTGGGCATCGCGGCGCTCTTCTTCTCCACGCTGGGCATCTGGAGTGGCACCTTCCTGACCAGCGCCATCGGCAACGCACAGCGCTACCTGCCGCACGCCTTCGTAGCGGGCACCGCCCTGATGATCCCGTTCGTAGTCTTCCTGGTCAGCGCCTCCGGCCGGGGCCTGGCGCGCCAGGAGCCGGGCGCCTCCGCTTGACACCGCCGGCGCTCTCGCCGACAATCGTTTTGGGGAATGATTGGCATTCAAATCCACTGACAGGGGGGCATCCATGCCTGCCGAAGAATGGGTCAAGGTTGCTGACGAGGCCGAACTGGAGGATGGGGTTCCGATCTCCGTCGAGGTCGAGGGTGAAGACGTGCTCGTCGTGCGCGTCGGCGAGGAGTTGCACGCCTGCGGAGGCAAGTGCACGCACTACGGTGGCCCGCTTGCCGAGGGGCTGCTGTCAGGGCACACCATCACGTGCCCCTGGCACGCGGCGCGGTTCGACGTGCGGACCGGCGAGATGGACGCGCCGCCCGCGCTGGACGACGAGCCGCACTATCCGGTGAAGGTCGAGGACGGCGCGGTCTACGTGGGCAAACCGTCCGAGCCCGAGCTGCCCGAGATGGAGGGCGAGGACGACCGGCTTTTCGCCATCGTGGGCGGCGGGGCAGCGGGCAACGCAGCCGCAGAGACGCTGCGGCGCGAGGGCTTCGCGGGCCGTATCGTGCTGATAACGGCCGAGGACGACGGACCCTATGACCGGCCCACCCTGTCCAAGGAGTTTATGTCCGGAGAGGCAAAGCCCGAGTGGCTGCCGCTGCGGAGCGACGAGTTTTACCAGAACTGGGGCATCGAGCTGCTTACCGGACGCCGGGTGACGGGGCTGGATCCGGACGAGAAGAAGCTGAGCTTTGAGGACGGCGAGGAACTCCAGTTCGACTCCGCGCTGCTGGCCACCGGCGCGATTCCGCGGACTCTCGACCTTCCTGGTGCCGAGCTGCAGAGCTGCTTCGCGCTACGGAGTCTGGCGGATGCGCGGGCCATCGGCGAGGCCCTGGAGGAGACCGAGACGGCGGTCATGCTGGGCGCGGGGTTCATCGGCATGGAGGTCGCCTCGGGGCTCCGCGAACGCGACATCGAGGTGCATATCGTGGCGCCGGAAGACATCCCGATGGAGCGCGTTTTCGGGCCGGATGTCGGGAGCTGGATCCGCGCGCGGCACGAGGACAAGGGCGTCAATTTCCACACGGGCACGACGGCCCGCGAGATATCCGGGGACGGCGAGGTGACCGGCGTCGTGCTGGAAAACGGCACGGAGATCGAGTGCGACATGGTACTGATCGCCGTCGGCGTTGACCCCGCCGTGCACTGGCTGGAGGGCAGCGGCCTGGTTGAGGACGGAGTGGTGCCGGTGGACGAGCACCTGATGACCCGTGCGGACGGCATCTACGCCGCCGGCGACATCGCGGCGATTCCGTATCCGCAGACCGAGGAGCCCTACCGCATCGAGCACTGGATCGTGGCCGAGCGCACGGGCCAGCACGCCGCGCGGACCATGCTGGGCGGCACGGCGGCCTACGCGGAGGTCCCGTTCTTCTGGACCATGCAGTGCGGCACGCCGGTGGACTTTGTGGGCTTCGGCGGAAAGCCGGACCAGACCGTGCTGCGCGGCGACCTGGAGACGGGCGAGTTTCTGGCGGGTTATTACCGCGACGGCCGGTTGCGCGCCATCGCCGGCGCCGGGCGCGGGCGGGAGGTACTCATTGTCGAGCGGCTGCTGTGGGCCGAACAGAACATCTCCCCCGAGGACTTCGCCGACACGAACGTCAGCTTCGAGGACATGCTCGGCTGAGCCGCCGGCGTCACACGTAGCTGTGTAGCACGCTCGACAGCCGGGGCAGCAGGTTGACCAGCAGGAATGTGGTCAGCAGGGCGGCAAAGGCCAATATCTGCGCGATCCGGGCGCGGTGACGCAGCCGGGGGCTCCGGCGGCAGTGCAGGTAGATCATGTAGAGAGTCCACGTGATCAGCGACCACGTTTCCTTGGGATCCCACGACCAGTAGCGCCCCCATGCCTCCTCTG
This sequence comes from uncultured candidatus Brocadiaceae bacterium, assembly GCA_964448935.1. Classification (GTDB taxonomy): domain Bacteria; phylum Planctomycetota; class Brocadiia; order SM23-32; family SM23-32; genus CAYVBE01. Next base: position 4,229 of record CAYVBE010000046.1, read on the forward strand.
CCCACAGTGCCCCACTGAGCAGGCCGAATGTCATGAAGGGCAGGGCGATGCGCAGGACGGTGTGGCTGGCCTGGGCGTAGACTGACTTCCCGCTTTCCGCCGATGGCGTGAGCGCTTCGTCGCCTTCGCCCTTCCACCCTTTGAATACCCCCGTCATCGTCAGGACGAACGCCACAGTGGCCAGCGCGTAGGAGATCATGTAGCTGACCACGTGAGGCACGAACCACGGCGACTGCAGGGCAGGCATGCGCTGCCAGACGATGCCTCGTCCCCTGGTCAGGCCGATGGACAGGGCGCCCACCATGGCGACGACCGAGGCCAGCGCGAAGTAGGCGTGGAGCCACCCGAGCCCGTGGCGGTAGCGCAGCAGCAGATAGAGCGGCAGGAAGCACAGCCCCAAAAACACCATCACGTGATACATGTTTCCGAACGGCGGGTGCCCGCCGACAGTCCAGTTGACCGCCACGATGCAGGCGTTCGCCACCCAGCCCCCGGTAAAGGTGGCGAACCCGGCGCCCCGGTACTGAGCCAGGAAGAGCAGAAATGCGCCCCCATACGCCGTGAGGACCAGGATTTCCAGAACGCTGATCGCGCTTTCAAGCGGCATTGGCTCGCCTCCCCCGGCCGCGAAAGCACATGATCGCCACGCCCAGTATGAGCCCACACATGCCCCCGATGACCAGCAAGCGTCCCGGGTCGCGTCTGGCGCTCAGCACCACGAATCCGCCGAACCGATCGCCGTAGTCCTGCAGGTAGAACCTCCAGCCGCGCTGCTGGATGGGGTGGTTCACGGCCAGCTCTTCGGTTCTTCGGGTTCCGTCTTCCTCCTGGATGAGGACTTCGGCCGCGAAGCGCCGCGGCGTGGCGCGCGTCTTTCGCAGCAGCCAGCCATCCTGCAGGACCTTGCGGTCAACCCACCCTCCCAGCTCGTCTTTCAGATCGGCCACGTCCAGGACGCCGTGTTCGCCGAGGGGCAGTCGCTCTTTCCTCGCCACACGGACCTCACGGACCCGCTGGTAATCATCTTCCTCGACGGGGTTCGCGTCGGGCGAAAGCGGCCGATAGAGCACGTAATCCGGGTCGTAGAAGGTCACCTCGAAATCCGTCACGGCGAGTCCGAACGGCAGTCCGATAGGATCGCCCTCATGGACGGGCAATTGCCGCACCACGTGCTGCCCGGAGATGGGCGCTCTGAACGTGGTTTCCTGACCGAAGAGGAACCCGAGAAATGCGCCGAGCAGAATGACGACCACCGCGAAGTGGGTGAGATAGAACCCCGCGCGGCGCCAGGAGAGCCGCCGCCGGACGGTGCAGACAACCAGGTCCACCGCCAGCGCCCCCATAAGCGCGATCATGACGGGGGACCGGAACACCACGCTCTGGCCTCCGCCGCCGACCGGCAACACGCCGGTCAGCATCAGGAGCACCAGCATGGACAGGATGTAGACCGCGACAACCAAGTGAGATACCCCCGCTCAATCCTCACGAAAGTTGGAGTTGGACAGCACGGCCCGGGCCGCTTCGAGGAAAGCGTCCACATCGTCCTCGTCGTGTGCGGCAGAGACAAAACCCAGCTCGAACTGGGAGGGCGGCAGGTAAACGCCGCGTTCCAGCATCCCGTGGAAGAACCGCGCGTGGCCGTCCGTTTCGCACGCGTTTGCCTCCGTCCGGTTGCTCACGGGGCCTGCACAAAAGAACGGCGTGAACATGCTGCCCATCCGGGCGCAGTGCATTGTTACGCCGGCCCCTTCGGCAATCCGGTTGAGCCCTGCGGCCAGACGCTCGCCCAGTTGCTCCAGTTGTGGGTAGGGATTCTCGTCGATGAGCAGCTTCAAAGTGGCCAGCCCGGCGGCCACGGCGACCGGATTGCCGCTCAGAGTGCCGGCCTGATACACCGGCCCCAGGGGTGCCAGGGACTCCATCACCTCGCGCCGGCCGCCCACGGCGCCGATGGGCATGCCGCCGCCGATGATCTTGCCCAGGCAGGTCAGGTCCGGCGCGATCCGGCGCAGATTGCCGTAGGTGGTGGGACCGAACCGGAAGCCCGTGATAACCTCGTCGAAGATCAGCAGGGCGCCGCAGTTGTGAGTCAGCTCCCGCAGGCCCTCCAGAAACCCATCCGCTGGAGGGACCAGTCCCATGTTGCCCGCCACCGGCTCCAGGATGATGCCCGCCAGGTCGTCGCCGTGGGCTGATACGATCTCTCGGACCGCATCCAGGTCATTGTAAGGCGCCACGAAGACGTCGGACGTCATCGAGTCCGGCACGCCCGCGCTCGACGAGGTGCCGCCGGTCAGAAGCCCGCTGCCGGCGGAGACTAACATGCAGTCGCTGTGGCCATGGTAGCAGCCGTCGAACTTGATCAGCTTCCGCCGCCCGGTGAAGCCGCGGGCGATCCGCAAAGCCGTCATAGCGGCCTCCGTGCCCGAGTTCACCAAACGCACCATGTCCATGGGCGGCACCATCTCGCAGATCAGCCCGGCCAGTTCCACCTCGCCGGGCGCGTTGATGCCGAAGCTGGTGCCGTCGGCGGCGGCCCGCTGCACGGCCTCGATCACCTCGGCCCGCGCGTGGCCCAGAATAAGCGGCCCCCAGGAGCAACAATAGTCAATCAGCTCGTGCCCGTCGGCGGTCACAAGCCGCGCTCCGTGTGCCTTCGTCACATAGACGGGTTCGCCGCCCACGGCATTGAAGGCGCGCACCGGGCTGTTGACGCCGCCGGGGATGACGCTTCGGGCTCTATCGTAGAGGTCGTCGGATCGGTTCATCTGTCTGTAAATAACTCATTGTATCGGTTGGCCCAGTAGGAGATTATGATGTCGGCACCGGCCCGGACCAGGGCAGTGGTGGACTCCCGCACCATGCCCCGCAGGTCGCCCCAGCCGCGGTCGGCGGAGGCGATGAGCATAGAGTATTCGCCGCTGACGTTGTAGACGGCGATGGGCAGGTCGGTGCGCTCGCGCAGCCGACAGAGCACGTCCAGGTAGAGAAGCGACGGTTTGACCATCAGGATGTCCGCGCCTTCTCCTTCGTCCAGCTCGGACTCCCGCAGTGCCTGCCTCAGGTCGCCGAAGGGCGCCTGGTAGCCGCTGCGGTCACCGCCCTGGGGCGCGGAGTGTTCGGCGTCCCGGAACGGTCCGTACATGTTCGAGGCGAACTTGGTGGAGTAGCTCATGACGAGCGTCTGGGCGAAGTTCGCCGAGTCCAGGGCGGTGCGGAGGGCGCGGACCTGGCCATCCATCATGGCGCTGGGGGCCACTACGTCGGCGCCGGCCGCAGCGTGGGAAAGCGCGACCTTCGCCAGGACCTCGTTCGCGGCGTCGTTGTCCACGTTGCCGGCATCGTCCAGCGGCCCGCAATGGCCGTGTTCAGTGTAGGCGCAGAGGCAGACGTCAGTGAACGCAAGCAGGTCGGGATGTTCCTCGCGCACGCGGCGCACGGCCCGCTGCACCACGCCGTCCTCATCGTAGGCGGCGCTGCCGACGCCGTCCTTCAGGCCGTCGTCTTCCACCACACCGAATACCAGCATCGCCCGGATTCCCATATCCCGGACGGGTTTCAGTTCCTCGACCAGGACATCCGGGCTCATCCGGCACTGGCCCGGCATGGCCTCGATCGGCTCGTTCCGGCCCTCGCCGGGCACTACGAAGACCGGCCAGACGAACTTCTCCGGTGCCGGCATGGGCAGCGACAGCATATCGCGCAACGCGGCATTCTGTCGCAGTCTGCGCAGCCGCATCTCGGGAAATCCGCTCATTGCAGCTCCTCCAGCTTGCGCATCACGTAATGGCGTGCCAGGGCGAACAGGGCGTCCTCGACCGTTGACTCCGGGCTGACCACGTCCGGCTCCACGCCGTGCTCCCGCAGAACCTCAGCGGATGGCTCGCCGATGGTCAGCGTGACCTTATTCTCCAACATTCCGGTCCCCCATTGCGAAGCGAGGCCGTGAACCGCCGATCCGCTGGCGAAGAACACCGCGTCGAACTCGGGTTCCCGATCGTAGAGCACGGGACGGTTGTGGTAGAGCACACATTCGTCCACCTCGTACCCCAGCTCGCGCAACCCCTCCGTGAGCGCCGTCCCCGTCTTGTCAGACTTCAGCCGCAGCAGGCGCGATTCGAACGGTATTTCGGACTCGGCCAGCTTCAGAACACCGGCCCCGCCGAAGTCGTCGGACGGCACCGCGTCCACCTGGATACCAAGCTTAGCGAACGCCCGCGCCGTGTGGGGTCCTGCCACCACCAGACGGGGCAGAGACCGGATGTCCACGTCGGCCCGTCCCAAGGCCTCCATCAGGAACCGCACGGCGGAGGGCGAGGTTACGGCCAGCCAGTCGTAATCGGCAACTCGCTTCACCGTCTTCGAGGCCTCGGCCCGCGCGGACAGCCGTATCATGGGCCGCGCCACGGGCACTCCTCCCAGATCATACACCATGCGGCAAGCCCTGTCCATCAGGGCCTCGCTGCACGTCAGCAGCACCCGGCGCCCGCCCAGCGCACCGCACTCCGGTCCGAACACCGGATGCGCTATCTCACCCACCATGAACAGCCCCGGCATGCCGGTCTCATCGGGATCCACCTGATCGCAGATATCTGCCAGGTCCCCCCGGATCACCGTCTGCTGATCTCCCCCCGCGCCGAAGACGAACGCGGCCGGCGTGTCCGGCGGCGTGCCGTCCTCGATCATCTGCCGGGCCAGGTCCGCGGCCACCTTCGTTCCCATGAAGAAGACGACGGGAAGCTCGGCGCGTCTCGCACGTCTGATGTCCGCGACGGCGCCTCCCCGGCGTCTGGCCGTCATCACACAGAACCCCGGCACCTCTTCACGGCGAGTCAGCAGCATTCCGGTGCCCGTTGTGCCAGCGGTCAGGCTGCTCACGCCTGGAATCACGCGGTAGGGCAGGGCGAGCGTTTCCAGGCTGCCCACCTCTTCTTCCAGCCGCCCGAAAATGCCCGGGTCGCCGCCTTTCAGCCGGACCACCCGGCGGCTCTTGCGCGCGTGCTCGGCCGTTAGCTCCAGCAACTCGGCCTGGCTGACCTTGTGGCAGCCGGACCGTTTGCCCACGTCAATGCGGAGAGCGTCGTCGGGCAAAAACTCCAGCAGGCCGTCGTCTATCAGCGCGTCGTAGAGGCAGGCATCGCAGGATTCGAGCGCCCGCGTGCCGGCCAGTGTGCAGTTTTCCACGTCTCCCGAACCGGCACCGACAAAGCGGACGGCTTTGACGAAAAGCGTCCGAATGGCACGCCACTGCTGGTCGCCGGCTCGGAAGGTCAGGCAGAGCGACCCCTGGCCATCCGGAGTGGGCAGGTCCTCCAGCGGTATCCATTCGGTGATGCGGTCCTCCATTCCGAGCCGGACAAGGGCGCAGGCGGCGGTGATAACGGCATCGAACTCGCCGGCGTCGAGCTGCGCCACGCGGTCCTCCACGTTGCCGCGGATGGAGGTGGGGCGGGCGTTCGGGAAGCGTTCCTTTGCGTACGCGACACGCCGGTCGCTGCTGGTGCCTATCCGCGCGTTGGCGGGCAGGTCGTCGGCGGTCCGGCCGGGGGGAAGCACCAGGGCGTCCCGCCGATCCTCCGCCCAGGGCAGCCAGAACCAGTCCAGGCCCTCCGGAACGGGATAGGGCACGTCTTTAGCGCTATGTAAGGCACAGTCAAGTTCCCCGGAGCGCACCATCTCGTCGAGATCGCGGGTAAAGAAGTCCTCCGGGCTCTCCCGCAGGTCAGTGCGTCGGTCGCGGTCGCCGGGCGAAGAGACGGGCACCTGCTCGAATTCGGCGCCGGGCAGGGCCTCCTGGAGATGTCGCAGTGCCCCCGTCGTCTGAATGCGCGACAGCTTACTGCCGCGCGTTCCGACCCTGAAGACTCTCGATGATGCTGTCATACATCTCCCCGTGCTGGTCCACTATTCTCTCGGCCACCTCGACGGCGCGGTCGAGTTGCCCCATCTGGCGGGCGTAGAAGCGCTTAAGGTCGTCCAGATCGTGAACGTTGACGTGTGGCGCCACCGTCGGCAGCTCCGGCGCCACGTCGCGCGGAATGCCCAGATCGAAGATGGCAGCCGCGTGGTCGGGCTGCAGCAGTTCGGCATGCTCGACCTTCAGGACGTGGTCCGGGCTCGACGTGGCGCAGATGATCACTTCCACGTCGGGCAGGTGGCCTGACAGGCCATCCAGGCTGAAAACCTCCACCCGATCGGTCCACGATTCGGGAACTTCGGGCTGACGTGTGTGGAAAAACCAGTCGCACCGGTAGTTCCGCTCGAGCAGCCGTCGGACCAGCCCGCGGCCCACGGTGCCCGTGCCCACCACGGTCACGCGACCCACCTCGTCGGGCGGGCGGATGGAGCAGAGGCATTCCACGCAGGTGTCCTCGATCTCGCCCCCGGCCAACAGGGAGGCGGTCTCCTGCCGGATGTCGCGCGAGAGGTGCAGCGCGCAGTCCACCCACCCCCGCATGGCGCCTCCGGCCCAGCTGGCTTCGTCGGCTTGCTGAAGGGCGCCCTTCACCTGAGCGACGATGTGGTCCTCGCCGGGGTTCTGCGAGCGAAGCCCGGCAGTTACCAACGCCAGGTGCTCGAAGGCGTCGAACCCGTGCCGTAAGTAATAGCGGTCTCGGCCCAGGTGATCCAGGTCCATGACGCGCTCCACAAGGGCGGCCAGGCCCGGCTCGTCGGCCACGATGCCCAGGAACTCGACCCGGTTGCAGGTGTCGAGCAGCATGAACTCGTGTACGCCGAGCAACTGCATCAGCATCTGGCCGACGCCGGTTCGGGGTTCACCGGCCGGGCGCCCGCCGGTCAGGTGGTATGGTTCCCGTCCCTCCAGGGAGAGGAAGCGATGACTGGTGCCCACGACCATCAGGTTGGCCGTCTCCACCATCTCCAGGTGGCGGGCCAGGTTCTCCTTGACCATACGCGATCGGCGGCACGACCGGCCGCCTGTGGAAACCGCCACAGCCAGGCCGTCCCTGCGCACGATGGCGGGGGTAACGAAATCCCCGTCCGGCCAGTTGGCGTCCACGGGACAGCAGAGCGCCCCTCGGGACCTGGCCACTTTCAGAACGTGCCGGTTGACGGTTCGGTCGTCCGTGGCCCCGAAGACCAGGAAAACGCCGTCCATGTCCGAATCCCGGAACTCGCGCGGCACGTATTCGATCTCTCCCCGGTCGGCCAGTTCCACAAGCTCGTCGCGCGCCTCGGGGCTCACAACGGTAATCCGGGCGCCGGCGTCCAGAAGAACCCGCGTCTTGCGCAGCGCAACTTTCCCGCCTCCGACCACCAGGAAACGGCGATCCCTCACCAACAGGTTGACCGGCAGGGAGTCTTCGGCCTGTTCACGTCTATCCATCCCGGTTCTCGCTTGTTTGATCTTTGATGAACAGGCGGTGGCTGGTCTTCTTGTATTCCCGTATCGAGCAGAAGACGAGCCCGTCGCTCAGCCCACACCCGTCGCTCAACTCCCGGAAAAGCGCCCGTGTCTTTGCCCACTCGTCGGTGTGGATCATGGCGTAAAGCGAGTAGGGGAATTCCGGTGGCGCGACTCGCTGATAGCAGTGCGTGATCTCGGGGCGTTGCGCAAGCCAACGGCCCTTGTCCGTCACCTCGTCCTCGGGCACGGGCCAGACGCACATCCCGTTGGCCCGGAAACCCAGTTTCCGGTGGCGGACGATAAGCGCCACCCGCCGCAGCACGCCCGAACCTTCCCACAGTCGCAGCAGGCCCAGCAGTTCATCGGCGCTGTAATTCGTCTCTTCAGCCGCCTGTGCGTAGAGCCGAGGCACCGGCTCGATGTGCCCCTGCAGCGCCCTCACAACCTCTTTCTCTTGCTCTGAAAGCTCGGGCAGGGCCTCGGCCTGTTCCTCGGTGCCGCGGGCTGGAGCCGTGCTCCCGGGGACCTGTTCCCCTTTGTCCCGCTGCTCCGGGTCGAACACTACGTGGATTTTGAACCTCTTCACCGCGGGCAGGTTCAGCAGGGCGTGCGGGGCAATGGCTTCGCGCACCTTACTCAACTCGGCGTCGAAATGCCGGCCCTGCGCGCAGAGCGTGAACCACAGGTTCGGCAGCCCCAGTCCGCACGGGCCGTGCTGCGGCTCGGGGCTCAGGTCCGGATCGGGAGTGCGCAGATAGCAGTGTGTGATGCCCGGATGGGGCTGGAGTTTGGGCACTACCTGCTCCAGGGAGTCTTCGTCGAGGGCCGCGGCGCAGAGCGTGCTGACGTAACCCAGCCGGCGTATGTCAAAGACGGCCCCCAGTCGCCGCGCGTGGCCGCTCTCCAGCGCGTCGCGAACACGGTCCAGCACCTGCTCTTCGGTCAGACCCAGGTCTTCGCCGATGCGTGCGAAAGGGCGCTTCACCAGCGGCAGGCCGTGCTGCAGGTCCACCAGAAGTTGCGAAGCGGTTGTGGTGTCCTCCGTCATGCCTATTCCTTCCATCCTTCGGGAACATACGTGCACGCGGTCTCGGCGGCCAGGTAGTCCCCGGTCCGAGCATAGGCGCGTGCGCGGCAGCCGCCGCAGACCTGCCTGTATTCGCAGACGCCGCACTTGCCGCCGTAGCCGTCCGGGTGTCGCAGGTCCCGGAACACGTCCGAGGTCTCGTAGAGCCGTCGGAAGTCGAAGTCGGCCTCGCGAAGGTCGCCGCAGGGGATGTCCAGGAATCCGCAGGGCTGAAGCACTCCCCGATGGGAGACGAAGACGAACCCGCGTCCGGCCATGCAGCCGCCGCTGCCGTGTCCGGTTTTCCCGCCGTGCTGTGCGACCAGGCGGGCGTAGTGCGGCGCGCAGGTGGGCTTGACCCGTATCGGCGCGCTCTGCGCTGCCTCACGTATCCACTCCAGCGCCCGCTCGTAGCCCTCCGGGGAGACTTCCATGTCCTTCAGACCAGCGCCCCGCCCGGTGGGCACCAGGAAGAACACGTCCAGCGCCGCCGCGCCCAGCTCCACGGCCAGGTCGAGCATGCGGGGAAGCTGATCCACGTTGAGGCGGGTGAGAGTGGTGTTCACCTGGAATTCCAGTCCCGCCTCGCGCGCATGTCGGATGCCCTCCATGGCCGCCTCGAACGCCCCGGGCACGCCGCGGAAGGAATCGTGCGTCTCTGCGTCGACGCCGTCCAGACTGATGCTTATCCGCCGCACGCCTGCTTCCTTCAGCCGCGGCGCGGTTGCTTCGGTAATCAGGTGTCCGCAGGGCGCCATGACCATTCTCAGGCCCAGCTCCGTCCCGTAGGCAGCCAGTTCGTAGATGTCGTCGCGGCTCATCGGCTCGCCGCCGGTGAGTATGACGATGGGGTGGGCGAAAGCGGCGATGGCGTCCAGCAGGCGCTTGCCTTCGTCCGTGGAAAGCTGCCCTGGGTATTGGCGGTCCGCCGCGGCGCCGCGGCAATGTCGGCAGGCCAGCGCGCAACGTCGCGTGGTCTCCCACGCGACCACTCTGAGGGGGGACTTGCTCATGGAATGCTCACGCCTCGGCTTCTACGGGCACGCCGATCTCCGCGTCCGTCAGGTAACAGGCCGGATCGGACGCCCAGGGATCCCCGGTCACGGCCTCCGCGCGTGCGCGAAAGTTACCACCGCATGCGTCCAGGAAGCGGCAGGTCGCGCAGCGACCCCGGAGATGCTCCCGTCGGTTCCGCAGCCGTGCCAGAAAGGGGTTCGACGGGTCGGTCCATATCTCGCTGAACGGTCGCTCTCGGATATTCCCCAGAGGATGATTCCGCCAGAACTGGTCGGGGAAGACCGTCCCGTCCCAGCTCACGCAGCCGATGCCCAGGCCGCTCGAGCTCCCCCCGTTCAGGCGCAGCAGCTCCAGCGCGCGGTCCGCCCTGGGGTGCCCCTCGCGCACCATGCGCAGGTAGATGTAGGGCCCGTCGGCGTGGTTGTCCACCGTCAGGACCTCGCGCGGCTCGCCGGCGGCATGCACCTCGGCCGCGAAGTCCACTATGTCGTCCACTACCTGACGAGTCTGCGCGGGCCCCAGGTCCTGCCCGGCCAGCCCTGCGCCCCGGCCGGTGTATACAAGGTGGTAAAAACAGACCCGCGGGATAGACTCTTCGCGGACTAGCTCGAATATGCCCGGGATGTCGTCCACGTTGGCACCGGTCATGGTGTAGCGTAGGCCGACCTTGAGTCCGACGGACCGGCAGGCCCGGATGCCCGCCAGGGCTCGATCGAAAGCGCCCTCCACGCCACGGAACCGGTCGTTGGTCTCCCGCAGGCCGTCCAGGCTTACCCCGGCGTATGCCACTCCGGCGTCCCGCAGCCTCCGCGCCCAGCTTTCGTCAATGAGCGTTCCGTTGGTGGAAAGGGCAACGCGCAGGCCGGCCTCGGAGGCATATGCGGCCAGCTCGACGATATCCGGCCGCGCCAGCGGTTCTCCGCCGGAGAGCAGAAGCACCGGAGCCCCGAATCGGGCCAGGTCGTCAATCATCTCCCGTGCTTCGCCGCCGGAAAGCTCGTCGTCGGAGCAGGAAGCGTCGGAGCTGGAATAGCAATGTACACAGGCCAGGTTGCAGCGCCGCGTGGTGTTCCATACCACGACCGGCCTCGCCTCACGCGCCTGCCCGGCTGCCTTCCGGTATCGCAGGTGCTCCGAAGGCGAGGACTGACCGACATACAGTTTGCCGACATCTATCATGCGAAGGTCCGCCCCCCGAAGTGTTGCGATCGACTATATGTACCACACTACTGGGAAGCGCGTACGGCGTCAAGCTCGATCTCGAACAGGAGGTCTTCCCGGCAGACAGTGCTATGCACGATGACGTTGGGCATATCCTCCAGTCCTTCTCGGGCGCAATAGGCACGGAAGGCGGGGGCATCCTCGGCGTTTCGGAAGTAAACCACGCTGCGCTTTACGTGTCCCCATCCCATGTCCCGGCTTTCCAGGATCGCCCCGACTACTTCCATCGTGCGGAGAATTTGTTTTTCGACGTACCCGCAGTGGATGGTTTCTCCATCGGGCGCAATACTCGCGGTTCCCGAAACAAATAATTCCCGGTAATTGGGTGTGGATATTTCGGCGGCCCGGCTGAAGGAGCTTCCATAGGAGGTGGCGGAGCACTGCAGGGGTGAGACGACCGGGTAGGCTTCGGCCTGCGTGCCCTTGGGCTTCATGGCCACGAGTTCCGCCGTCACCGCTGCCCCCGCGGCGTTGTGTGCGCCGATGCCGGTGCTGGCCGGCGGCCAGCGGTCAAAAACCCCGTTTTCCTCGAAGAACCGGGTGCGCACTTCGTTGAAGGAATCATACCAGCCCAGGATGTCTTCAATCCAAAGCCACGTTCGCACGACGTGCTCAAAACCCATGCCTGCCTCAGTGAGCCCGGCGCCCATCATCTCGAACACCTCTCTGGCCTGTACGGGACGAGGGGCGGCGGTGTCGGCCGGCAGGAGGTTACCCAGGATGCAATAAGTGGCAAAGCGGTCCTCGTAGGTTGTACCCACCAGCCGTTCTCCCACTCGCAGCGGGTTTGCCGGCCCGCCGCGCGTCGCATGCACCTCGATGCCCGCCAACAGCGGGTCGTTGCGCCAACCCTCGTCAAGCCACGTGACGGGCCAGCGGACGTCGCCGAATGCTTCCTCCACCAGGTCCCGACCTCCCTGAGAGCGCTCCGGCAGTCCGAAGACGCGGATCGCCACGACCTTCGCTCCGCGTTCCCGCACCAGGTCCGCCGCCGTGGTGAATGTAGCGGCCGCCTGGGAGTGGGCATCCACGGTCGCGGTGACGTACAACTCCTCGCAGCCGTCGTGGCGCAAGGCCCGAGCGTCTACCTCGGGAGTGCTTACGTCGTGGAAGCCGGCAGACTCATCGTTGCCCATGTTCTGGTACTTTCCAAAGGGTGGTAATCGCTACTTCAGAGAGACAGAAGGTATTCCACGAGGTCGGCCAGTTCACGTTCGGAGAGGTCGGACGTTTTCCCGTGCCTGTCGTCCTCGTTGTACTCGGTCAGCACCTCCATCATCGTGGCGGCCTGGCCGCGGACCAGATACGGGTCCGTGCGCCACGCCTCCACGAGAGCGGGCGTGTCGAACAGCCGATCGTTGTCGTAGGACGCCCCGGTGCCGACGTCGTGCATCTTCATGTCGGTGTGGTGGGGCCCGGAGTGGCACTGCGCGCATCCGGCCTTCTCGAAGACCCCCTTGCCGCGCCGCGCCGCCTCGCTCAGCTCCCCGTCCACCAGGTAGGGGCTCCGCACCGGCTCCACGGACTTCAGGAATTCGTCCAGCGCCACGGCGTCCTCTTCCGGCCGCACCGCGAACTGAATGTACTGCATTCCCGCCCGCACGGCATCCTCGGCGCGCTCCCTCACGCCGGTGATCATCGCGGGAGGCGTTACGTGGGACAGCAGCAGACTCTTGGTATTGCGGGGATTGCCGATGCCGTCGTTCAGCAGGTCCCAGTTCAGGGCGTCGGCCCGGACGTCCGGGTGGCAGGTGGCGCAGCTCTGCCAGCCCTGGAAGCAGACCCGGGCGTCATTGAAGTACATCTCACCCCGGCGGACCGTGGTCATCTCCTTCTCCGGCCACACCGCCAGTGAGCGCGGCTTATGGCGAACCTCGGGGTCCAGATTCACGACGCCGACCGAATCAGTGAAGTACTCGGCGGCGTAGGCTTTCGTGCCGACGATGGCCAGCCCGCGCGGGCCGACGCCGTCGAGCTTCAGCCGGCGGCGAATGCCAACCAGGAACGCCAGATCGTTGGGCACATCGTCCGCCGAAGAGGTCACCTGGGTGACTTCTTCGCCCGCGGCGGCCTTCGCCAATCGTTCGTGCAGGGCGGCGCGGTCAATCACGCTCACCTCGTGCGTCCCGGCGTGGCTGACGCACACATACTTGCCGTCCGCCGTGCAGACCACGCCCCATGGGTTCGCCGCGCCCCTGTCCACGTTGTCCAGCAGTGCTGTGTTAACCCTCTCGGCTTGCTCGGCGTCGATGACACTCAGGGCGTTGGTGTTCATCCAGCCCCGCTCGAGCTGCGTCGTGGGCAGCTGGAAGCGGGCCAGGATGTGGCTGACATAGACATGCTTGCCATCCGGCGAAATGCACATGCCGCGCAGGCCGGTCGACCCGTTGGGCAGCGGGATATTCGAGGTCACTTCGTTCGCTTCGGTGTCAATCACGGAGACCGAGGCATAGACCCTCGGTTGGTCGGCCGGCCCATCCGGCAGGTGGTTCGCCACGAACAGCCTTGCACCGTCCGCCGAAAGAACGGCCGCAACGGGTTCCCGCAGGACGGGTATCTCGGCCACCGTCTCGCCGGAGGGCAGGGCGATCACCGCGACCTCGTTGTCAAAACGGTTGCAGACATACAGCCGATCGCCCCCGGGGCTCAGTAGGGGCGCCATCGGGGTGTGACCGACCGGCAGGCTGGCCGTGACGTCCCCCGACGCGCGGTCCAGGACCGCCACCTGACCTTCCGGCCGGCCGATGGTCACGTAAAGCGTATCGCCGGAGAGCGCAACTCCCGTCGGTGGGCCGGGCAGGGCGAAGGTGCCCGTCTTCTCTTCGGACTCCACATCGAGGACGGACATCTCGTGCCCTGTCTCCGCGCAGACGTACAGAAGCCCCTCCTCGGGATCCGCCGCCAGTGCCAGGGGGGAGGCGTAGTTGTCCGTCGGCTCGTTGGTCGAAGCCGCGCAGAGGATACAGAGGGCTATGAACAAACCACTCACCAGAGGAATCGCCTGCCATTTTTCGTCGGACATGGACCAACCTTCCCGCGATAGGCCAGGTGAAATGCTGCGTCGGATGCGCAATGGGGCAGAGATGCTGCCATCGTTCACAGTTCTACCATTTGCTTCCTGTAAGAATATATCCTGAACCCCTTCCGCGTCAAGCGTAACGGATTTGCAGCGGACTGCGGCGCTTGGCGCAAGTTTCTTCCATTTCGTGAGCCGGAGGTGCGATGATCCTTCCACATCGGGACGTTTCTGTTGCATCTCACCGCTCAGCACGGCAAGATGGGAAGGAACACCAACGGGGAACGGATTACCGGGATAGGAGAGGTTCACGGCATGGCGGCAACAACCACGTTGAACGGATCGGCCGGGACTATCACCTTGCCCGGATCGCGCGACAAGCTTTCCCTTGAGCTTCCCGCCGGCCTGGCCGCACTGAGGGAAGAGGCGCGACGCCTGCAGGCCGGGGACCGCCTCTCGTGTGTGGAGATTCCCCTGATAGATGCCCGGACCTGGGAAACCCGTGCGGCGGAGGAGGACTGGCTGATCTGGCGCGCGCGACGCTCGACGGCGCGGCTGCGCCGGATGCCCCTGGACCTGGAGCCCGAGGAGCTTGTGGTGGGCAAGCCGCTCCTGCGCGTGCCGAGCGAAGGGGAGCAGGAGCGCCTGGAGCGGGCGCAGGGGATTTTGGACTCCATACCGCCTTACCCCGGCGGCGACGCCGGACACTTCCACCCCGACTACGAAACGCTGTTCCGCCTCGGCATCGGCGGCATTCTGTGCAGAATCGAGGAACTGGCCGGCCGCGACGGCCTGAGCGCCGAGCAGGAGACCTTTTACGAAGCCTGTCGGGTCGCGATGGAGGGCATGTCCGCCTATGTGCGGCGCGTGGGCGGCGCGTGTGACGATGCGGCCGAAGACGACCCCGAACACGCCGATCGCTGGCGCGAGACGGGGCGCCTCTGCCGCCGGCTGGCGACCGAGCCCCCGCGCACCTTCCGCGGGGCGCTGCAGCTCATGTTCTGCGCCCAGATCGCGCTGTGGTTCGGGGACGATCACTATCTGACCAGCCCGGGGCGGGTGGATCAGACGCTGCGACGCTTCTACGAGGCGGACCTGACGGCGGGGCGGCTGACCGGGCGGGAGGCGCTCGAACGGCTCTGCGCGCTCTACATCCAGATGAACCGCATCCTCTGGCCCGGCTCGGCCGTGGCCGTCATGGTAGGGGGACGGGACGCACAGGGGCGGGACGTGACGAACGATCTGACCTACCTGGCCCTCGCCGCGTGCCTGGCCACCGGGCTAATATACCCCACCGTCGGCCTCGCATGGCACGAGGAAACGCCGGCCGAACTGACGGATTTCGCCGTCGAACTGCTGGGCACGGGACTGGGTGATCCGGCCTTTTTCAACGACGAACTCATCGCTGATGGACTGCGCGATCAGGGCGTAACCCCGGCGGATTCCTATAATTATGTGAACTCTACGTGCGTTGAGATAAAAGTCGCGGGCGCGTCCAACATCTGGGTCACTGCGCCGTACTACAACCTGCCCGGCGCGCTGCTGGACGTGATGGAGGAAGCCGCGACCGGCGGCCGGCCGGAGCCGGCGTCTTTTGCGGAACTGGTGGAACGCGTCAAGCAACACCTCGATGGCCAGATCGGCGAGGCCGCAGCTCGCCTGGACCAAATCTGGAGGGAGCGGGGACAGCGGGCCTGCTTCCCACTGGCAAGTTGTATGGTCCGTGACTGCCTGGAGCGTGGCCGGGATTTCGACCGCGGCGGAGCGCGCTACAACTGGGTTGAGAACTCCTTTGTCGGACTGGCCAACCTGGTGGATAGCCTCGTGGCGGTCAAGGAGCTGGTCTATGAGGCGGCGGAACTCTCGCTCAGTGATCTGCATGATATTCTGAAGTCCGACTTCGAGGGGCAGGAGGCCCTGCGACAGCGGATTGTGAACTCTCTGCCTGCGTATGGGAACGATGAGGACGAACCGGACGCGCGCGCGCGCGAACTGGCCGACTTCCTGATCCGGAGTACCGCGTCGCGGAAGGTCGGGCCGCACCAATACGTGCCGGGTTTCTTCTGCTGGGTGATGCACGAGCGCCTCGGCTCGGAAACCGGCGCCACCCCGGATGGGCGGAGGGCCGGCCTGCCTCTGGCCGACGGCGCCGGCGCGGCACAGGGTCGGGACACGCGCGGCCCGACCGCCTCCGTGCTCTCCACCACAAAGTGGACACACCGTCCCGTTCTGGGCGGGCTCGTGCACAATGTCAAGTTTTCGGGCGGCATGTTCGAGACGGCGCAGGAGCGTGAGGCGGTCCGCGGTGTCATCGAGACCTACATGCGTCGCGGAGGATTCGAGATCCAGGTGAACGTCGTCAGCCGCGAGGAACTGCTCGACGCTCAGGAGCACCCGGAGCGACATCGCGACCTGCTGGTGCGCGTGGCGGGATACTCCGACTATTTCGTCCATCTGAACCGGAACATGCAGGACGAAATCATCGCGCGCCAGGAGCATGAGGCGCCCTGAATGCCGCCCCGCTGAAGGAGAGCGAGGATTGTGGAAAACACGATAGAACGCGTATTGCTGACCGGCGGCAGCGGCCTGTTGGGCAGGACCCTTACGCCGATGCTGGCCGAACGCTGCGAGGTTAAGCACTTCGACACCAGGGACCCCGAGGACGGTCATCCGTGCGTGGTGGGCGACCTGCGGGACAGGGCGGCCGTGACGCAGGCATGCCGGGAGGTGGACGTGATCGTCCACGTGGCCGCGCTGCACGGCAGGGCGTGGGCGGAGGCCGGCGACGACATCGGCTTCGAGGTGAACGCCATCGGCACCAAGAACATCCTGGAGGCCGCGCGCGAGAGCGGGGTAGGGCGCGTGGTCTTCACCTCCTCCATATGGGCCACCGGCCACGGCGCCGATCCGCCCTACCTGCCGATTGACGAGGATCTGCCGCGGGAACCCGTGGAACTCTACGGATTGACCAAAAAGCTGGGCGAGCAGATGTGTTGCTACGCCTGGCTCCGCTATGGGATCAGCACCATCTGCCTCCGGCCCGGCGGCATTCTCCCCGCGGACGCCGGCAAAGGGGCGCGAATCAACCTGCTGTCGGGCTGCGTGGATGTCCGAGACGTGGCACAGGCCCACCTGCTGGCCGCCTTTGCCCCCGAGGGACTGGATCACGCGACCATGCTCGTGATGCCGGAGTCACCCCTGTGCGGCGTCGAGCCGGAACGCTTCGTCAAAAACCCGGTCGAGGTGTTGGACGAACAAATCCCAGGCGTTGCGGAGGCGGCAGGCGAGGGAAAGCTGGAGGTACCCGACTTCCGGGAGTGGTATACCATCGACAAGGCAAAAGAGCTGCTCGGCTACGAGCCGCAACACAATTTCAACATGGCCGAATACATGTGAGGAAGCCCGTGAGATTGAACGAGAAGAAAGCCCTGATTACGGGCGCGAGTATGGGAATCGGCAGGGCGGTTGCGCTCGCGTTCGCCCGCGAAGGGGCAGATGTCGTCGTAACCGCGCGGCACGCGGATAAGCTGGGCCCGGTGGCCAAGGATATCCGAGCCATGGGGCGGACGGCGCACGTCATGGAATGGGACGTGAGCAAAGTGGAGCAGGCCACCGATCGGGTGGATGAGGTGTGCTCGTGCCTCGGCGGACTGGACGTCGTGGTCAACAACGCCGGCGTGCTGCGCCGAGACGGGTCGGGGTTTCCCGACCTCACGCCCGAGGAGTGGGACTACGTGATGGGTGTCAACCTCGGGGGCCTGTATTTCGTCTGCCAGGCCGCGGTGAAAACGATGGAGAACTCGGGTGGCGCGATCATCAATATCGCTTCGGATGCCGGGCTGCGCGGCGGGGTGCATCCCTACGGCATCTCCAAGTGGGGCGTGGTCGGGCTGACGAAGGGGATGGCCAAAAGGTGCTCTCCCGGCATCAGGGTGAACGCCATCGCGCCGGGGCCCGTGGCCACCCGGATGATGGGCTGGGAAGAGGGCGATTCGCTCGAGAACGACCGCCTGCCGCTCGGGCGCATGTCGCGTCCGGAGGAGATTGCGTCGGCGGCGGTGTTCCTGGCATCGGACGAGGCGCGGGCGGTGTACGGCGAGGTCCTGGTGGTCAACAGCGCCTCTGCGCTCTAAGCAGACGTTAAGTCCTAAGTAATTACTATCATGGAGCTTGCGATGACTGACACGATGCGGTCGGCACAACTTGTTGCTCCCAACGAGATCGAGATACATGAGGCGCCGGTGCCGGAGCCCGGGCCGGAGGACGTGCTGGTGCGCGTCCGCGCGGTCGGCGTCTGCGGCTCCGATGTTTCCATCTTTCGGGGGCATTTCCAGGCCGAAACGGAGCTGCCCTACGTGCTGGGACACGAGTTTGCCGGCGAGGTGGCAGCGATCGGATCGGCGGCGGAGGACGTGAAAGAGGGCGCAAGGGTGGCCTGCGCGCCGGACCTTCCCTGCGGCGAGTGCGAGTGGTGCCGGAAGGGCGAGACGAACGTCTGCCCGAACGTCCAATTCGCGGCCTCCCACGGCGTTCCCGGGTGCCTGTGTGACTATTTCGTCGTCCATCAGAGCCAGATTCACCCCATTCCGGGCGAACTGGACTTCGCTTCCGCGTCGCTCTGCGAGCCGGCCGCCATCGGGTTGCACGTGGTCGAGAACCTCGCACAGCCGGAAGGGGGCGAGACCTATGCAATTATGGGGGGCGGGCCGGACGGGCTCACCATCATGTGCGCCGCGCTTGAGAACGGCGCCTCGGCGGTTTACGTCAGCGATCTCGTCCCCGAACGCCTGGAAGCTGCCCGCAAGCTGGGCGCCGACGAGACGTGGAACGCCGGGGACGGCGATTTCCTCGAGTTCCTCATGGACTGCACGGACGGCCGAGGGGTGGATGTCGCCATCGAGGCTGCCGGCGCGGTGCCGGCCATGCAGCAGGTCTTCCGCGCAGCCTGCATCCACGGGAAGGCCATCGTCCTGGGCATCCCGCCGACCGATGAGGTGCCGGTGGACATGACGGCCGCCAGGCGTCGCGAACTGACGATGATCTCGGCGCGCCGGACCGTGGGCAAATACGACCGCGCGCTCCGGCTCATCGGCGAAGGAAAGATCAACGCCGACGTCATCATCACGCATCATTTCCCGTTCGAGCAGACCCAGGAAGCGTTCGAGCATGTCCGCGACCGGAAGGACGGCGTTCTGAAAGCAGTCGTCGAGCTGTGATCCCGAACCGCACGGACGCCCAATTGTTGAGCGGACCACTCAACAATATGCGTGCCATTTCTGGCCATGCCCAAAGACATCCCGGGATTCTGCGGCATGGTGCGGAGCAAGAACCCGCATCTTCTCGGTGGGACGCGGCATTTGAGCTTCCATCGTCGGCGGCACCGCGCGAAAACGGCACATTTCCAGCGCGAAGGCCGGCTTCCTGAACCGAAATTCCGCAGTCTTCCCTATGTCCTTACCTGTCAGTGCCTTACGACATCTCTGGTGCCCAACGACCATTCCGAGTGCCAGATCGGGTCAAAACCGCATCCGGCGTGGTGCAGTACGGGCAGGCAACGACGAAGAGGAACACGCCAACCCGGCTTCGATATTGCTATCCGGGGGCCGTCCACGGAAGCCCGCGAAGATATGGGTGGGTACGCTCGGGAAGCAAGCCGCTTCACCCGGGATCTGCGGTTTTGCCAACGGACCGGGTTCCGTTCGAGCATTGGTCTGTGTGACCGTCCGCCATGTCGGCCTGGTGGTGCGACGCGGCCGAGAGGCAGGGTCGGGAAGAGCGCCCGCGCCACGCGCGATTTGCCATGACAAGCCACGCCCGACCTAGTGGTTCATAACACTTGATTTTACGGGTTCAGCCGGAGCGCCGGTGGACCA
>CAYVBE010000047.1:0-22974 GCA_964448935.1 uncultured candidatus Brocadiaceae bacterium
GCCGCCGGACCGCCGCAGTGCCTCGGCGATCATCTCCCGCTCCACGTTCTCCAGCACGTCGGGCAGTGTCCTTGCCCCGCCGCCGGGCGCCCCCGACTCGGGCTGCACGGTGGGCGGCAGGTGCTCCACCTGGATGGTGTCGCCGCCGGCCATCAGGACCGCGCGCTCGATGCAGTTCTCCAGTTCCCGCACGTTTCCGGGCCAGTCGTAGGCCATCAGGGCGTCCAGCGCCGGCGCGGACACGCGATGCACGTCCTTCCCCGCGGTTTGGCTGCACTTCTCGATGAAGTGGTCCACCAGCGGGGGCACGTCCGTGCGGCGCTCGCGCAGCGGCGGCACGTGGATCGGGAAGACGTTGAGCCGGTAGTAGAGGTCCTGTCGGAAATCACCGACCTCCACCAGTTCCTCCAGGTCGCGGTTCGTGGCGGCGATCACGCGCACGTCCACCTGGATGGTCTCGGTGCCGCCCACGCGCTCGAACTGGCGCTCCTGCAGCACGCGCAGCAGCTTCACCTGCGTGGCCGGCGTCAGGTCGCCCACCTCGTCCAGGAAGATGCTCCCCTCGTCTGCCCGCTCGAAGCGACCCTTGCGCTGCTCGACGGCGCCGGTGAAGGCGCCCTTCTCGTGGCCGAACAGCTCGCTCTCGATCACCGACTCCGGCAGCGCCGCGCAATGGACCTTGATGAACGGTTTCGACGCGCGGGGGCTGTTGTAGTGGATGGCGTGCGCCACCAGTTCCTTGCCCGTGCCGCTCTCGCCGCGGATCAGCACCGTACTGTGGGCGCTCGCCACCTTTTCGATCAGGTCATAGACGGCCTGCATGGCGCGGGAGCGCCCGATGATATTGGACGGGCGGAAGCGATCCTGCAGTTCCTCCTGCAGGCGCAGGTTCTCCTCGATCAGCCGCTGCCGCTCCTCTTCGGCCGACTGGCGCAGCCGGACCGCCTGGGCGATCATCGAGGCGATGATGCTCAGCAGCCGCACGTCCTCGTCCAACGAAACGCCTTCGGAGAACAGCCGGTCCACGCTGAGCGCGCCGATCACCTCGCTGCCCAGCTTGATGGGGACACAGATGAAGGAGACGTCCTCCCGTTCGACGCTCTCCCGGGCACCGGTGCGGTCCAGGAACAGGGGCTCCTCGGAGATGCGCGGCACTACGGCGGGCTTGCCGGTCTCGACCACCTTCCCCGTGACGCCCTCCCCCACGCGGTAGCGCCCCCGTTGCACCTGACTCTCCGAGAGCCCGTGCGCCTCTTCAATGGATATCTCCCCGGTCTCACGGTTCAGCAGCGTGAGGGTGGCGCGCTTCATTCCCATGTGCTCGGCCAGCGTCTCCAGCAACGGCCCCACCACCTCGCGCAGGTCCATGCTCTCCGACAGACGCCGGCTGACGTCGAACAACAGGGAAAGCTCCCTCGGCTCGCGCTTGACCCGTGGCCCGTCGCTCTCAGCGATCATCACAACTCCCGCCTACGAAATGGTAGGACAACCGTCCCGATCCTACAGAACCGCAGGAAACGAAGCAAGCGACGACCGGGCCGCCGACCGAGGTCCGGTCGCAGTCACCGCTGCGGCGGCTTGCGCTCGTGCGAGGCGAGCCAGGCCCAGAACTCCTCCGTGTGCTGGTGAAGAGACTGAATGCCGTGGCCCTTCTCGGGGTGCCACGTGTAGCGCACGTCCGCCCCGAGCCGCTCCAGTTCGGCACCTGCCCGTCGGCCGCCCTCGACCGACACGGCCTGGTCGCGCTCGCCGTGGCAGATCCAGATGGGAATGTGAGCTATACGGGAAAGGTCGTTGTCCCGCGCCGCTCCCGACAGCACAGCCAGGGCGGCGAAGCGCTCGGGGCGGCGCGTCGCCCAGGTGTAGGTGGCGAACCCGCCCATGCTGAATCCGGTCAGTGAGACGCGGTCGAGGTCGGCGTTGTAGACCTCCAGGACGTGGTCCAGCAACCGGTCCAGCACGTCGGTATGCCACCGGGCGTTCGTGGCCGGTGTGATGCAGATGTAGGGCATGGGCACGCCGAACTTGTAGTTGTAGAGCGCGCCCTCGTGTGGATGCGCGGTGCCCGGCGTCCACGGCCGCCGCCCCCCGGAACCGTGCAGGTGGATGATAACCGGCCAGGGGCCGCCGGACGCGTAGCCCTCCGGCAGTGAGACCCAGTAAGTAATGCCCGGCATCGCCATGCCTTCCGGCAGGTCCAGAAGCGCCGGCAGACTGCCCGGATCGGCAAGCTGGTAGTCCTCACCCCGCGCAAGGGCCTCCAGGGCGGGCCGCATTCTGGCGAACACCTCCAGCAGCCTTCCGTCCGCTCGCTCCGGCTCCCACGCCAGCCATTCCTCGCCCAGCCGCGCGATGGGCAGCAGCCGCCGGGCGCGCAGGCGCTTCTCGGCATCCGGCTCGTCCAGGTCCCGACGCAGCCGCGCGGCGGCCTCGTGCGCATTCTCCAGCAGGTCGGCCTTTGCGGCAGCATAGTCACCGACAAAGAACCGGGCGTCGCCGGTGAAAGGCTCCCGGTTCGGTGGCCGGACCGCGAAGCGTGCCTCCAGGTAACCGTCGTGGCCCTCCGGCAGCCGCAGCGAGAGCGGGGTATCCGTGCGCACATCATATTCGGCCAGTGTGCGGTTCCCGGCATCGTGGAATGTTATCGTCGCGGGCAGGTCCACCGGGGCTCCCGGGGGTTGCGGTACCAGGGCGCCCGACAGGGCCTCGGCGCCCTCGTCCAACACCAGCGAAGGACCCTCGAATTCCACGTCCTCGATGCGCGACAGGCGCGCTGCCTTCATGTCGCTCTCCCGGTAGAGTTCCAGGTAGAAGCCCCACCCCCCCAGGTGCTGCTCCACCTTGACGAGCACATCGTTCGTGCCCCGGCGCAATTCGACGGGAAAGGACTCCTCCCAGCGCACCGCCGCGCGTCCGGGGCTCCACACCGAGTGGACCAGTTGCCCGTTGACATACACGCGGGCGCCGTCATCCGAGCCGAAGTACGCCGTCACCTGCTCCGGGCGATCGCATCGGATGCGGCAGCGGGCATAGGCCACCTCGTCCTCGGCACCGGAGAACGCCTCCGCCAGGTCTACAAGGCCGTCCGGTCCGGCACTGAACTCAAACGGCTCTGCCTGCACAGCGTTCCCGTCCAGGTCCTCGTAAGGCACCGGGCGGTCGGCCGGGAGAACGCCTTTCCCTTCGCCGCCGAATGGTGCCAGAAAGTCCCGTTCGTATCCGTCCCGGGAGATACCTTCCTCCTCCTCCGGCTCAATAGGTCGGTTCGGGAACCCGCCCACCAGAAGCCAGTCGCCGATGAAACCTGAGGATGTGACGCGGTTGACCGGCACGCCGGTGGAGCCGCCTTCTCCCATCGTCGCCGCGCAGCCGAGCAACGGCGCACACAGACCCATACACAACAAGACCAACTGGACATTGCCGTTCATGACACCGAAGACCTCCCGAGATGATGCCCCTTGAACAGGTAGGAAGGAGTTGATTATACGCAATCCCGCCCTGCTTGCCCGAGGACGATCATTCACTTCTCGAACCTATTCCTGGCGCACCAACTCAACGCCGCAGAGGAACGGCGGGTTACGGGACTCGGGCACCTGCTTGAGTTCGATCACCAGGGAATCGTCCAAGGACACGCCGCGAAACGTGCGCGTAACCGCCCGGCCCGGGCCGCCGGCCTGCGCGGCCACATCGAAACTTTTCGCCGCCAGGGTCCCCTGAAGGTAGATGTCGAACACCCGCCGGCCCGCCGGCAGCCCCTCGGGCTCGGCAAAGTGCAGCGTTACGGTGTACGGTTCGCCGCCGCCGTTGACGTCGGACAGCCTGAGATACCGCAGACCCATGACACCCGAGGCGGCAACCCAGCTCAGCCCGCTCGTCCCGTCCACCCATGCCGAATGCTGCCGGTAGGCGGCCGACCTGAAGTGGGCGTATGCATCGGGGTAGGCCAGCCCGCCGATCCTGACCTCCGAGACGGAGGCCGACACGACCGGTCGCCTCTCACTGTCGTCCTCGCCCCCTTCGCCGTGCTCGCCGAAGCTCAGGCGAACCAGCCGCGCCCGCACGGGCCGGAACTCGCAGGTCTCCCTCCGGGTTTCCCGACCCCGGCTTTCCTTCTCCAGAACGGTGGCCCACTCCTCTCCGTCGAGGCTCGTTTCGATGGTAAGACGGGTCGCCTCCGGCCCCGTCCAATCCATCTGCAGCCCGTCAATCATCGCGGGCCTGTTCAGTTCATAAAGGATCCACTCGTCGAAACATCCCTCGCGCCCGTCGCGCATCCCCCATCGGCTGGGGAAGTTGCCGTCCAGAGTCTTGTCCGGCAGGCTTCCGCGTGAAGCCGAGACGTCAACGACCCGAACGGAGGTATCGGCGAAATCCACGGTATTGACCAGCACGGGCAGGTCCGGCGCGGGGGAGCCCGTGCGAGGATACGGCACCCAGAGGGTCCCGTTCTCGGCACGCCGGCAGCCGGGAGCGCCCAGGTTGATGCCGAGGCGGCGGACCGGACCCTCGCCCCGGTCGACCGCCACGCCGGTCCACACTTCCACGGCGGGCATGTGGACCAGCCCCAGCGAGGTCTGGTTCTGGTAGGAGCAGGTGCAGGTGCGGGTGTAATCGGGCGCGTTCAGCACGCCGTCGGCCGCGATCAGACTGGCGGTGCAGCCGCTCTTGAACCCGCCGAAATTGCCCGTGCCGCCGCCGTGCTCCAGGTCGCCGAAACCGGCCGCGCCGGAACGGAACAGCAGCATGTGCGGGCTGCCGTTCGAGGCCCCGCAGCCGTAACTCTTCCAATAGCGTTGCTTTATCTTTCGCCCCGTAATCGGGTGCAGTCTCCTGACCGGTTCGCCCGTCTTGATGTCACGCATGTCGCCGGGCCGGGGTGGGATCAGCATGTCGCGCAGAACGACCGCCGGGAACTGCATCGGACCGGACCAGAGCACCTCGCCGGTGGAACCCCGCCGGGCGATCGCACGGGAGTACGGTTCGTCCGGCAGGCGGTAGCGGCCGTCCACGCTGCCGCCTTCCAACAGAATATCGTGCTTTTCGCTGTAAGCCAGAAAAGTCCCCGAAACGTCGCTGCCGGTCTCCCAGAGCACCCGCCCATCGGCAGCATCCAGAGCCATGACCCTGGGGCGCTCCTGGGGTCTTGCGCGGCGGCTCCGCAGGAACTGCAGAGGCTGCTCCGAAAGGCCGTCAATCACCATGATCCGCCCCTCTGCCGCCACAATGGCGTTGTGCCGGAACCCGATTTCCGCCCTCCTGGTATAGAGCGTTTCCCCGGTAAAACGGTCCATGACCACCAGCCTGCGGCTGGAGGTGGCGTTCCAGTTATCCGTCCAGCCGAGTCTGGTTTCGTCAAACTGATGTGGGTCGGCGGTGCAGATCAGCAGGTCTTCCCAGACACTGATATGCCCCCAGTCGTTCGGCGGGACCTCGACGCCCTCGCGGTACAGCGAGAATTCGGCCAGGGTTTCCCCGGTTTCGGGGTCCAGGCGGAACACCTGTCCGCGATGGCGCAGGTAGATGCTGTCCGGCAGCGTCACGTAGGGACTGCCGATGTAGGTGGCGCCGGGAATCCTGTCCATATAGACGCCGGATCCCCTGCGCCAGCGCTCCTCCAACTCGAGGTTCGTGCACGGGTGGCCGATTCCGGGGAACTCGCGGGCCCATATCTCGCGGCCGGTATAGACGTCGCGGGCGCTGACGCGTTCCACCCCCAGAATCACCAGGCGGCCGCCGGCCACCTGGGGACGGGGCCCCCCGGCGTGCCGGGGCAGCACATTGTTGTGACTGACGCTGCCGTACCACAACACACCCAGGGGCAGGCGCACCCTGTCGTCCTGCGAAACTGTCGTCTGTGCCGGGTCGGCGTACTGATGCGTCCACTGCCCCGCGCCCGGCAGAGGGCCCTCGCGGGACAGAACGACGTCGGCCCCGAAGAACGCCTTGCCACCGTAGGGCCGCAGCAATCCGTACACATCCTGTTGCTTCAGGCCGCCGGCGGCCGGGTCTTCGACCACTATCAGGGACGATATGTAGGGGGGATACTTCATGTCCGCCGCGCGGCCGGGCAGCAAGCCGATCCGCGTGCCGTAGAGGCCGGCCTCGTCGAAACGTCTTCGCAGTGCCCCTATCTTCTCCCGGTCCGGGTCAATGCCCACCACGTGAAGCTGCGTATGCACGGCCACCTGCTCCATCAAATCGCCGTCGCCGACGCCCAGAAACAGGGCATAGCCGCTGCCGATTGCTTCGGCATGCCGGAGGATGGCCGCTTCCCGCTCTCCGGAGGGGGCACGCGCAACGGGCTGCGCCTTCGCACGGGCAGCACGATCGTTATACACCCTCGGTTCATCCGGGGCATCAGGCCCGAAGCAGTACAGCGTCCCCTCAGTCGTGGTGAGGAACAGGCGCCCTTGCGCCGTCAGCGCGGTGAAAACGGGGCCATCTATTCTGTCGGCGAACTCACGAGCCCGTGCCTGGAGAGCCTCGTTGACCAGGCTGGCCCCCCCCACCTTGTGTCCGTCGTGCAGGCTGTAGCGAATGCCGTGATTGTAGAAGAACTCATCGTCCGCACGCACCCGGTACCCGCCGGACCTTTTCTTGTACAAGTTCAGGTGCAGGAATTCGCCCGTATGGCGGTCGAGCAGCGCGGGGGTCGAACGACCGCCGGAAACCACCAGCCGATCCTCCGTGGCCGCCAGGTAGCCCTGTGGCGAAATGCCCGCGAAGGCGAACGCGCCGCCGTGCGGCTGATGCTGCCAGGTGGAGGACTCGCCCGTGTTCTGCCAGACGACGGCCCCGGTCCCGGCGTCCAGCGCGTAAACGAACGTGCCCATGAAGGGCCAGACGCCGGCCGCGAAATAGACCCTGCCGTCCTTGAGCACCGGCCCGCCGCGGGCCGCCCACATGCTGATGACGCGGTTGTTGCCCAATACCAGGCGCTCGGCCGGAGCGGCCTTGAAACACCACAGTTGCTCGCCGGACCGGGCGTCCACACAGTAGAGGTGTCCATCATCGGAAACGAAGTAAACCTTGCCTTCCCACGCCGCCGGGGCGAGCCGCACCGGCCCATCCACATAGCAGCGCCAGACTTCCGAACCGTCTCCCACGCGGTAGGCCGTCACGCGGTCACTCACCATGGAAGGCACGAAAACAAGGTCGCCCATAACCACAGGGGCATAGGACAGGTCGAAATCCAGCTTCCCCATGTCGTCGAGCTGTCTGGGCCAGGCGGGACGGGGCGTGGCCAGGCGGCGTGCCCAGTTCAGGTGCAGTTCTTCAGGGATTTCCATCGGCGTTGCGCCGCTTCGCGCCGCGTCGTAGCCCCACAGGGGCCAGTCCACGGCGGACTCAGTTGCGCCCGCTGCGGGCTGAGAACACAAGACTACCAGGACGACGGACAGCACGGCCCTGGAGGCCCAGGACATGGTTCGCAGAATCTTGCGACTGTGCATCGTTCGCCTCAACATCGGCTGTTTCGGGTGCCAGAGTTCCAACTGTTCCGCATCAAACGGTAGTAATGGATCGGAAGACCAAGAAACGGTGCGGGGTAACGGACGCACTGTTCCGGGGCCCGCCCTTCAGAATGAATCACAGGGCTTTGAACTCCGCCACGGTGCGGCGTGCCTTCTCGAAGGAAACGGGCGGGGGGAGGACTCCGGCCGAGGTAAGGAATATCTTCCGCCGGTCGGGGCAGTTGGACAGGTCCTCGGCGACGCTCTGCACGATCTTTTCCACGGGCGCCAGCCAGAGCGTTGCGTTTGTGCCGCCGATCAACGCCTTGCTGCGCATCCGCCTCCGACCGTCGGTCAGAGTGGTGTCCCCCACCGGCGGCGTGGTGAACGCCTCGTTCACCAGCGCGGGCAGTTCGTCAACCTTCTCCAGCAGCGCGTTCAGCGTGCCGCACATGTGGTGGACGGGCACGATGTCGTGCTCGAGAATAAGGTTGCCGTAGTCGTGCAGGTGGGGCATGCAGAACTCCTCGAACATGTCCGGACTGATCAGCGTCGTCGAGGTGTTCTCGGTCAGCCAGAAGGTATCGGCCTCC
The DNA here is from genome assembly GCA_964448935.1 of uncultured candidatus Brocadiaceae bacterium. GTDB lineage: Bacteria > Planctomycetota > Brocadiia > SM23-32 > SM23-32 > CAYVBE01. The sequence continues at coordinate 8,045 of CAYVBE010000047.1, forward strand.
ACGTGCGGCAGCAGCGCGCGCAGGTTCCGCATCCGGTCGGCATGCATCAGGTCTATCACCTCGCGGAACAGCTCCGGCTCGTCGTGCAGCAGGTAGATCGTCGTCTCCGGCCCACACAGGTGCTCGACCAGGTTCATCAGCGGCGAGGGGCCGATTCCCGTCATGCTGACGGCGTCTTTGGCCTCCAGTTCCTGCTGTCGCGCCGCCCATTCCCCGGCGCGTTCCGCGGGTACCGAGTATTCGGTGTCCCTGAACAGCCAGCGGAGCCGCCGCAGGTTCTCCACGCTATCCGCCGGGAAGCCCACCGGATGCCAGCTTTCGGTATAAACGTCGTAGCTGTCCTGGGCCACCAGCTCACCGTCGGGCGTCTCGATGATCGTGGTGCGCAGACCGTTCTCCTGCTCCGTGTGGCGCTCGACGTGGGGATTCTCGCAGTCCGCCCCGGCCCAGCAGCCCAGCAGCAGGTCGCATCCAGCGGCGCGGAGCAACTCCTCGTTATCCATGTCGCAGTAGGGTTCCGGCTGCGAGGACTTCCACGTGCGCTTGGTCATCTTCAGCCAGACGGGAAAGCGATCCACCTCCTCGCCCCGGAAGGTCGCGAAGATACGCTCCCGGTTCGTCATGGTCTCCGTGCGGCCTTTCCCCATCTCCATGCATCTCCTCCGGTTCGAACGGTCTTTCAAGCCATTGTAGCGCCCAGCCGTCCCGCGTCAAAAGGGCGATCGGCCGGCGCCGCCCGTTTCCCCTTTAGGCTGCCGGGCCATCGGGCTATACTGGGAACTCTTCGTTGTCCCACAGCTAACTTTGCTGCGAGAATGGACTATGCCCGCCGACAGACCGAACATCCTGCTGATCACCAGCGACCAGCAGCACTGGAGCACGCTGGGCTGCCTGACCCCCGAGATCCGGACCCCCAACCTGGACCGCCTGGCTGAGCAGGGAACGCTGTTCAACCGTGCCTACACCGTCAATCCCACCTGCACGCCCACCCGCGCGTCGCTTATCACCGGCAAGTATCCCAGCCAGCACGGGGCGTGGTCCCTGGGCACAAAGCTCTCCGAGACCGAACACACCATCGGGGAGGACTTCGTGGAGGCCGGCTACCGCACGGGACTGGTCGGCAAGGCGCACTTCCAGCCGCTGGCGGGCACGCCGGAGTACCCGTCGCTGGAATCTTACCCCATCATGCAGGACCTGGATTTCTGGCGCGACTTCCACGGCCCATTCTACGGGTTCGAGCACATCGAGGTCTGCCGCAACCACACCGACGAAGCCCACGTGGGCCAGCACTACGCCATCTGGATGGAGGAGAACGGGCTGGAGAACTGGCGCGATTACTACCTGCCCCCCACGGGCAACAACGAGGGACAGTATCGCAAGTGGCTCATCCCGGAGGAGTTCCACTACGACGCCTGGATCGCGGAGCGCACCAACGCCCTGCTGGAGCAGTACAGCCGGGACGACGAGAGCTTCTTCCTCTGGGCCAGCTTCTTCGACCCCCACCCGAAATACCTGGCGCCCGAGCCGTGGGATACGATGTATGATCCCGACGAGCTGACCGTCCCGAGCGCGACCGAGGGCGAGCACGAGGCCAACCCGCCGCACTTCCGGCTCACGCAGGAGGAAGACCCCGACTTCTCGCCCTGGCGCGAGAGCGACCAGGGGCTGCACGGGTTCCACAGCCACGTCCACGACGACCGCGAGCTGGCGAAGGACATCGCCTGCTACTACGGCATGATCAGCCTGATGGACAAATACATCGGCAGCATCCTGGACCGGCTTGAAGAGCTGGGGCTGGCGGAGAACACACTGGTGGTCTTCACAACCGACCACGGGCACTTCTACGGCCACCACGGGCTGATCGCCAAGGGCGCCTTCCACTACGAGGACATGATCCGCCTGCCCTTCATCGCCCGGTGGCCGGGACATATCCAGGGGGGCGAGCGGAGCGAGGCGCTGGTCTCGCTGGTGGACCTGCCGGTCACCTTCCTGCACGCGGCGGGCATCGAGGTGCCCCGCACCATGACCGGACTCGACATCCGCCCCGCGCTGACCGGAGAGGACCCGGTTCGCGACCACGTGGTGGTGGAGAACCGCCACGAGCCGACCACCATCCACGCCAAGACCTACGTGGACGAACGCTACAAGCTGACCGTCTATTTCAACCGGGACTACGGGGAGCTTTTCGATCTGGAGGAGGACCCCGGCGAGGTCAACAACCTGTGGGACGATCCCGACCACCAGGAACTGAAGGCCGAGCTGACGCGGAAACTCCTGTTCGCGGAGATGGGGAAGGAACCGCTCTGGATGCCGCGCGTCGCCGGCGCGTGAGGAGGATGCCATGCCCCGATCGGAAGCTATCCTGCCGGCGAAGGCCGTAACGCGGGGGCCGAAACAACACTTCTTCGGCTATTACGAAAAGACCCCCTGGGACGCCACAGGCCGCTATATCCTGGGCACCGAGACGGACTTCATGGGCCGGCCCCCCGAGCCGGAGGACGAGGCGGTGGTCGGCCTGATAGATACCGCGCAGAACAACGCCTGGCAACCGCTGGCGCGCACCAGGGCATGGCACTGGCAGCTCGGCTGCTCCCTGCAGTGGCTACCGGGCGAGCCCACGCGCAAGGTCATCTACAACGTGCGACGCGACGGGAGCTTCCGCTCCGTCATCCACGACATGGAGAGCGGTGAGACGCGGGAGCTGAGCCGGCCGATCTACGCACCGAACCCGGAGGCGGAGACCGCGCTGAGCGTGAACTTCGCCCGGCTGAACGACACCCGCCCCGGCTACGGCTACGTGGGCGTCCGCGACCCGTGGCACAATGACCCCTGCCCCGAGGACGATGGCGTCTATACCCTCGACCTGCGCACCGGGGAGTCCGCGCTGATTCTGAGCCTCGCCCGTGCGGCCGCACTGGACCCGAGGCCGGACATGGAGGGCCGGAAACACTGGTTCAACCACGTCCAGATCAGCCCGCGCGGGACGCGCTTCGCCGTCCTCCACCGGTGGCGGGCGACCGAAGGGAAGTGGACAACGCGCCTGCTCGTCGCCCGGCCGGACGGCTCCGGGCTGCGCTGCCTGGCGGACGACGACATGGTCTCGCACTACGACTGGCGCGATGAGGAGCACCTGCTGGCCTGGGCGCACCGGGAGGGGGTCGGTGAGCGCTACTTCCTGTTCGACGTGCGCACCGGGGAAGCACAGGTCGTCGGCGAGAGCACGCTGGAGCGTGACGGACACTGCTCCTACTCCCCCGACCGCCGCTGGATACTGACCGACGAATACTTCGGTGCGGACCGCATGAGACCCCTCATCCTGTATCGTCCGGAGGACGACCTGCGGGTGGACATCGGCCGGTTCTACGCGCCGCCCGGGCTGGAAGGTGCGTGCCGCTGCGACCTCCACCCCCGCTGGAGCCGCGACGGGCGGCAGGTCTGCATTGATTCCGCCCACGAGGGGACGCGGCAGATATACACACTGGACGTCTCGGAAATCGTCGAGAGGTGACCCAATGGACGGACCGAACATCCTGCTGCTGATGAGCGACGAACACCCGGTCTTCATGACCGGCTGCTACGGGCATGCGGCCGTAAAGACGCCGACCATGGACCGGCTGGCATCGGAGGGCACCGTCTTCGAGGCCGCCTACTGCCCCAGCCCCATCTGCGCCCCGTCGCGCGCGGCGATGATGGCGGGCCGGCACGTCCACACCATCGAGGTGTGGGACAACGCCTCGCCCCTGCGCTGCGACTGGCCGACCTTTGCCCACAGCTTCCGCAACGCCGGCTACCGCACCATCCTGTGCGGCAAGATGCACTTTGTGGGGCCGGACCAGATGCACGGCTTCGAGGAGCGCTGGACGCAGGACATCTACCCCGCCACCTTCGAGTGGACGCGCCCCCACCGCGGCCGGCCCCCGGTCAACCCGGGCCAGAACATTGACCGCGTCTTCGAGGCCGGGCCCGGCTGGACCAGCGATATGGACTACGACGAGGAGGTCGTCTTCCGGGCTGAATACGGCCTCCGACGCCTCATTCGCCACCCGCAGGACCGGCCGTTCCTGATGTGCGTCTCCTTCACCGGCCCGCACTTCCCGTATCAGGCCCCGCGCAAGTACTGGGACCTTTACAGCGACGAAGACGTGCGGCTGCCCGATATTCCGGAGGATTACAACGAGCGGGAGCACCCTTACGTAAAGTGGCTCAGGCGGCACGGGAAGTTCCACGAACTCGTCCCGGACGACGTTTGCCGCGCCGCCCGCCGCGCAATCCTGGCCCGCACCACCATGGTGGACGACTACCTGGCGCGCATCCTGTCGCTGCTCCGGGAAGGCGGCCTGATGGACGACACGATAGTCATGTACACCAGCGACCACGGCGACATGATGGGCGAACACGGGCTGTGGTTCAAAAACGCCGCCTACGAGTGGTCCAGCCGTGTGCCGTGGATCGCGGCCGGGCCGGATATCGCGACGCGGCGCGTGCCCGAGGCGGCCAGCCTGCTGGACATCGGCCCCACGATCTGCTCCCTGGCCGGTATCAAGCCCGTTTACGAGCGCACGGACGGACGCGACCTGGCCGACCTGCTGCGCGGCGAGCGCGAGCCCGGCCTCGGCGTAGCCATCATGGAGAACTACGGGGAAGGCATGGTGCGCGGCTCCCGAACGGTGCGCCGCGGTCCGCACAAGCTGACCTCCGTTCCCGGCCACGAACCGGAACTCTATGATCTGGACGAGGACCCCGATGAGTGGAACGACGTGGCGGACGACCCCGAATACGCCGAGGTGCGGCGCGAGCTGGAAGGTATCGCCATGGAGGACTGGGACCCGGACGCCTGCGACGAGCGGTGCTGGCAGAGCGAGGAGCGCCGGCTGGCCATCCTGGAGACCCTGGGTCCGGGCCAGCCTGCGGAGTGGCAGACGCCCTCGCCGCCCGTCCCGCACGCGCTGCGGCAAACCGCCGATGCGCCGATAAATAACGTGGATGTGGACTGAGCCGAGCCCGTCGAACCGAGGTTGCGTGGCAGACGGCGCGGTATTACACTGCAAGCGGAGAATCTTCAACTCTCGGGAGGCGCGCGATGAATGACGTCGAGAAGACTCGGAAACCAAACGAACTCAACCGACGTGACCTGTTCCGCAGGACGGCGACTGCCGCCGGCGTGGCGGCGGGCGCGCACCTGTTGCGTCCGTTCAACATCCTGGCGCAGGGCTCGCCCAACGCGAAGCTCGGCACGGCGGTCCTCGGCGCGTGGGGGCGCGGGCGCGGGCATCTGCGCGCGGCGGCCGGCGAGCGGCTAATCGCCGTGGTGGACGTGGACGAGGGTCGGCTGGGCAAGGCCGCGGAACAGGTCTCCGAGAAGGCCCCCGACGTCAAGAAATACACCGACTACCGGAAGATGTTCGATGAGGTGGGCGGCGACCTGGATGCCGTGTTCGTCGCAACGCCGGACCACACCCACGCGCACGCCGCCATGATGGCGATCGAGCGCGACATGGGCGTCTACGTCGAAAAACCCATGACCCGCAGCATCTACGAGACCCGGGCACTGACGGAAGCGGTGCAGCAATACGGCGTGGCCTCGCAGCTCGGAAACCAGGGCCACAGCGGGGAGGGCTATCGGCGGCTGTGCGAGTACATCTGGGCCGGCGCAATCGGCGACATCACCGAGGTACACTGCTGGACGGACCGCCACTTCGGCGGCTCAGGCGGCCGCCCGGAGAGCAAGCCCGTGCCCGATGGGCTGCACTGGGACCAGTGGATCGGCCCCCGCCCCTACCGCGAATACCACGACGGCCTGCACTCATTCAATTGGCGAAGCTGGTGGGACTTCGGCGCCGGATCGCTGGGCGACATGGGCTGCCACGTGGCAGACGGCGCCTTCTGGGCGCTGAAGGTCAGGGAGGCCGACCGCTACTCGGTTACGCTGGTCTCCAAGAACGGCGGCAGCGAGGAGATGTACCCCGTTGACAACCTGGTCCGCTGGGATGTCCCCGCGCGGGCCGGCATGCCGGCGGCAAAGGTCTTCTGGCACGATGGCGTGGGCAAGGAGAACCGGCCGGACCCCATCGCGCGGATCGAGAAAGAGTACGAGCGAAACCTGGGCGGTTCGGGGACGCTCTATTTCGGCACCGAGGGCATCATGTACACCGGCTGCTACGGCGGTGGAGTGCGCATCATCCCCGAGGAGCAGCACCGTGCGACCACCCCGCCGGAACAGAAAATCCCGCGCGTCAGGGGCAGCCATCAGGGCGACTTCCTGCGCTCCTGCAAGGGTGGCGACCGCGCCAGCTCCCACTTCGGCTACTCCGGCCCTCTCACCGAGTGGATCCTCACCGGCCTGTTGGCCACCCGGGCCGGCCTGAACAACACGGTCCAGTGGGACGTCAAGAACATGAAGTGCATCAACCGGCCGGAACTCAACGACTACGTGAAGCCCAAGTTCCGCAAGGGCTGGGAGATCTGACGGGTTCAACACACCACGCAGGGCCCTTCCTTACTCTGATCCCCGAAGGACGAAAATGCGCAAGATACACGCAGGCGTTCTCGTGCCGGCTCTGATAGTTCTCGCTCTCCGCCCGGCGGTGGCGCAGGAGACCCCGCTGCCGGTTGACCACCATCCGGCCACCAACTTCCGCGAGGGCTGGCGGCTGGGCGTGCAGACCTGGAGCTTCCGCAAATACACGTTCTTCGAGGCGGTGGACAAGACGGCCGCGCTGGGGCTGGACTGGATCGAGGCATATCCCGGCCAGAGCCTTGGAGGCCCCTACCCCGACCAGAAGTTCACTCCGGACATGCCCGAGGAGGCACGGGACGCCGTGAAGCAGAAACTGGCCGATGCCGGCGTCCGGCTGGTGAACTACGGGGTCACGGGCGTGTCCGAAGGCGTCTTCGAGTTCGCCAAAGATATGGGCGTCGAGACCATCGTCAGCGAGCCGCCGCAGAACTCACTGGACGGGGTGGAAAAGTTATGCGAAGAATACGGAATCAAGGTCGCCATCCACAACCACCCCAAACCGTCGCGCTACTGGAATCCCGAGACGGTCCTGGAGGCCTGCGAGGGCCGCAGCGAGATGATCGGCGCCTGCGCCGACACGGGCCACTGGGTGCGCTCGGGCATTGACCCGCTGGAGGCGGTCAAGATGCTCGAAGGGCGCATCGTCAGCCTGCACTTCAAGGACATAAAGGACGGCCACGACGTGCCCTGGGGCACCGGCGACGGACGCGCGGAGGAGGTGCTGAAGGAGCTGGATCGCCAGGGCTTCGAGGGCGTCTTCAGCATCGAGTACGAACACAACTGGACCGGCTCCATGCCGGATATCCGGAAGTGCGTGCAGTTCTTCCGGCAGGTGGCCGGCGCTCTGGAGCCCGGCGGGTGGCGGACACTCCTGGGCGGCGACCTGGAGGCGTGGCGCACGAACTGGGACTTGGAGGACGGCGTTCTGATTGCGAATCCCGGCGGCTGCTGGAGCAACGAGCGGTTCGGGAACTTCGTGTTCGACCTGGAGTTCAAGCTGGCACCGCGCACCAACAGCGGCGTCTTCCTGCGCACCGACAAGATCAGCAACTGGCTCCACACCGGCATCGAGGTCCAGGTGCTCGACTCTCACGGCAAGGAGAAGGTCGGCAAACACGACTGCGGCGCGATCTACGACTGCCTGGCGCCGTCCGCCAACGCCGTCAAGGAGCCCGGCGAGTGGAACCACTACACCATCACGTGCATGGACAACAAGATCTACGTGGTCCTGAACGGGCAGCAAATCATTGACATGGACCTGAACCGCTGGACCGAACCCCACCGCAACCCGGACGGCACGCGCAACAAGTTCAACAACGCCTATAAGGACATGGCGCGCGAGGGACACCTGGGGCTGCAGTGGCACGGCAACCCGGTCTGGTACCGCAACATCATGATCAAGCCGCTGGACTGACATCCTGCCATGGAAGATACTCGCCTGCCGATACCCACCGCACCCATACCGGCTCACCTGCAGACGTGGGGAGAAGTGCATCAGGTATCTCCCGGCCGCCTGGTGGCCGGCGAGCGGTGCGATCTGGAGATTGAGGTGGAGCTGGCACGGACCATCTCCGCGGGCCGGTCCATCGAGGTCTGGGCGCATTTCGTCTCGGACATCTCCGACTTCCAGTGTGACTCGGCGTCGGAGCTGGCCTTCTTCGGCTGCACCTGGCCCGACGGACGGTTCGAGACCTTCTCCTACGGCCGGGGCTCGGTGCACGGATCGGGGTCATACTTCCCCTATCGCGCCTACGCGGGCGTCAGGCTGCTGGACGACGGCCGGCCCGGGCAGAAGCTCCTCATCCGGCTGTGCGACATCCGCGTGCAGACCTACTCCGACCCGCTCTTCAGCCTGCGCTTCGCCTTGAAGGACGCCGACGACCTGGTCGGCTACCTGGGCGACGTCTGCTGGCAGGTGGTCGGCGGTCGGACGCGGGCGCTCAGGGTCGTCGGCCCTACCGTGGTGGGCGTGGGGGAAGCGTTCGACTGTCACGTCCTGGCGCGCGACCGCTACGGCAACCCGGCCGGAGACGATCTCGATCCGGACGCTCTGGAGGTAGAAACGGGAGGACTGCAGCACGAGGGTTTCACCGCCGGCGAAGAGCCCTTCCTGGCCGTCCTCAGGGACATGCGCCTGGACGAGGAGGGAATCGCCTACGTCACCGTGCGCGACAGGCGGACCGGCACCGAGGGCCGCAGCAATCCCGTCGTAGTCCGGCAAGAGGTGGGAGAACGCATCTACTGGGGCGACATTCACCAGCACGCCTACTACCTGGACGGCCGCTGCCGACCCACCACCTCCTACCGTTACGGCCGGCTGGTCGGCCGCCTTGACTTCGGTTCCGTGGCACCGCACATGAACGGCCTCATCAGTCCGCCCCGCGTTTACCTGGAAGCCGAGGACCAGAAGGGGTGGCCCGAACTGCGGGATGCCACGAAGGAAGCGGACCGGGAGCCGGACTTCTCGGCGCTGCTGGGCTATGAAGGCACGCTCCGGTCATACACCGGGGATCAGAACGTTTATCTGTCCGATTTCGACGCGGTGCCCGTGGAGGTGCGTCTCGGCCGGGGAGTGAAGAGCTATGAGGAGTTCCTGCGCGAAGTCCCGGAGATGAAAGGCGAGATGCTGCTCCTGCCTCACGCGCACGCCGGCGGCGGGCCAGACCGCTACGACCTGCCGCGGCTTCCGGAGTGGCAGACCAATGTGGAGATATGTTCGGTACATGGGGTGTTCCCCGAGTTCTACCACGCGTGGCTTCAGGATGGCCGCTGCGTGGGCGTCCACGGCGCGGGCGACAACCATATGCCCGCCATGGGTAACGCAAACCCCGGCAAGCACTACGTGAACACCAACGGCCTGACCGCCTGCCGCGCCCCGCGCAACACGCGCGATGCAATCTGGGACGCCTTCAGGGAACGGAAGACATACGCCGTCACCTTCAACAAACGCATCTACCTTGACTTCTCCGTGAACGGGCGGTGCATGGGCAGCATCCTGGGAGATGCGCCGTCCGAGGCGCACATCCGGCTCGACGTCGCCGGCACGGAACCGCTGCACCGGGTCGAACTCCTCAAGAACTGCCGCGTGGTGCGCACCTGGCGGCCCGAGCTGCCGTGCCGGGAGGTGCTGCGGGTCCTCTGGCGCGACACCTGGAATGAGCGACGCTGCGATGACTCCGATACGCGCGGCACCATCGAGGCGGTCGGTGCCGATATCTCGCTTCTGCGGGCGCTCAACCTGTACAACTTCCACGAGCGCATCTCGGAGCAGGATGGCAAGATACGGTTCCAGACCTCCGCTTATTCTCAGACGCCGCGCGGTGTGTTGTTGGAAGCGGACGGGGTTGGACCGGACGCAATTCTGGCCTTCGCGGTCCGGGACTCGCGCTGGGGCGAAGTGACACTGGACGTAACCTTTGAACTGCCCCTCCGCGAAAGAGGCACCGTCATGAGCCGCCCGCTCAACGTGGAAATCTCCCGCCTGCGCCCGGAGTTCACGCAGGAGCCGATTGTGCCCGAATTCCGCGTCGAGGCGGACTGGTTGGACCCGGACGGTCAGATGGCCGCAAAGATCGAGTGGGAGGACGAGTGCACCGAGGGGGACTGTTACTACATCCGGGTGGAGCAAATAGGCGGTGCCCGCGCATGGTCCAGCGCCATCTGGATCGGAGAGCAGCACTGAGTTACGCGCTTTTTCCTTTGCCGTCCTCAAACCAGAACCCGCATCCCGGTGCATCCGCCAGGTCGCGCTCGTCAATGGGGAAATGGCGGCACTGAAGCGGGCGGGTCTCGTAGCGCACGCAGATGTTGCCGTCGCTCAACCACGGGCAGACCATCCCCAGCCGGCAGCACCGGCCGCAGCGCGTGCATTCTCCGCGCCGCTTCTCCTCCACCTGCCGCCGCACGTAGACGGGGCGGAGATGGGAGAGATAGAAGCGCCTGAGCTTCCCCCAGAGCAGTCGCAGCCGGTTGCGCGCCATTGGGTAATTCCCGCAACTTGAGAATCGTGTTCACTCAGGGCGACCAGGTTCCTGCCGCCCGCCTTGCGGGCGGGGCAACGGACCAAGTGGGCAAAAGGTCTGGCAGCTACGACGAGAGCAACTCGTGGAGCAACTTGCGAGCGTGCCGCGGTTTTGTGAACCCTGTGAAGATGCGCACGATGGTGCCGTGGAACCAGACGCGCGTTTTCTTAACACCCTCGGGGGTCGTATGCTCAATCGTCAGCCAGGGCACTATCAGCAACGGGACGCCTATCGAATACTTGACCGATTGCACCTGCTCCAGCGGGATGCTCTGCATTACGTTCCGACGCAGAAGGGGACGCCTGGCAATGAGGATTCTGTCGTTGTATATGAGAAGCTTTGACCCGTATGGCCGGCAGCTCACCTGGAGCAGTGGCTCATCGCGCTCCTGGCTTTCGGAAGCCTTTTCCGAAGATGCCTCTCTGTCCTCCTCCTTCCGGGACGTATCTGCCGCGGCCCCCGCCCCGGTCTGAACTGAAGGCGATCCCGCAGTTTGGGCGGGACGCCAGGGACGCTTCAGTATCTGCCGGGCAAGGAGCGCGATGATGGCTCCTCCCGCAAGCTCGGCACCTATAACCCCGTAGATCGCCTCATCGGGAGGCCACCCGATTCCCTCTATCGCACAAGCCGCAAAAACGGCAAAATGCAGAAGGAGCCCGGCCAGCAGGGTCAGCCCAACCGAGCGGGTACAGACGGCGGCCACCAGGATGCACACCGGCGCGACCACTACCGCGCTGTAAAACTGGTCGCTGTCTATGCGCGAGACCGTCAGTAAAAAGCTCAGCACGATACCTGATGCCACGGCCACGACGGCGATGATCCAACGGAGCTTCAATCCCTGACTCATATGTGTGGTCTCCTTGCCAAGTTGCCTCCGCACAGAGCAGGCCATAGGTTCCCGGCCCTGACCCAACCAGTATCGTCCAGTCACTGTAGCGAACTTTCGGCTCCGCCGCAATTGCCACGGCACGGCCTTGGACGTTTTGCGCAGAACCCGCCTCTTACCCCGCCGTTCTGTGTGATTTGCGGATGGCCCCTTGCGCATCCATGCCCGGAGCAAATCCCCGCGTGCGGACTCATAGAACGCACCCCTTGAAACCGCCCCCCGGTCATCCCGTATCATGCCGGGCCTTGCGCGGGTTCTTTCATCCATTCTCGCAGGAGGACATCATGCGTCATCGCCCCCGGTTTCTGCCCTTTGTCGTCTGTTTCATGGTCGTGGCCGCCGGCGGGGTTTCCGCGACGGTTACCACGTTTTTCCGCGCCCACTTACCGCTTCTCGACCCGCAGGCCGGCGTGACGGTTACCGAAGTGCTGTTCCGCTCCGGTTACGCGCAGCCCGAGTCCCGGATCGGCGCCGCCGCGTGGGCCTACCGGGTGAACGCCGGGCCGGGAGAGTCGGGCGGGGAAAACCTCAACCTGGCCGACCTCCTCGGGGCCACGGTTTCCATCCGTGCGGCCGAGCCGGGTAAGAATCCCCCCTGGCGCATCATTCTTGACCTGTCCGACCTTAAGAAAATGCCCGAACCCGTGCGCGAACAGTGGCCGAAACTCTCCCGTCGGGATGTGGTGAAGGCCCTCGTCGTGGCCACCGCGCGCAATCTGAAGCTGGCGGGCATTGCCCGTTGCCCGCTGGCCGTGCGCGGCGCGGACAAGCACGAGGACCTGGCCGATATGCGGTTCCCATCCGTCCTCAACGTGCCCCCGGCGCCGAAGCCTGAGGAAAAGGAAAGTAAGTGACCGGCGCGCCCGTATTGCTTGACAGCGCCGCCGGACCTGCCCAAAATACTTCTTGTCCGGACTAACTCATCGTCGGGAGGTGCGGAGATGAGATGGGTGCGCTTGATAGTGGTACCGATCCTGATCGTGGCAGCGGTGGTGGCGGTTGTCTGGGTCAGCCTGGATGAGCCGGACCGGGGTCCCATCGGCGGGGACCGAATGGTGCTCACAAGCCCCGCCTTCGAGGCCGGCGGACGCATACCCGAGAGCTACGCCGCTGACGGCGAGAACATCTCCCCGCCACTGGAATGGTCCGACCTCCCCGAAGGCACACGCACGCTGGCGCTTGTCATGGAAGACCGCGACGTGCCGCTCGGAAGCTATGTCCACTGGTTGATCTGCGACATACCGGCGACCGAATTCGGGATAGAGGCGGACATCCCCGCCGGACGCGAAATGGTGGTGGGCAGCGCCGTTCAGGGCAACAACAGTGCGCGTGAACTGGGCTACACCGGACCCGCACCGCCCGAGGGCGAGACCCATCGCTACATCTTCCACCTCTACGCGCTGGACACAAAACTGGAAATCCAACCCGGCTACCGCAAGCAGCAACTGCACAATGCCATGAACGGACACATCCTGGGGGAGGCCGAACTGGTGGTCCGGTACGGCCGTTGAGCGCTCACCTCCCGTTGAGCCCCATCGGAGACCCTCAATGCCTGAGTTGACCGGACTCGATCGCATCGCCCGCATCCTTCGCCGCGAGCCGGTGGACCGCATCGGCGTGTTCGAACACTTCTGGGGCGACACCCGCGAGAAGTGGACCGACCAGGGCCATCTTGAAGAGGATGAGAACCTGGACGACCACTTCGGGTTCGACTTCAGCGTCTGCTGGTGCTTCAACATGGTGGCCGACCTGGACTTCGAGCCGCAGGTGCTGGAAGAAACCGAGGAGACCATCCTGAAGCGCGACGGCAACGGCGCCGTCCTGCGCACGCACAAGCTCCACGACGCCACTCCGGAGCACGTGGACTTTCTGGTGAAAGACCGGGGCCCCTGGCAGGAGCGCATCAAACCCCTCATCGAGCCCGAGCCGCGCCGGATAGACCTGGAATCTTACCGCGATGCCCGACGGACCGCCGGCGAGGCCGAGCGGTTCTTCTGCTGGGGCGGCCCCCACGTGTTCGAACTCATGAAGAACGTGACCGGCCACGAGAACATGCTCATGGGCATGGCGCTCGACCCCGAATGGGTGGCCGATATGGCGGACACGTACGCGGACCTGATCGTCGGGCTGATGGAGATACTGTTCGAGCGGGAGGGGGCGCCGGACGGCATCTGGTTCTACGAGGACCTGGGGTTCAAGCAGCGCCCGTTCATGTCGCCCCGCATGTATGCCGACATCGTGCAGCCGGCGCACAAGAAGACCTTCGAGTTCGCGCACTCGCGCAACCTGCCGGTCATCGTGCATTCCTGCGGCTTCGTGGAACCGCTGCTGCCCGGCCTGATCAAGGCCGGCATGGACTGCCTGCAGGTCATGGAGGTGAAGGCCGGCATGGACCCGCTGCGCATCAAGCGCCAGTTCGGGGACCAGATTGCGCTATGCGGCGGAATGGACGCCCGCAACCTGGTGGCCAACGACCGGGAGGCCATCGCCCGGGAGCTGGCCGAGAAGGTCCCCGTCCTCAAGCAGGACTACGGCTACATCCTGCACAGCGACCACAGCATCCCCGACACCTGCGACTACGAGACCTACCGCTTCTTCGTGGACGAGGGCCTGCGCCTGGGCACGTACTGAGCCCGCCTCAGATGGGATTCCGCCGGACGTCTATGCCGGGGCCGCTCACCCAGCGGGACTCGTCCGAGGCGAAGAAGACCGCCGCCCGCGCCACCTGCTCCGGCTGGAGAAGCTTCGAGCGGTCTTCGTCGGGGAAGTTGGCGCGGCGCTGGTCGGTGTCCGTGGGGCCGGGGCAGATGATGTTACAGCGAATCCCGTGCGGCCGGCCCTCCTTGGCCAGGGCGTCCGCCAGACCCATCACGCCGAACTTGCCGGCGCAATAGGCGCTCCATCCCCCGTGCGCGCGGCGGCCGGAGCCGCTGGAGATCATGATGATGCTGCCGGCGCCCTGCTGCTTCATGCGTGGCCAGACGGCTCTCGTCACGTGATAAACGCCCAGCAGGTTCACTTCGACGATGCGGCGCCATTCCTCCGGGGCCATCTCGTCAATGTCACCCAGCGATGCGATGCCCGCGGCGTTGACCAGCACGTCCGCGGCGCCCACCTGGTCCAGGGCGCCCTCAACGGCGGCCCGGTCGGTCACGTCCGCCTGCACGGCAATGGCATCGGCGCCGGGCACCTCCTCCGCCAGTCTATCGAGCGCGTCCGCCAGGTGCTGCTGGTTCTTGCTCAGCAGCGCCACGGCAGCGCCCTGCCGGGCGTATTCGGCCGCAATGGCGTAGCCGATGCCCCGACTGCCCCCGGTGATAAGCGCGCTCTTGCCCTCCAGTCGCCTGCACATGCTCTACCCCTCCTCAGTTATCGTGGATAGCCCCTCCAGCAAACGATAACCGCGAACCGGCGGCCCCATCAACCGAAGGGCGCGGCGCAAACGACCTCAGGCGAGGGCGCCTGAGCTACATGCGGCCCGTGCGGCGCACGCGGTTGATGTGTA
>CAYVBE010000048.1:0-22340 GCA_964448935.1 uncultured candidatus Brocadiaceae bacterium
TCAACCTCCCCCCTCCCTCGTGGCCGCTTGAGCCGAAATCCGTGAACGGTTACGGAGGACACAGAGAACTGCAACGGGACAGACAGGATCAACGGCATGTGCCAAAGCGCAACGCCACATCTGGTTTGCTGGCGGGCACGGCGCGCGGTGCTTTTCCCATTACCCCTTGCCCGTGGAGAGGCGGATGCCGCGGGTGAAGAAACGCTGCCCTATCGCGAAGAGGATCAGCATGGGGATGAGCATCATCAGGCTGCCGGCCATCAGGGCGCCCCAGTCGGCGTCGCGCATGCCCTGGAAGCGCGTCAGACCCAGCGGCAGGGTCATCTTCTCCTCACTGACGATGAAGACGAGCGGCGTGATGAGGTTGTTCCAACTGCCGATGAAGGTGAAGAGCGCCAGTGTGGCCAGCGCGGGTTTGGAGAGCGGCAGGATGACGTGCCAGAATATACCGAAGTAGCCGCAGCCGTCAATCTTGGCCGACTCCTCGTATTCCTTCGGGATGCCCAGGAAAAACTGCCGCAGCATGAAGGTTCCGTAGGCGCTGAACATGGCCGGCAGCGTCAGCGCCCAGTAGGTGTCAATCCAGCCGAGCAGCTTCATCAGCACGAAGGTGGGGATCATCACCACGGTCCAGGGCACCATCATGGTGGCCAGGTAGCCCACGAATATCTTGTTGCGCCCCGGAAACTCCAGCCGCGCGAAGGCGTAGGCGGCGCACGCGCTGGTGGTCACCTGCCCCAGCGTCACGGCCAGCGCCACCAGCAGGCTGTTGAGGAAGAAGCGTGCGAAGGGCACCATGCTGAGGGCCTTGCGGAAGTTCTCGAACGGCCCCCGCGCCTCGCGTATCTCGCTGATGTAGGACGCCTCCAGCAGCTTCCGGTTCACCCGTAGTATCTGCCCCTTCGACAGATTCTGCTGCCCGCGCCGCAAAAGGTCTTTCGCCATGTCGGGCACGGCCACGCGCCGGAACGCCTCCTCCCGGTAGAGGTCCGGCCATCGCAGCACCTCGTTCAGGGCGGCGACCAGCCTTTCCTTTTCCTCCTCCGCCAGGGGCTCATCAGCGCCCTTCTGCGCCAGTTCCCGCCCTGTTTCGGAAAGTCGCTCCCATACCCGGCCGCCGGGCGTCGGCTCCTCCACCCGTGCCTCCGCCACCAGACGGGAGCAGAAGGCCGGCCAATCCAGTATGTCGCCCGGCTCAACTCTGGGAGAGAGCGTCCACTGCCGGGGATCGGGCAGTATCTGCAGGGGCCTGCTGGTAATCTCCTCATTGGGCTTGAAGGCCGCGCCCACCACCCAGATCAGCGGGAAGGTAGTGGTGATGGCAAACACGATGAGAACCAGGTAGATGAGCAGCTTCCACGGGGACTTACGCCCGCCCCCGCCCTGAGGTGTGAGCATGACGCCCTGGTCGAGGTCGCTCATACGCCCATCTCCCCGTGAACGCGGCGCCTGCCGTAGCGCCAGTTGATCAACGAAAGGATGAAGACGATGATGAACAGTATCCATGCCACCGCCGAGGCATAGCCCATCTCGAACCGCCGCGAGAAGGCCAGGTTGTAGATGTAGTAGCTCAGCGTGGTGGTCGCCCCCGCCGGGCCGCCCTGGGTCATCACGTAGGCCACCGCGAACCCGCCCTGGAAGCCGCGGATCAGCGACATGGTGAAGATGAAGAACGTGGTGGGCGAGACCATCGGCCAGGTGACGTGGACGAACTTGTGAAACGCCCCGGCCCCGTCAATCTCGGCCGCCTCATAGAGGTCCTGCGGGATGGACTGCAGGGCGGCCAGGTACAGCACCATGTTGTATCCGCCGATGGTGGCCCAGAGGCGGATCATAATCAGCGCGGGCTTCGCCCACGTCTCCGACGTGTGCCAAAGCAGCGGACTCTCCACCCCCAGCGCCCCCGCCAATGCCCGGATCGGCCCCGCGACGCCGACAAGGTCCAAAAACGCGTTCACCAGCCCGCTCTCGGGGTTCAGCAACACGCCCCACAGCACAAACGTGGCCACCCCGGTGACGATGGAAGGCAGGAAGAAGACCGTGATGAAAAACGGCGCGCCCTTGATCCTGCGGTTCAGCAGGTTGGCCAGCAGCAGAGAACCGATGATGGAGATGGGGATGCCCGCCATCAGGATGACCGTGTTGCCCAGATACTTCCAGAAATACGGGTCGTTGATGTGCCACGAGCCGTCCCCGTGGGCGTGGACGCCGATGACGCTCCAGAAATTCTGCAGGCCCATGAAGTCCGCCGTCTCGGTAAACCGCCCCGCGCCGTGCAGCGGCGACCAGTTGAACAGCGAAAGCCCGGCCGAAGCGATGATGGGGAGCAGCATGAACACCATGAAGCCCAGCAGGTTGGGCAGGATGAACAGCAGCGCCGCCAGGACCTCGACCCGGCGCTCTTTTTTGCTCACGGCCACGGCGGCTACCTCAGCGTCGAACAGTAGCGGCAATTCTCATCGTAGCGTTCCTGCATCTCGACCAGATCTTCCCGGATCTCGTCACCTTCTATGCTGCCCAGCATCACCCGGTCGCGCAGGTCCGCGATGGGCTGCTCCATCCACTCGGACACGTTCGGCCCGATGGGCTGGGAGCGCGCGTAGGCGACGGCGTCGAAGATGACCTGCAGGTTGACCTCGGACGGGATACCGGGGATGCGCAGGTCTTCGGCAACAGACTTCCGGGCGGGCAGATTGCGGGCCTCTCGTGCCACGCGCCGCTGCCACGGCTCGGCCGCCATGCCCTTCAGCAGCCGCCAGGCCTCCTCCGGGTGCTCGGTGCGGCGGTTGATAACCGGGCTGCCCCCGAAGACGAGTGTCGCCTTCTCTCGACGCTGCGGCGGCGGCACGATGTCCCACCGGAAATCGCTCCGCCCGCGGATCTGCATGTTCTGCCATGTGCCGGACAGCGACATCGCCACCTTTTCCGCCACGAAGGGATTGGCCGGCAGCGTGTCCACGGCGGCCTCCGTGGGCTGCACGCCCAGCTTGAGCTCCAGGTCGGTGCAGAACTGCAGCGCCTCGACGTTGCGCTCTAGATAAGGCGGCTTGCCGATGACCAGGTTATCCTGCTCGTCAAACATCTCCCCCCCGTTCTGCCACATCATCATCGCGTAGGTCAGCCACGGGCCGATCCCCATCACGCCGTACTGCACCGTGCGCCCGTCCTCGCGGATGGTCAGGGCCTTCGCCTTCCGCAGCATGTCCTCCCACGTCCAGCCCGCCTCCGGGTATGGCACGTCCGCCGCGTCGAACATGTCGCGGTTGTAGTACATCACCACGGTGTTGAACCACGCGGGAAGCTGGTAGAGGGCACCCTCGTATCGGCACTGCTGCGCCACGCGGGGGAAGAAATCATCCAGGTCCACCTCGGGGTCCTCGGCCACGGGTTCGTCCAGCGGCAGGAGCAACTTGTTTTCGGCCAGCGTGGGGAACATGGCGTCGTGGACCATGAAAACATCCGGCCCCACCCCGCCGGCCAGCATGGTGGCCAGCTTGACCTGGTAGTTGGTGCCGCCGGTCTGCACCAGCCGGACCTGGATGTCCGGATTGGCGGCGATGAACTCCTCCAGCTTCTCCCGCTCCGCCCGCACCTCGTTCTCGCGGCCCCAGATCATGTAGCGCAGCGTCGTACGCTCTTCGGCGGGCGGCCGGTCCCCCGGCGCGCTGATCAGCCCGGCCTTTATCGGAGAGAGCGCCAACCCGCGACGCACGACGATCACCGACAGGACGGCCAGACAGGTCAGCCCCACGATGACCACAATGCGCCGCTTGCTCACTCTCGACTCCCGCTTCCGGTGCCCGAATTGTCACTGGTTTGAAGCGCGCCTATTCTATGCCCTAACGCCCTCGGTTCGTCAAGGGCGGACGCGTATTTGCCTCTGCGGGCGGCGGCCGATACAATGGTAAGTGGACGACTCGCTATAAGTATTGTTTTGACGATTATCCGGCCCTGGTCGGTGCGCTGAGGTGATACCGTGTCGAAGGCCAGAGAACTGCGCAAGAGATTGGACGCGCTGAATCGCGGACCGCTGCCCGAGCGGGAACCGCCCGACGTTGACCGCGAGCGGCTGCGGCAGAGACTGCGCGGGAAGAAGCAAGAACCACCTTCCGAGCAGCATGACCCCATCCGCTATCGGCGTGACCTGCCCCGCAGCGAGAGCCGACCGCCCCGCCGGCGCACGCCCCGTGAGGAGGTGGCCCTCGAAGAAGCCCTAAAAGGATGCGAGATTGACGCTCCTGACGCGGGCCGCGCCTACCTGGTGGAGACCGCCGTGCAGGGCCTCGCCGAGACCTGGGACCCGCTCTGCGGGCTGTTCCGCGAGCGGTTCCTCGATGCCGCGTCCAACGTGCGGCGGCGGATTGCCGTGCGCTGCAAGGAAGAGGAAATCGCGCCAGAGGATGTCCTGTTCGTGGACCTGGAGACCACCGGGCTCTCCAGCACGCCGCTCTTTTTGATCGGCGTCATGCACTGCGCCGACGGCGGCCTCGTGGTGCGGCAGTTCCTGGCGCGGGACTATTCCGAGGAGGCGGCCACCATCTCGCTCTTCACCGAGATGCTGCGCCGCAGGCGGCTGCTGGTTACCTTCAACGGCAAGTCCTTCGACCTGCCCTATGTCCGCGTGCGCGCGGCGGCCAACCGCATCCCGTTCTCCGCCGAGCAGGCGCACCTGGACCTGTTGCACGAGTGCCGCCGCGTATGGGGGCAGAAGCTGCCCAACTGCAGGCTGCAGACGCTGGAGAGACACATATGCGGTCGCCGCCGGGACGACGACATACCGGGCGCCGAGATACCCGCCGCCTACCACGAGTATGTGCGCACACGGAACGCCGCCGACATCGTCCGCATCGTCAAACACAACCTGCTCGACCTGGCCACGCTGGCCGAGCTGATGGTCCGGATGCCGCCGCCCCGCTGAGGCCCGTTCGAGGGAGGAGGAACGCTGCACGGTGGACGTTGACGCCTTCCTGCAGGACATCCGCTCCGACGCCAACTACGACGGCCAGATCGTCTACGTCCGCGAGATGGAGGCCCGCCAGGCGCGCTACGCCGAGCCGCACCAGCCGCTCTCGCCCGCCGCTCAGGCCGTCCTGGACGCCGACGGGATCGGGCGGCTCTACACCCACCAGGCCGAGGCGCTGGACGCCGTCGCGGCGGGTCGCAACGTCCTGGTGGTCACCGGCACAGCATCGGGCAAGTCGCTCTGCTACCTGCTGCCCATCGTGGACATGCTGGAGCGCTCGGACGACGCCACCGCCCTGCTGCTGTTCCCCACCAAGGCGCTGACCCAGGACCAGTTCCGCGGGCTGACCCGCGCCCTGGACGCCGCGGGTCTCAACGACGACCTGTCCGGCGTCTATGACGGCGACACGCCCGGCCGGCTGCGCCGCAAACTGCGCGACAACGCACGCGTCATCCTGTCCAACCCGGACATGCTGCACGCCGCCCTGATGCCGCAGCACGGGCGCTGGGCGGACTTTCTGAGCCGGCTGGAACTGCTGGTCATTGACGAGATGCACGTCTACAGCGGCATCTTCGGCTCCAACGCGGCCAACCTCTTCCAGCGCTTCTTCCGCGTCTGCCGGCACTACGGCTCCGATCCGCAGGTCGTCGCCTGCTCGGCCACCATGGGCAACCCCGGGGAGCTGGCCGAGGCGCTGCTCGACCGACCCTTCCAGGTGGTGGAGAACGACGGCAGCGCGCGCGGGAAGCGGACGTACGTTTTCTGGAACCCGCCCCGCGTGCGGGAGCGCATCTATCGCAGCCGCCGCAGCGCCAACGTAGAGGCGCACGAGCTGATGGCCATGCTGATCCGCCGGGGCGTGCCGACCATCACGTTCAGCAAAGCCAGGATGACCGCCGAGATGATCCACCGTTACGTGACCGAGAAGCTGCAGGAGACCGCGCCGCACCTGGTCAAGAAGGTGACGCCCTACCGCGGCGGCTACCTGCCCGAGGAGCGGCGTGAGATCGAGCGGCAGCTCTTCGACGGCGAGCTGCTCGGGGTGAGCTGCACGCGGGCGCTGGAGCTGGGCATAGACGTGGGCGGGCTGGACGCCGGCATCCTGGTCGGCTACCCCGGCACGCTGGCCTCGTTCTTCCAGCAGTCCGGCCGCGCCGGGCGGCAGGAGCGGGACGCCCTGGTGGTGCTGGTGGGCCTGGACACAAGCGTCAACCAGTACGTCATGAGCCGGCCGGATTACCTTTTTGACCGCCCCATCGAGCGCGCCGTGGTCGAGCCGCACAACCCGTTCGTCGCCCTCGGCCACCTGCGCTGCGCCACCCGGGAACTGCCCCTGGAGCGCGACGAGACGGACCTGTTCGGCCCTCACGCGGAAATCATCCTGCACGTATTGGAGGAGAACCGCAAGGTCAACCGCATCGGGGAACGCTGGTATCACGCCGCCTCCGAGATACCGCAGCACGAGATCAGCCTGCGCAACTACAGCGACGCCAACGTGACCATCCACGACGTGGACACCGGCGAGGTGCTGGGCGAGGTGGACAAGTTCGACGCGCCGCCCATCCTCCATCCCGAGGCCATCTACATGCACCGGGGCGACACCTACCGCGTGCTCGATCTCGACCTGGAACGCCGGCTGTGCACGGTCAGGCGCGTGGAGGTGGACTATTACACCCAGCCCCTGGGCGGCACGGACGTCCACCACGTGGACCACCGCCTGCGCGAGAAGCCCTTCGGCACCGGCCGCGCCTGCTGGGGCGAGGTCACCGCCTACTTCCAGACCCACATGTACGAGAAGGTCCACTTCTACTCCCTGGACGCCATATCGCGCCACGGACTGGACCTGCCCACCATGGCGCTGGACACCATGGCCGTCTGGCTGGTGCCGCCCGAGAAGCTGATGGAAGAGGTGCGCCACGCCGACCTGGACGCCCACAGCGGCCTGCGCGGCATCGGCTACGCCACCCGCATGTTGCTGCCGGCCTTCATGACCTGCGACACGCTGGATTTCTCCCACTCGGTCGGCAGCGTCAACTCGCCCTGGAACGCCATCTTCATCTACGAGCGCTATCCCTACGGGCTCGGCTTCACCGAGAAAGCGTACGGGCGCCTGCACGAGATCATGCCGGCGGTGCTGGAGAACATCCGCAACTGCGACTGCGACGACGGCTGCCCGTGCTGCGTCGGCAAGCCGCTGCGGCAATACACCACCTGGAACGTCGAGCGCGGCGAAGCGTCCGTTCCCAGCAAGGCGTCCGCGCTGATGATCCTGGAAGGGATGCTCGGCGACGGCGCCAACCTGGACAATCCCGACCTCCAGTCCGTGACCGACAGCGCGGAGGATGGGGAGGTACGCCTGGAACGCGCCATCAAGCGCCGCCTGGAGCGCATGCGGGAACCGCAGCTCTTCCATCCCATTGAGCCGCACGTCCGCACGGAGTATCCTGAGCCCGAGGAGCAGGCGGAGTTGGAGAAGGCCGACCCGGCCCGGCGCGCGGAGCGGAAGGAGAGCTTCCACCGGCGCCTCAGCAAGCGCATCGCAAAGCAGATCCGCGGGGACGAGATTCCCGCCCACAAAGGCAAGGACGCCCCGCCCCGCGGCATGCGCCACCGGGGCAGCAACAAGCCGCCCACACACTTCCCCGGCCGACCGGAAGCGGAAAAGACCGAAGAGTCCGAGCCGGAGGAGAAGAAGGTCGTGCGTCCCGGCGACCCGCTGGCCGCCCGGGTGCGCCGGCTCAAGAGGAAACGCAAACAAGAGGACGAGTGACACGCCCGTTACGGGAGAAAGCTGAACGCACATGGACCCGCAGGTTTTCGTCAAACGCATCAAGAACGCGCCCTTCTTCGCGGACCAGATCGTCCACGTCGAGGTGCTGGAGGCCACGCCGCCGCGATACAAGGACCTGGACGGCGGCATCGCCGATTCGGTCCGCACTGCCCTCCAGGCCCAGGGCATCGAACGCCTCTACTGCCACCAGGCCGACGCCCTCCATGAGGTCAGGGAAGGCCGCAACGTCGTCATCGTCACCGGCACCGCCAGCGG
Organism: uncultured candidatus Brocadiaceae bacterium; assembly: GCA_964448935.1. GTDB lineage: Bacteria > Planctomycetota > Brocadiia > SM23-32 > SM23-32 > CAYVBE01. The sequence continues at coordinate 8,010 of CAYVBE010000048.1, forward strand.
CAAAACGCTCTGCTACAACATACCCGTCATGGAAACGCTGCTGGATGCCCCCTCGGCGACCATGCTCTTCATCTACCCCACCAAGGCCCTGGCGCAGGACCAGCTACGGGGCCTGGGCAATTACCAGGGCGAAGACGGGGGCATCGAGTTCCTGGCCGGCACCTACGACGGCGACACCCCCGGCCGGCTGCGCCGCAAGCTCCGCGACGGCGCCAACATCATCCTCACCAACCCCGACATGCTGCACACCGGCATCCTGCCGCATCACGCCCGCTGGAACCGGTTTTTCACGCACCTGAAGTACGTGGTCATTGACGAAGTGCACGCCTACCGCGGCGTCTTCGGCTCGCACCTGGCGAACGTGCTGCGGCGCATGGACCGCATCTGCAGCCACTACGGCTCCTCGCCGCAGTTCATCTGCAGCTCGGCCACCATCCACAACCCCCGCGAGCACGCAGAGCGCGTGACCGGCCGACCGATGGAACTGATAGACAACGACGGCTCACCGAAGGGCGCCAAGCACTTCGTCCTCTGGAATCCCCCACCGGTCGAGCGCGCCGCGCGCGGAAGCGAGGACGACTGGCGAACCGGCGGCGGCCGCCGCAGCCCCCTGTGGGAGGCCGTGCGCCTGATGACCACGCTGGTCAAGGAGGGTGTGCAGACCATCACCTTCGTGCGCACCCGGCTGGGGGCGGAGCTGATCTACAAGAACTGCCGCGACCAGTTGCGGCCGGTTTCCCGGCGTCTGGCCGAGTCCGTGCGCGCCTACCGCGGCGGCTACCTGCCGGAGGAGCGGCGGCAGATCGAGAAGGACCTGTTCAACAAGGAGATACTCGGCGTCGCCAGCACTAACGCCCTCGAGCTGGGCATTGACATCGGCAGCCTCGACTCCTGCATCCTGGTCGGCTACCCCGGCACCATCGCCAGCCTCTGGCAGCAGGCCGGGCGCGCCGGGCGCGGGCGCGAGGAGTCCCTGGTCTTCCTCATCGGCCAGAACAGCCCCATGGACCAGTTCCTGATGACTCACAACGAATACCTGTTCGCCCAGAACCCCGAGGAGGCCGTGGTGGACCCCGACAACGCGCATGTCGCCGTGGGACACGTGAAGTGCGCCATCCACGAACTGCCCATGTCCGAGGAAGAAGTAGACCTCTTCGGCCCCTACACGGACATGATCCTGGAGCTGCTTGAGGAGGACCACGTCGTCCGGCGGATCGAGGATCACTGGTATTGGGCCAGCTCCGAATACCCCGCCGCCGACGTCAACCTGCGCAACATCGCCGGGCCGGTCTATACCATCCAGGACGAGTCTCAAGGGGAGCGCGTCATCGGCACACTCGACGAACTCAGCGCCTATTCTCAGCTCCACGACCACGCGGTGTATCTGCACAACGCCGACACGTACTTCGTCGAGAAGCTGGACATAGAGGAGAAGATCGCCTTCGTGCGCCGGCGCGACCTCGACTACTACACCCGCTCCGTGCAGTCCAGCCAGGTGCGCATTGACGTCATCGAGCAGGAGGAGGAGTGGCTCGGAGCGGGCATCGGCATGGGGGACGTCACGGTCACCACGACCATCCCCATGTTCAAGAAAGTCCGGTTCCATTCGCGGGACAGCCTCGGGTTCGAGAAGCTGGACCTGCCGCCGCAGGAGCTGGAGACCGTGGCCATGTGGTTCGCCCCGCCCGAGGCGGTGGCCCGGCACCTGACCCACGAGGGCATGGTGGTGGGCGAGGCGCTGATCGGCATCGCCAACGTGGTCATCGAGGTGGCGCCGCTGTTCGTGATGTGCGACACGCAGGACATCTCGACCGTGGTCAACTCGAGCTGCCTGGGCAAGGACGCCCTCTTCCTCTACGACCGCTACCCTGGCGGCATGGGCTATGCCGAGCGTTGTCTGAAAGCCGTCGAGCAGATCATGGAAACCGCCCGCGCCATCATCCGCGAGTGCCGCTGCGAGGACGGCTGCCCCTCCTGCGTGGGCAGCGCCGTGCCCGCCTTCGCCCAGACCGACATGGACAGCGCCGTCCGAGGAAGAATCCCCGACAAAACCGCCGCCCTCCTCCTCCTCGACCTGGTGTTCGAACAAGCCTGAACTCTCTCGAACATACGCGATGCAACTGTACATATTGACTTGTGCACGCTCCATCGGACGGCACGTATGGACGAACCCAGCCGGAGAATCCTTGACAAGCCGGCTCTTGCCGTTTAGAAAAGGACTCACCGAAACGGAGCTAGTTGCTGACTTATCAGGACGGAGCCAACAAGATAGCTGCACCCAAGGTCAATACCAATAATGCTAAGATCAGAGCTTTACCGTCATCAGAATTGTGAGCTACAGATTTCCCAACGGAATTGCCTATTCTACAGGGAAGCCCCACCTCTGACTGTAGAATCGGAAAGGAGAGTCCAGTATCACCCATGAGTGAACCGGCGAACACAGCACAGCCCAAGTTCAGCAAAGGCGATTCGGTGCGTTTGAAGAGGGCTACGGCACAGCGGGGTGTAGTGGTTTCACCAGCCAGGTTCATCAACGGGAAGTTCAGCTATAGAGCGAACATTGGAGGCCGAGTGAGGAACTTTTGCGAGGCCGATCTGGAACTCTGTGGGGCTTCTGAAGCCCCGCGTGATCTGTTCATTGACGGCAGCTTCGGCGACCGAGATTCCTGTGTCATTTACCTCACCTTCCTGAGGATTACCGGCAGCCTCAGCAACTATGTGTACTCTTTCTATAACTCCCGGACGCAGTTCTATGTTCACCAGTTCAAGCCCCTGATCAAGTTCTTGGACAGCGACCACGGCCGTATTCTTCTGGCAGACGAGGTGGGCCTCGGAAAGACGATCGAAGCTGGCTTCATTTTTCTGGAGATGATGGCTCGCCAGGAACTGTCCAGGGCCCTCGTTCTCTGCCCCGCGAAACTGCGCAATAAATGGCGGCGGGAAATGTTGTCGCGTTTCGATCTGGATTTCAGCATTGAGAAATCGACGGGAGTGCTGAGAGTAATCCGGGAAGCAGAACGAAACCCCCATACAGCATTCAAGACCATCGCTTCCTACGAGACCATGCGGACGGAGCGAGTGCGGGAGGCGCTGGCCGATTCAACCCTCGATCTGGACATCGTAGTGGCTGATGAGGCCCATAGAATGCGGAACAGGGCCACATATCAACACAGGGTCGGCAGGGCATTGGCCGATAGGACAAGCAGGATGTTGCTTCTAACCGCCACACCGATCAATAATCGCTCGGAAGATCTCTTTAACCTGCTTCAACTATTGGACGCTGATACATTCTCCGACTACGACTTCTTCGACACGATCCGCAGCGTGAACGCAAAGGTGGTCAACCTTGAGCGACTTATACGCCAGGGCCTGCCCATCAATCGTGACGAAGCCCTGAAGCACATAGACGCTCTCGAACAGTCCGAACTGGGTGACTTGTTCAAAGGCAACTATTTCTTTGAACGTCTGAAATCGAAGATCGACGAAGAGCATCCGGAAACACAGGGGGACTTGATCGAGGTCCAGCGGCTTGCGGCGAAGGTAAACCTGCTTTCCGGACACCTGGCCAGAACCCGGCGCAGAGACGTGGACGAGAAACGTCCCATTCGATCCGCACATCTCTGGGCTATTGAGGCAACGCCCGAAGAAGCAGAGCTCTATCGCGCTGTTTACGACTATATGATGGAGTACTATTCCAGTTTCCGGCTGCCTGTTATGAACATGGAACGCATCCTGGCGAGTTGTGTACCGGCGTTCATCGAGCATTATTCGACGGTTATTCGTGAAGATGAAGCCCCGGAGCGATGGGACGACACGGACAACTCCGGCTCATTGGCGAACGAGAGCAGTTCCGAGAACGTTACTTCCCTGGAAGGACTGGGTACACTATTGGAGACTTACGGGCGTCCGATCATTGAAAGGGGTATCGACAGCAAGTTCGACCGTTTACTGTCAATCCTAAGAAAACTGGACAAGAAGGACCCGCAGTGCAAGATCATTCTGTTTTCCTATTTCAGGAGAACAATTCGATACCTTGCGAAAAGACTGAGTGCGGCGGGTTACGGAAACGTGACCATCCACGGTGGAGTAGATACCTGCCCCGAAGATCCTGAACTTGACGAGCGCGAAATCCGCTGCCAAAGGTTTCGCGAGGACCCCGCCGTCAGAGTATTGATATCTTCAGAGGTTGGGGGAGAGGGTCTGGATTTTCAGTTTTCGCATGTCTTGATCAACTACGACCTCCCGTGGAATCCTATGAGGGTGGAGCAGCGCATTGGTCGGATCGATCGGATTGGTCAGCAGTCCAACAGGCTACTTATTCACTCCCTGGTGCTCGAAGGCACCATAGACGAGCTAATCTACCGCCGGCTACTCAGGAAAATCGGTGTGTTTGAGCAGTGTCTTGGGGATCTGGAGAGTGTCCTGGGTGACGAGGTCAGAGATGTCATTGATGCCGTATTTGACCCGGCACTTACACGCGAAGAGAAAGAGGAACGGGCAGAAAGAGCTGCCCTTGTCCTCCAGCAGAGACTCGCTGAAGCCGAAGAGTTGGAGAGGGATTGCTCAAAGGTGATCGGCACGGACCAGTATATCAAGGATGAAATCGAGCGGATTCTTACTTCCAGGCGATATGTCGGGCCTGATGAAGTGAAACTTCTGGTCCATCGGGTTTTCTCTTTGCCGGACGTTGGCCTGAACGTCGACGAGGTGAAACCAGGCATATATTCTACGCGGCTCACCGGGGGCGCAAGGAATTTCTTCGACAGGCATATGGATAGATCCCGCACTTCTAACCAGTTTCGAGCCCGACTAAGGAAGAAGCATCTTTCTTGGACCTTTCAATTCGATACTGCAATGGACAGCCCCCGCCTTGAGTTATTTAACCTACGACACCCAGCGGTGAGGGCGATCTCCTCTTTCCTTGAGCAGGATGCCAGTCAGCTTGTCCCAACTTTCCGTGTGGCACTTCCCTTCCACAGGGTCTCCGGGATGGCGGCGGGCAAATACATTGTAGCAGTTCTCTCGGCGGAGTACGCCGGGTATAGGACGCGACGAGAACTTGTTTCACTCGCATGGGATTGCGCAGAGGAAAAGGTGTTGAACGAAAGTTCCGCCGGGACGATGCTTAGTGCAATCATAGGTGACAGTCGGGACCTCAAGCTAGATGTGTCTATTCCAAGGGAGGTTCGTCAAGCCGCATGTGACGCGGTCGAGAGCCGGGCCATGGAACTGTTTGAAGTCAGGCGGGATGAGATCGCTGCAGAGCAGACCGCTTTCCTGAAGCAGCGCCGCAGGCAGATACAAGACCAGACAAAGCGCAAGAAGCGGACCGAGGACAGGCGAAAAATGGCACTTATGGAGCAACTACAACGCGCCAAGTCTGAAGGGAGGGAACGTGATGCCCAGAGGCTGGAGAACTTGGTGAAGGGCACCGAGACACGCGTTGACAACTTGCAGGAACACTGTGACGCTCGTCTCGATGAATTGCCGCAATCTGCAGAAGTGAGTCTGGCTTGGGACCTCCGTTCGCTTGGGTTGGTGGTCGTCCAATGAGTTTGATCTCGTGGATCAGAAAACTACTCGGTTTGGGCCGGCCCGGGCGACCAGAACAGCCTGCGTCCCCGGTCGGCGCGACGAGAGAGGTCGCTGCAACTCCTGCCAGACCATCCGCGGACCAAGGCAAGACCCCCGTAGACCTAACCGTCGGACTGGACTTCGGGACAAGCACCGTAAAGTGCGTCGTACAAGCTGCCGTGGGCGAAAGACGGCGCCGGGAAAGACACGTCATCCCAGTCCATGGGAAGCGGCTTTTCCCATCAATCGCGTGGGAATGGGACGGTGGTTTGACGATCGGTAGATGCCCGCACCCCGATGCTCACTGTTATCGGTCTGTAAAGGTCTGTCTGCGGTGTCCCCTGCTGCCCGATGAGCCATGTAGGCGTTGTTTCGACAACAGTGATCTGACCGCAGAGGTAGTCAGTTGGGCTATGCTATCCCACTCTCTGGCGAGCATCCGTCGCCACATAAAGGAACTCTACCCAGAGCAAGAATACTCTTTGGATTGGCGCAAAAATGTCGAATGGAACATGGGTGTGCCACTGGATGGGCTGGAGCAGCAAGCCCTCCGCGGCCTATTTAGAGACCTCCTGTGGAAGGCCGTTCACTTTGGTGACGGTATTGCTGAGACAACTCCCTGTGCAGACCTGGTCGACCGATACACGCGGCTCGAGGGCGAACACTGTCCGCCTAGGCATAGCTCCAACTGCTTTGTGCTTCCTGAAGCAGACGTTGCTGTCAACGCTTTTCTCGAAGCCCAGCGGAACATCGAGAACGGACTGTATTTCATCTGCGACGTTGGGGCCGGCACGACGGACATATCCTTCTTTCGATTCGACCAGAATGGCGTTCGGCCGATTGTCTTCTATGGCACCTCAAGCACACGGATCGGGGTTGATGATTTCGCATCGGTTGTGGCGGAGCGTCTCGAACGAAGCACGTCGCATAAGCGCCGAGACAGCATGCTGGCCGAGGCACACAAAATGCTCGTTGAAGGACTCGACAAAGTAGACCTTGGCCCCTCTGAATCGAACGGGCAGTTGGCCGCGTTCAGAAGGGTGTACAAACGTCTGGAGAAAGGCCGGAAGAAGGCGTTCGGCAGGGCCTGGAGCAAGGAACGATGTTGGGAACACTGGAAAGGACTACGTGCCGCACTGATCGGGGGCGGTAAGAGCGTTCCGGGCGTAGACATGGTGGTCAGGCAGGCGTTCAGCTACGGCAACCCTCAGGAAGCGATAGCGCCGGACATGATACCCCTACGTATTCCCGTTCTGCCAGGGGCGACCGAACTGCATGGAATCGCATACGGTTTGTCGATTCCTGTCGCCGAGTACTATGAGCATTGGGCACCAGACGAAGTGGCAGAAATGGCACAGAGTGAAGTTCCATACGATGACCCGAGCCGTTACGTAGATTACTACGACTGAGCCCCTTTTCTGGCTTGTTGCTCCTCCTCCTCGACCTGGTGTTCGATGAGGCAAGATGGAGATGATTCCGGCGGTCCGCAAGCCGTTGTGGGCATGCTTCCGCTGTAGTACCTCAGGCTAATGCACGCTAAACGGGTACTGCGCCCACCTGCACAGGACGGGGAATCACCGCGTCCACGCAGCCCACGGCGTCCACTATGCCTGAATCACCCTTTCCCGGCCGCTCACTCGGGTTTTTTTGGCCTCCGGCGGAAAACGTCGGTCTATGCGGTCTACGCGGACACGCGGTTTCGGGGGAACGGTTATAATGGCCGCCCTGCGGGCGGCTGGGAAGAATGCCGGGAACGGCCCGTCATTCTTCATGGCTATGGGCTGCGTGGGCGGAGCAGCCATCGCACGGGCGAACGCCGAACGGCAACGGCGCACGGAACGACCGCAGGCGCCACACCGGCTACGGCTAACGGCTACGGCAGACGTAGCACGGCGTACGTTTCCGTTGAACCTGTACGACGTTGTTGTTCTCTGCGCTCTCTATGGCCTCTGTGGCAGATGCCGTTTTCCGTTGTTGTTGAATCTGGGCTATCCGTTCTCTGTGGTTGGGCGACGCCGGGGTGTGACGGTAACGGATACACTCGGGCGGCGCGGCGGTGCCCGCTCGGCGGGCCTCGGAGGACATAGAGGGGGGTGAAATGGTCATACGGGGGGTTGGAATGGACAGAAAAGCGGGAAAAAAGGACAGGGTCGCGTTTGCGGGCGGGATTTGTGTCCGGTTTCCGGAGCGCGTTGTCCGGGTTTGCGGGCGGTTTGGCGGGTTTTGGAGTGGCGGGCAGGAAGAGGTGGGAAAACCCCCGACTGCGAAACGAACCGAAATTGTCGGAAGTCTTTGCTCAAAGGAGTTTTGAGGCCCACAAACCGGGCACCGTCCCGACGGGCGTGCGGTTCCGCCCGCACAACCCCCCGCGCTTTGCGGTCCATCGGGCTAATGGCTATACTCGGGGCTCGGTTCAACGGGCACCAGCGGGAGGGCAGGGCTACGTGAAAGACCTTCGGATAGAGCGCGTCGAGATTTTCCTGACGCAGCCCCATGACGAGCGCTGCCGGCTGGCGGTGGTCCGGGTGCGCACCAGCGAGCCGGGGCTGGACGGGCTGGGCTGCGCTACCTTCACCCAGCGACACCGCGCGGTGCAGGCGGCCCTGGAGCACCACCTGGGGCCGTTGGTCACCGGCAGGGACCCGCGCGCCATCGAGGACCTGTGGCAGGGCATGATGGTCGGCGGATACTGGCGCAACGGGCCGGTGCTGAACAACGCGATCAGCGGCATTGACATGGCCCTGTGGGATATCAAGGGCAAGCTGGCGGGCATGCCGTGCTACGAGCTGTGGGGCGGCAAGAGCCGTCCGGGGGCGACCGCCTACTGCCACGCGAACGGCCGCACGCCGGAGGATGTGGCCCGCAGCGCCCGGCGCCTGATGGAGCAGGGCTACCGCCACGTGCGCTGCCAGCTCGGCGGCTACTCCGGGCTGAAGGGCGAGGACCTGAGACCGCCCGGCGGCGCGCCGGGGGCCTACTACGACCCGCAGGAGAAGCTGCGCCGGATACCGGACCTGTTCGAGTATCTGCGGGCGGAGCTGGGCGATGAGGTGGAGCTGCTGTACGACGTGCACGAGCGGCTGGCGCCGTGCGACGCGGTGAAGCTGGCGAAGGCCCTGGAGCCTTACCGCTTGTTCTTCCTGGAAGACGTCGTGGCGCCGGAGGATATGCAGTGGCTGCGGATGCTGCGCGGCCAGACGGCGGTGCCGATCGCCATGGGAGAGCTGTTCAACAATCCGCAGGAGATGACGCCGTTCATCGCCGAGCGCCTGTTCGACTTCATCCGCGTGCACGTCTCGCAGATCGGCGGCATCACGCCGGCGCTGAAGCTGGCACACCTGTGCGACGCGTTCGGCATCCGGACGGCGTGGCACGGTCCGGGGGACGTCTCGCCGGTGGGCATGGCGGCCAACGTGCACCTGGACGTGGCGCTGCACAATTTTGGCATCCAGGAGTGGGCGGAGCGCAGCGAAGCGGAACAGGAGATGTTCCCCGGCCGGCCGGAGGTGCGGGAGGGGACGGTCTATCCGAACGGGCGCTGCGGGCTGGGTATAGACTTCGACGCGGACATGGCGAAGGAATTCCCCTGCCATGACCGGGAGCCGGGCTGGACGGAGGCCCGCCTGCCCGACGGCGGCATGGGCCGGCCGTAGCGACCCCCCGGATTTGACCGGACGAATTGAACGGAGGAGAAGCATGAGCATTGCCCGAAGGTGGATCGAGATGCCGGTGTGTGCCGTGTTGTGTGCGGTTTTTCTGGTGTCGGCGGAGGCCCGCGCCGCGGGGTCCGGAGAGGAGCGCACCGTGGTCACCATCACCGATGAGGTACTGGTGCCCGACTGCATACCTTTCGGCATAAACCTGAGCTACGGCAATGATTCTGCCAATGCCAGCCCGTGGGTGAAGGACCGGGCGCGGGCCAGCTTCGAGGGCAGCACCTACCGGCAGTGCCTGACGGGCTACCGGCGGGACGAGACCGGCATGTGCACGTGGGTGGGCACGTCCGAGCCCTGGCAGAAGGTCCACATCGGCGCGCCGTTCACCATCCTGAACGGCCCTGCGAAGGGGCAGGGCGGCACGGTCGAGGACATCACCAAAAAGCCGTTCGAGCACCAGGGCAAGCTCAAGGATTTCACCTACTACCTGTTCGACCGGTCCTACCCGCGGTTCCCGACCGACATGAGTGAATACGGTCTTCCGGGGCTGCTGGTGGAGCGGTTTGCGCTGGACGAGGGGCACGTGATGCGGATGCGGCGCGACCCGAGCAACTTCTGGTACACCAACTGCGGCCAGACCGACGTGGTGCCGCGCACGGACGTTCTGGTGGGCGATGTGCCGCCCGGCTCGAACGGCCGCGCCGTGTGCCACCTGATAGCGCCGAATCCGGAGGAACCGGCCCACATACGATTCGCCACGTTCCGGCAGCACCTGGGCGACAACAACGGGCGCTGGCTGGTCTCCTTCTGGGCGAAGGCCAGGGCGGGCGAGCCGTCCCTGGAGGTCACGGCGGTGACCAACGAGACGTATGCCCGCCAGGAGGCGCCCCTGACCGGGGAGTGGAAGGAGTATGAGCTGGCGCTGGATGTCGAGGGCTTTCCGGAGCCCGACTGGCGCAAGGCGACCGAGAGCGGGTTGATGTGGTTCGTCCTGCGGGCGCGTGGCGGGGAGGTGCTGCTGGACGAAATCCGCGCCATGCAGGCGCGGGAGCAGAACCCCACGGTCTTCCGCGGCGATCTGCTGGATGTCCTGCGGAAGCTCAACGTCGGCGCCGTCCGCAACCACCAGACGGGCGGCAGCACGGTTGACAACTGCCTGACGCCGGGCCACCAGAACCATGCCTTCACCAGCGTGCGCACGCAGAGGCCGGGACCCTACGCCGGGAAGAACCGCCATCCCTTCAGCCTGCACGAGATGTACGAGTTCTGCGAGCGGCTCGGCTGCGACCCGTGGTACAGCCTGCCCGGCACGCTGCACAAGGACGAGGTCGTGAAGTACATGGAGTATATCGGCGCGCCGCCGGACGTGGGTTACGGCAAGATACGCGCCGAACTCGGCCACCCGCAGCCCTGGACGGAGGTGTTTCGTTACATCCACGTCGAGTTCGGCAACGAGGCGTGGAACTCCGCTCCGCCGTATCACAGCGGCGGCTTCAACGGGTCGGATTACTGGCAGGGGCTTATTGCGGCGGGCAAGGCGTCTCCCTACTACAGCGAGAACGTCCTGTTCCACCCCGCCGGGCAGGCGGCCTATCCGGCTCGCAACGAGGGCATCCTGAAGCACACCACCAACGGCGACCGGTTCTCCGTCGCGCCCTACATGCTTACCCGGGTCACCGAGCAGGACCTGGAGATCAACGCGCCGGGCGACGACGACTTCTTCCGCTGGATGCTGGCCTGGCCGATCTTCCGCTCGCTGGACCCGCGCGGGGACATGTACCAGAACGCCGAGATTGCGCGCGAGGCGGGCATCGAACTGTCCACCTACGAGTTCAACCACCACACCCTGGAGCAGGCGGGTCTGACGCTCGACGACCGGAAGAAGATATTCACGACCATGGCCGGCGGCCTGAACGTGGCGCACACGATGCTGCTGATGCTCAAGGAGCACGGCATCCGCGTCCAGATCGCCTTTCCGCTGGCCAGCGGCTCGGACCACCGCATCTGGGACTTCGTGCTCAGCATGAGGGAGGGGCACCGGCGCTACCGGCCGACCTTCCTGGGCATGGAGCTGGCCAACCGCGTCATCGGCGGCGACCTGGTGCAGACTTCGCACACCGGGGGCGATCCCACGTGGTCGGCGCACGGCGTCTTCTACCGCGAGTGGCAGAAAGAACCGAAGCCGATGACCTACGGCGACCTGCCGTGTCTGACCAGCTACGCCTTCCGGGACGGCCGCCGGCGGGGCCTCATCCTGGTCAACCTCGACCTGGAGCGGGAGATACCCGTGGAGCTGCGCTTCGAGGGCGGCGCGGCAGACGGTGCCCGGGCATACCACCTGACGGCGGACTCCATCGCCGCTACGAACGAGTGGCAGCACGCCGAGCCCCAGGTGCGGCTGGAGGACGAGCAGATTGCCGATTTCGCCGACGGTTACCGGACCGTGATCCCCCCGTTCAACATCCACGGATACGTCTGGGAAACCGACTGACCACTTCCTGAGCAATCAAGCGGATAACCACCATGAACGTCCTGCTGATCACGAGCGACCAGCACCGGTGGGACGCCATCGGCTGCAACAATGAACGTCTGAAGACCCCGGCCCTCGACCGCCTTGCATCCGAGGGCATCGTCTACGATCGCGCCTACACGACCAATCCGGTCTGCACGCCCGCGCGCGTCTCCATCCTGACGGGCCACTACCCGTCGCGGCACGGCAGCTACACGATCGGCACGAAGCTGCCGCCGGACTACCACACCGTGCCGGAGGCGATGTCGGCGGCGGGGTGCTTCACCGCGCTGATCGGCAAGGCCCACTTCCAGCCTTGCACCGACGCCCCGCTGGGGGACAGCGGCAGCTTCGAGGCGCCCCCGCACATCTTCGATTTCGACTTCTTCCGCGACTGGTCCGGCCCCTATTATGGCTTCCGGCACGCCGAACTGGCCATCGCGCACAGCAACGAGCGCAACGCCGGCTCCATGCATTACGGCCTCTGGCTCAAAGAGCAGGGCGTGGACCTGGAGGATTACTTCGGCACGGGCCAGTACACCGACTGGGGCACCTGGGGCGTGCCCGCCGAATACCACAACAGCCGTTGGACGGCCGACCGCACGATCGCCGCCATCGAGCGTGCGCGGGATCCGGATAAGCCGTTCTTCATCTGGTCTAGCTTCCAGGACCCCCACAACCCCTGCGTGGTGCCAAAGCCGTGGGCGGACATGTACGATCCGGAAGATATGCCCGACCACCGCTACCGGGAGGGCGAGTTCGACGACAGGCCGCCCTTCTATCGGCCCGTCTACGAGAACCGGGACGAACTCGGCGATCCCGACCTGGACGACTTCAAGCCGTGGTACTGCTTCCGCGGCATAGACTTCATGGACGAGCGGAACACCCGCGAACTCATCGCCGCCTACTACGGCATGGTCAGCCTGATGGACCACCACATCGGCCGCATCCTGGATCACCTTCAGGACGCCGGCCTGCTGGACGATACGCTCATCATCTACACCACTGACCACGGCGACTACCTGGGCAACCATGGCCTGTGGTGGAAGGGCCTGCCCGCTTACGAGGACGCGCAGCGGATCCCGTTCATCGTCCGTCACCCCGGCTGCGAGACGCCGGGGCGGCGCAGCAAAGCCTACCAGAGCCTCGTTGATATCGGCCAGAGCGCCCTGAGCGCCCTCGACCTGCCCGCCTACCAGGGCCTCCAGGGCGTGGACCAGACCGAAGCCTGGCGCCGCGCCGACGAGGCCGCACGGGACTGGGCCCTCTGCGAATACCGGCCCACCGAGGGTCCCTTCATGCAGAAGACCTTCCTCCACGACGGCTGGAAACTCGTCCTCTACCACGACCGCGACTACGGCGAACTCTACAACATCGAGACCGACCCGGATCAGTATCGCAACCTATGGAACGACCCGGCCCACAAGGCCACGCGGGCCGACCTGATCCACCGCTTCACCTCCGCCGAGATGGGAAAGGACGGCGTCCTGCGCCCAAGAGTAGCCTGGGCGTAGTGCGCGCGACTCCTCACAGCCGCACTTCCTGGCCCGTCCGGGCGCTCTCGTAGAGGCCGTCTATGGTCTGTTGCACGTGCAGGGCGTCCACCGGGTCCACGGGCACCGGGCTGTCGTTGATGATTGAGTCCACGAACGCCTCCAGGTGGCTCGGTCCGGGCACGGGGTGGAGAACCGTCTCCGCGAACGTGCCGCCCACCTCGCCCCAGAGGCGCGCCTCGAAATCGTATCCCCCGCCGGTCGAGCGGTGGGCCGCGCCTGCCTCGGTGCCGTAGACCTCGGTGGCCATGTCCTCGCGCCACTCGCTGTTAGTCGCCCAGGATGCCACCAGGGAGAGGGAGGCGCCGTTCTCGAACCGCACGAAGCCGGCCGCCAGGTCCTCCACGCCGAACTCCTCCCCCTTCTCGGCTGCCAGCCGCCGGCCCAGCGCGTCGTAGGTCACGCCGGTCACCGACACCGGCTCGGGATGTCCCATCAGCCAGAGCGCCAGGTCAATCCGGTGCACGCCCAGGTCAATCAGCGGCCCGCCGCCGGCCAGGTCCTTCTGCACAAACCACCCGCGCATACCGGGTATGCCGCGGTTGCGCATCCAGCGGGTGCGGGCGAAGTAGACATCCCCCAGCAGACCCTCGTCCACCGCGCCCTTCAGTGCCCGCGCCGAGCCGTCGGCGCGGTACGAGAGATTGATGGTCAGCTTGCGACCGGTTTCCTGCGCCACGGAGATCATCTCCTGCCCCTCGTCCGCGTTCATCGCCATCGGCTTCTCGCAGAACACGTGCAGCCCGCCCCGCAGGCACTCGATGGTCACCGGCGCGTGGAACTTGTTCGGCGTCGCCACATACACCGCGTCCGCAACGTCCGCGTCTATCAGCGCAGTGGCGGACTCGAACGCCAGCAGGTCGTAATCCTCGGCCGCCTCCGTCCGTCGGTCCTGCCGCGTATCCACCACGGCCGTCGCCTCCGCCTGGGGCAGGTCCGCCGACTGCCGAAGAATGTTCCGCCCCATCCCGCCAAACCCGATAATCCCCAGTCGCACAACTTCCATGAAAAACTCCCTCGCTGAAGTGATCTCAATCGG
>CAYVBE010000049.1:0-22305 GCA_964448935.1 uncultured candidatus Brocadiaceae bacterium
AACAGAAAACCGATAATTGAATGACCCTGCCGATCGCCCCGAATGTTTGACAGTTTCATGCACCGGGCCTATAATGAAATTTGATCGAGCTTTCGTATTGAAAGGGAGCTGCACCCCCCATGCCGAACGATCCGGCCGACCTGGCACGCAAGCTGGCGGATATTCAGAACCGCCTGCGTAAGGATTTGCTGGAAGAACTCAGTGAACACGAGGACGATATCGAAGCGCTGTTTGACCCCTATGCTTACTCGCCCTTCCCCCAGGAAGTGCGCGACAAATATCTGACCCACCTCTACCTCATCCACGGCATCATCCAGCAGCTCGTCCAGTACGATCGGGGCGGCAAGGGACAGACCACGCGCGTCGCCAGCATCTCCGCCTCCAGCCGTTCTGAACTGGTGCGCCGGGTCAACCGCAAGCTGCAGAAGCTCAACGGCGCCCGCGTGACCAACGTGGAGTTCCTGCCCCCGGACGAAGACGATGAGTGGGCGGCTCTGATCACCTTCCAGCGGGGCGCCTTCGACAACGGCCCCAAACCCCACGGCCGCCTGACCTGATGCGCTCCCCGCAACGTTCGCTTGCCCCCCGCGCGCCCTTGCGTTAATCTGCCTGAAGGAATCGCGGTTTTGTGCAAGGGCAGCCTATGGCGGAAGGGCCGGCAGATTTCCCCCAGTTCACGCCCGTGGTGCGCCGGCCACGCATCCGGGAGGCCGTGCAATCCCTGGCGGCTTCCATCGTAACGGACCACCCCGACGACGCGACCCTGGTCATCGTGGCCGTGCTCAAGGGAGCGGTGGTCTTTCTGGCCGACCTTGTCCGGCACCTGCCGATCCCGGTCGAGATCGAGTTCGTCCGCGTGCGCAGCTACAACGGCACGTGCCAGGAAGAAGTGACCGTCCTGGACGACCTGGACGTGCTGCCGCTGTCGGACCGCCACGTGCTGCTGCTGGACTGCGTGCTGGACACCGGGCGCACGCTGGCCGCCCTGCAGGCGCGGATTCTCGCCCACGGCCCCGCGTCCCTGCGCACCTGCGTCCTGCTGAGCAAGCAGCGGGAGCGGGAGATGGATGTGCGCGTTGAATACGCGGGCGTCGAGATACCGGACGTCTTTGTGGTGGGCTACGGGCTGGATTGCAACAACCGCTGGCGCCACCTGCCCTACGTGGCCGAGTACGACCCCGATCAGGAGGGAAACGAAACATGACCGAAAGTCCCGGAGTTGGCATTGACCTGGGGGGCACCAAGATACGAACCGGAGTGGTCTCCCCCGCCGGGGACATCCTGGGGGAGGCCCTGCGTCCCACCCAGGCCGAGAGGCCCGCTGATGAGGTGCTGGAGAACATAGCCCAAAGCGTTCGGGATGCGCTGGAGGACGCGGACCTCGAGCCGGGGCAGGTCGCGGGCGTGGGGCTGGGCTCGCCGGGACCGATGGACATCCGAGGAGGCAGGCTGATCAGCCCGAACAACCTGCCCACGCTGCACGGCTTTGCCATCGTGGACGAGCTGTCCGAGGCGCTGGGGCTGCCGGTGGCCTTCAACAACGACGCCAACTGCTTCGGCCTGGCCGAGGCGCGGTTCGGGGCGGGCGCGGATGCGAAGGTCTGCGCCGGCCTGACGCTGGGCACCGGGCTCGGGGCCTTTCTCGTCGTGGGTGGACACGTCTACGAGGGCGCCCACGGGGCCGGGGTCGAGATATGGTGCTCCAACTACTGCGGCGACTACGTTGAGGAAAAGGTCAGCGGCCGGGGCATTGCGCGGAATTACAAGAAACTCACCCACGAGGATGCCGACCCGGAGGAGATCGCCGAGCGGGCCCGAGACGGACAGGAGGAGGCCCGTGAGACGTGGCGGGAGTTCGGCCGCGACCTGGCGGTGCCCGTCTCCTACCTGAGTAACATCACAGACCCGGAAGTCTTTGTGCTGGGCGGCTCCATCGTCAAAGCGGCCGACCTGTTCCTGGAGGCCCTGCTGGCCGAGACGACCAAATACATTGACCCCATGACCAGGGGCGACCTGCGCATCGTGCCCGGCTCGCTGGGCGACCCCGCCGGCATGTTGGGCGCGGCGGCCCTCGTGCTCGACACCGACATGGACCGCCCCGACCGGAAAGCGACATGACCCCACGGCTTCTGCTGACATCCGACCTGCACTTCGGCAACTACCGCTCCGCCGACGCGGCCACGCGGGAGCTGGCGAACTGGGTCTGTGAGGCGCACGCCGACGTGCTGGCCCTCGCGGGGGACGTGGCGGATGGGCCGCCGGATTTCTTCGACGCCTGCCTCGGCCTGTTCGAGGACTTCGAGGGGTTGAAGCTGGTCACACCGGGCAACCACGACCTGTGGGCCAAAGGCGCCTCCAGCCTGGAGAGGTACCGCACGATCTACCCCCGGATCGCGGCCGATCGCGGTTTTGCCATGCTGGACGAAGGGCCGCAAGTGCTGGGCAACACCGCGTTCATCGGCAACATCGGCTGGTATGACTACAGCTTCCGCAACCCGGAGCTGGGCCTCCCGCTGGAGCAATACGAGGCCAAAGAGATGCCCGGCGTCTGCACGTGGAACGACGGCCGCTTCATTGACTGGCCCTACGCCGACGCGGAGTTTTTGGAGCAGTGCATCCGGCGGCTCAAGGAGCACTACGCCGCCGTTGAGACCGATGCCGAGGTGGTGGTGGCGGTGCTGCACCACCTGCCCTTCCGCGAGTTGATGTACGGCCCCGCCGACACCTCGCACGAGTTCAGCCGCGCCTACCTGGGGGCCGACCGTCTGGGGGAGACGCTGCTGGCGCTGCCGATGGTCCGCTACGTGTTCTGCGGACACCGCCACGGGCCGGACAGCGTGCGCAAAGGCCGGTTGGAGGCCTTCGTGGTGGGCGGTGAATACGACGTCAAACGCGTGCTGGAATTCGACCTCTCAACCGGTGAGCACACCACCAACGTGTTCGAGCCGCCCGAGGAGGAATGACGCCGATGAGCCCGTCATCGCTGACGCCACAGGAGTTCGAGCAGCACGTCGAGGAACTGCGCACCCGCCTGCGCGACTATCTGGAGCAGGGCGTGGGCAAGTACAAGCAGCTACGCGCCGAGGCCGAGCAGGTGCTGCGCCTGGCGCCGGACTTCCCCGAAGTGTACGAGAAGTTCCCGGAAGTGGAGGGTCTGGTGGCCGAGATGCTGGCGCGCGAGAAGCAAAAGGACTTTATGGCCAGCCAGGAGCCCGACCAAGAAGCCCCCGGCTGCCTCCTCGGCTGGCTGGCGCGGGGTGACAAGTGACCCTTAATCTCCCTCCACCGGCTCGATCGAGAGCTGCAGGGATATCCTCTCGACCGGTTCGGCCGATCCATTGGCCCGGCGTGGGGCGTCCGGCTCCTGTGCCCCCCTTGCGCTCTCTTCCTCCTCCGCGCGTTCGGCAAGCCGCATGCCCGCTACCTCCGGCCCTTCCGCCGCCCGCCGGTCTTCGAGGCCGGGCAAGTTCTTCAGGTCCCGCAGCAGCCGGTCGTACATCTCCGGCGGCACCTCCAGGAACAGGTCCGCCGCGCGCCCGTTGCGCAGTTCCAGAGTCACCATCAGCCCCCTCTCGTTCGCCGTCGTCACCGCGTGGTGCAGCAGTTCCGTAGGGCTGGCCGCGTTCAGGATAAGCACCCGCTCCGGCCTGCGGCGTCGGGCCGCCGGGTCCGGCACCTGTCGGAAGGCCAGACGCGACTTCTCCCCCGCAAACGATTCCGCTGCGTCGAGTTGCAAGCCGTTCAACGCCTCCATAGCCCGCTCCACCCGCATGGCGTCCACGGCCGTCCGCGCTTCCCGGCTGGCAGCGGGCGCGGGGGCTTCGCGCTCCACCTTCCGGGCGGCACCGCCCGCGCCCCTGTCGCGCCGCAGTTGCTCGACTGCCTCTCCGGCCGCCCGCAGGCGCTCGTTTTCCGCGTGCGCCGCCTCCGGTTCAGACGCCGCCGACGGCTCCTCTATCAGCGCCCGCTGCCTGCGGGGCGCGTGTTCCCGGAAAAGCCCGTTCCGCGCCACCAGGAACGTCAGCCCGCAGACCAGCACGAACATCGCCGCCACGGGCAGCACCTTGCTCCAGAGCCGTATGATCTTGCCGCCCCCGGAAGTCGGGCGCCGCCGCACCCGCGCCATCACATTTTCTGCGAAGCCTTCCGGCGCCTTCCGCTCCGGCAGGCTCGCGACGCCCTCCAGCGTCCGGCGCCAGAGCGCAAGCTCCTCCCGGCACGGACCGCAGGACCGGAGGTGCCCCTCCAGCGCGGCCCGCTGCGCGTCGTCCAGTTCCCCGTCCAGATACTCGGAGAACAGCTTACGCATCCGGTGGCATTCTTGGTTCATGGCATTGCTTCGTAGTGCGGTTGGAGCAGGTCCTTCAGTTCCCCGCGGGCGCGGTAGAGCCTGCTTTTGACGGTTCCTATCGGCACATCGAGCACCTCCGCCAGGTCCTTGTAGGACAGTCCCTGAAGGTCCCGCAGCACCAGTATCTCCCGCAGGTCGTCCTCCAGCCCGTCTATCGCCTCCCTTACCAGTTCCACCTCTTCGCGGCGCAACGTCTTGCGGACCGGCCCGTCCGTCTCGTCCTCCAGTTCCGGGTTCGGCCCGTCCTCCTCGGACTGCGAGCCGTCCAGGCTGAACACCGTCCGCCGGCCGGTGCGCCTCCAGTAGCTGCGTACCGTGTTCAGCATGATCCCGTAGAGCCAGGTGGTGAACTTCGCCCGACCCTCGAAACTCTCCAGGCTGTCAAAGGCACTCACGAACACGTCCTGCGCCAGGTCCTCCGCGTCGTGCTCGTCGCTGACCAGGTGAAAGACCGAGTTGTAGATGTAGTCCTGGTGGCGCTCGACCAGCCGGCCGAACGCGGCCACGTCGCCGTCGCAGCAGCGACGAACCAGTTCTGCATCGCTGAGGGCGTCTTCGCCCATCGGCTCTCTCACACTATTAGACGGGCTGAGGCGGGATTTGTTCGCGTTCCCAACATTCACCGGTCAATATATCGCATCCCCGTCCCGAATCCAACCGTTCCGGGAGCTTGCAGATCGGACTTGAGGCGCGTACACTTGCCTCTATCCGTCGCACGGAGCAGATGGAGATCGCCATGCACCGCCTTACGGCCCTCGGCCTGGCGCTGGCCGTCCTGGTGGCCGGTGTCGCGGGGGCGGAGATGGACATCAAGGGGCCGCTGCCGCCTATGGAACTGGAGCGGCCGGGCCTGCCCCTGCGCCGCCTCATTGCAGGCGGCGTGGCGGTGGGTTTCGTGGCCATCGGGGCCTACTTCCTCTGGCGACGCCGCCTGCGGCACGCTGCGGGGAGTTCGACGGATCGCCCTCCTCTCCCCGTCATGCCTGACCTGGACGATCTGGAGACCCCCGAGATGTACGCGCGGCTGCTGGAGGCGGTGCGGGAAGCCCTGGACGGACACCTGGACCCTCCGTCGCGGACGATGACGCCCCGCGAACTGGCTACACTCGACACGCCACAGACCGCCGCCGACGGGGAGCGCTGGCGCGGCTTCTGCCGCCGCGCCCAGGATGCCGTCTACGCCGGCATCCCGGTCCACGAGAAGAACCGGGAGGCAGACCGCGAGTTCGTCCTGAAGCTGCTCCCCGCCCTGTGCGCTCCGGTGGAAGCGCCCACCCCGGACCCGGGAGGCTGAGATGGGGTTTGAACACCCGCCGGCCCTGGCGCTTCTCCTGATCCTGCTGCTACTCGTCCGCAGGAGACGCCGCGCCGCGAAACTGCCGCTGCCGCCCGACGCGGATGAGGGCCCCCCATCGCTGCGCGTAAGGCTGCTCTGGATTCCCGGAGCGCTGGGGATATTGGTCTTCGCGGCGTGCGTGATCGCCGCGGCGGGGCCGCACGCGGGAACCGTCCGGCAGGTGGACCGGCGCATGGCACGCAACATAGTGCTGGCGGTGGACCTGAGCGAAAGCATGAAGGGCGTGGACTTCGAGCTGGACGGCCAACGGGTGAGCCGCCTGGACGCCGCGGTGCGCCTGGCCGGACGGTTCATCGAGGGTCGGGAAGGCGACCGGATCGGCATCGTTGCGTTCGGCCGCCGCGCACTCACCCAGTGTCCCTTGACCTTCGATCGGGGTATCGCGTGTCGTCTTCTCGGCTACCTGGAGGCGGGCATGGTCGGCAGCCGGACGGCGCTCGGGACAGGCATCGCGCTCGGTGTGGGGCGGCTGGAGCGGGGAGGCGCCCTGGTGCTGCTCAGCGATGGCCGGAACACCGCCGGCGACGTATCGCCGCAGGAAGCCGCCCGGGCCGCCGCCGAACGGGATGTCACCATCTACGCCATCGGCGTCGGCGGCGAGGGACCCGCGCCCATCCCCGCGCGGATGCCCTCCGGCCGCGTGCGCATGGAGATGAAGGACTACCCCCTGGACGAGGAGACGCTGCGCGCCCTGGCGGCCGCCACCGACGGGATGTACCTGAGGGCCGACAGCACGCCGGCACTGGGGCGCGCCTTCGAGGAGATAGACCGTCTGGAGAAGAAGCCCGCCTCCGCCTACCGAACCGTGCCGACCGACGGTTGGGTGGATGTCGCCGCCGCCGTGGCTCTGGGCGCGCTAGCGCTGCTGATGGCTGCTTCCTCGCTCTGGCTCCGCACCGCGCCCCGGCTGCTGTGAGGGATTTGCGGAACGACCGCAGGCAGGGGCGCCTGCGCCACACGTGGTTCCAGCACGCACGGGAACCTGGCAGACGCCCGACGTCTCCTGCACGACGGCAGAACGGCGGGCTGCCTGTGGCGGCGCTACTCCGTGCCCACGTCCTCGCTGGAGAGCAGGAGGGCCATGGTGCCGTGCTCGGCGAAGTTGACCCGCACCATGTGCCGCGCGCCCATGGGCTCGACCTTCAGGATGCGCCCTTCGCCGTATCTGGGATGCTTGACCGCCACACCCGTCGCCAGGCGTCTGCCGTCGCCGCCGTCGAGTATCTGGAGGGTGAGGCGCTTCTTCTTCAGCACGTAGTCCATCTCTTTGCGGAAACCGCCCCCCAAACGTGACGAGCGTGTGGGCTGCCGGCGGTCCACGCTGTCGGCCGGCAGTTCGTCCAGGAAGCGCGACGGATCGGCCGCTTCGTCCCGCCCGCGGGTTACGCGCCGCCTGCCGTGGGTGATGAACAGCCGCTCTCGCGCACGCGTCATGCCCACGTAGAAGAGCCGTCGCTCTTCCTCCAGCGCGCCCTGTTCGCTGCCATGGGCGCGGTCCTGCAGCGCCCTGTAATGCGGCAGAAGGCCCTCCTCAACACCCACGATGAAGACGGCGTCGAATTCCAGCCCCTTTGCCGAGTGCAGCGTCATGAACGGCACGGCGGCCGCCTCCGCCTTCCACCCGTCCACGTCGCTCACCAGCGCGGCCTGTTCCAGGAAGCTGATCAGCCCACCGTTCGGATTGCGCTCGTCGTATTCCCGCGCGTATCCCTGGAACATATCCGCCAGCTCCTGCGCGTCCTGACGGTCGCTGGCCGGCATCTGCTCCACATAGTCGGTAAGTTGCAGCAGTCTCTTGACCAGTTCCCTCATGCTGCCGGTCTCCAGATCGCTCAGCTCGTGGTAGAGGCGGCTGAACCCCGTGACCGCCCGCGTGGCGCGCGTGCCCAGCGACTCGATCTCCTCGGCCCGCTGCGCGGTCTCCAGCAGGCTGAGGTCACGGCGCTTTGCCTCCTCCTGTAGTCGCTCCAACGTCTTGGCGCCGATGCCGCGGGTGGGAGTATTGATAATGCGCGCGCAGGCGGCGTCGTCGCGGGGGTTGACCAGGAGTTGCAGATATGCCCGCAGGTCCTTGACCTGCTTGCGGTCGAAGAACCCCACACTGTCCACCACCTGGTGCGGCAGCGCCAGCGCGGCGAAGGCGTCCTCCAGCGGCAGCGATTGCTGCTTGGTGCGGTAGAAGACGGCCACCTCGGTGGGCTTCACGCCATCGTCCAGAAGCTCCTGCACCTTGCCGGCCACCCATCGCCCCTCGTCGTAGGAATCGCGAAAGCCCCGCAGCATCACCGGCTCGCCGGCGTCGCGGTCCGTCCAGAGGGCTTTCTCGTGGCGGAGCTGGTTGTTGGCGATGCAGGCCGAGGCGGCCCGGAGGATGTTAGCCATCGAGCGGTAGTTGCGCTCCAGCATCACCACACGGGCGCCGGGAAAGTCCTCCTCGAACTCCAGCAGGTTCTCCAGCCGCGCCCCGCGCCAGCTATAGATCATCTGATCCGGATCGCCCACGGCCGTGATGTTACGGTGTTTGCCCTGCAGGGCGCGGGCGATCAGGTGCTGCGCCAGGTTGGTGTCCTGATACTCGTCCACCAGCACGTGCAGGTAGTTGTCCTGCAGGTCCGCCAGCACCTCGGGGCACTCGCTGAATACGTCCAGTGTCTTCAGCAGCAGGTCGTCGAAGTCCAGCGCATTATTGTCCAGCAGGCGCTCCTCGTAGTCCGCGTAGACCTCGGCGTAGGTCTGCTCCTCGATGCCGAGGGCCTGCGAGCGGCACTCTTGTGGCCCGACGATGTGGTCCTTCTTCACCGAGATGAAGTCCAGTATCTCGCGCGGCGAGTAGGTGTCCTCGTCGAGCTGCATGTCCCGCACCACCTGCCGCACGATCCGCAGGGAGTCGGTGCGGTCGTAGATGGTGAAGGACCGGTCGCGCCCCAGCCGGTGGACCTCCCGCCGCAAGAGACGGGCGCAGAAGCTGTGGAAGGTGGTGACGTAGACCTCCTCGCCCACCAATGATTCGACCCGGCGGCGCATCTCGTCCGCGGCCTTGTTGGTGAAGGTCATGGCCACGATGCGGTCCGGCGGCACGCCGGTGGCCAGCAGATAGGCGATGCGGCGGATGATGACGCGGGTCTTCCCGCTGCCCGCGCCGGCGACGACCAGCAGCGGACCCTCCCCATGGCTGGCGGCCTCGCGCTGGGGCTCCGTCAGGTCGGCGGTAATCTGTTCGATGACATCGGTCATTGTATGTAGTAGCAACGCTCCAAGGCGTTGCCAGCCAACAGCTTATAGGAGTGGATGGTGTGCGCTCGACGAGCGCCCTGCCCACGCTATGATAGGCCGGACCGGGCCGGCTGTCAAACGGCCGCTTGCGCGGGCGGCGTCCTTGGGGTAGGCTGGCAGCTAAGAGGCCGGGCAGGTTTCCCAACCAGCCACCGGGGGAAAGAGATATGCTGCACAAGTGCGTGGCCATGCTGATCGTGCTGGCGTGCGCCACCGGATGCACCATAAGCCGCGATATCGTGGAGGTAGAACCGCCGCGGGAGCGGCCGTCGCTGCAGAATCTCGAGCAGCACCTGACATACAACGACCCGGACCGGGGCGCATCCGACTACATCATCGAGTGAGCGCCGTTCGGCGGCGCAAGGGGGAGCCGGAATGATACCGCGCATCAGACGCAAAGACCTGATGACCGGAGCCTTCGCGACGATCATCTGTCTGGCGGCCGCCCTGTTCTCCGCCGGATGCCAGACGAATCCCGTCACGGGCCGAAGCGAACTGAGGCTGGTCAGCGAATCCCAGGAGGTGCAGCTCGGCCATCAGACGCACCCCAACGTCATCTTCATGTACGACGGGGAGTATTACGATCACGAGCTGAACCGCTACCTGGGCACCATCGTGATGCGGCTCCACTCCGTCAGCCACCGGCCCCAGATGCCGATGGACTTCACGATGCTCAACACCTCGACCATCAACGCCTTTGCCACGCCCGCGCACGTCTACGCGACGCGGGGATTCCTGGCCGAGCTGGAGAACGAGGCGCAGTTCGCGGCGGTTATGGGTCACGAGCTGGCGCACGTGGCGGCCGGTCATTCTGCTCAACGGCTCTCGCAGAACATACTCATCTCGCTCGCGTTCGGCCTCGCAGGACAGGTGGCCGACTCCGGCGCCGCCTCGGCCGCGCTGAACGTGGGCCAGGTGGGCATTACGCTGCTGGGCCTGTCCTACAGCCGCGAGCAGGAACGCCAGGCTGACCGTGTCGGCACTTACTACATGGCCCTGGCCGGCTGGGACCCCGACGAGGCGATCTCCATGCAGCGGCTCCTGCACGACCTGAACGAGCACCAGGCGAACTTCATGGACAAATACCTCTCGACCCACCCCCAGGAGGAGAACCGCATCTCCGAAATCCGGGCGGTCATTGACGAGAGGAATCTCTCCCGGCGTCACGTCCAGGGAGATGGGGTGTTTGCGGACCGGTGGAACCGCCGCCTGCAGCGGCTGCGGCAGGTGAATCAGGATTTCGCCCCCTACGACCGCGGCATGAAGCTGCTGGAGAAAAAGGACTACCGCGGAGCACTCCAGGCCGCGGAGGAAGCTCTCTCCATCCGGGACGACCAGGCGCAGTTCTTCCGGCTCAAAGGTGACGCCCTGCTCGGCCTCAACCGCATCCAGGAGGCCAAGGACGCCTACCGGCAGTCCCTGGACCGTGATCGGCGCTACGTGCTGGCCAACCTGGGGCTGGCGCAGGCATACGAGGCCGAAGGCAACCACCGCGCCGCCGAGAGGGAGTATGCGAAGGTCGCCCACGACTACCCCGGCAGCGTGCAGGGGCTCTACGGACTGGCCGTCGCGCGCTACCGGCTCCAGGACTACGCGGGCGCCGTGCGTCCTTTTGAAGATGTGGTCAACGCCGTGCCCGAACTGGCCCCGGCGTACTACATGCTGGCGCACTGCTACGAGCGCACCGGCCGCCCGGCGGCAGCCTATCAGAGCTACCACAGCGCCCTGTCCGCCGGCCTCAGCGGGCCCGAACGCAACAGCGCAGCGAACCGAATCCGCGCCCTGCAACCGGTGGTGGCGCCGGAACCCGAAGAGAAGTAACCTGACCGGCGGCTTGCAAATAGCCCCTCCGTGCGGTACACATGGGTAAGTTCCTGCCCACCTTGAGCGCGTGCCTATGGGAAGGTTGACCGCAACTACCTGGAAGCGTTTGAAGCTGCTTCTCTGCCTTCTTGCCGTGTCCGCGTTTATCCTGCTCATGCCGGCCGGGTTCACCGCACCCACGCGGGTGGTTTTCACCGAGGCCGTCGGGCCCATCGAGACGGCGCTCTATCAGGGCGCGGGCGACGTGCTGGCCACGGGCGGGACGCTGACCGAGATGTTCCTGCGCCGGGACCGGCAGACCGCCCTGACGCGCGAGGTCGCGCGGCTGCGCAACGACAACGCGCGCCTGGCGGAGGCCCTGCGGCGGCAGAATGAGCGGCTGGAGAGCATCCGCAAGCTGGAGGTGGCCGAGCTGCCCTTCCGGACGATCCGCGCGCCCGTCACCTCTTACGAAACCACCGCCGCCCGCCGCAGCGTGGTGCTGGCCGCCGGCAGCGCGCGGGGGGTCGAGGCGGGCATGGCCGCCGCGGCGCAGGGGGCGCTCATTGGCATCGTGCGTGAGGTCGGGCCCTCCTTCTGCCGGGTAAGGCTCATCACGGACCCCGGCAGCGTGGTGCCGTGCCGGCTGGCCGGCGGCCGCGGGGTGTGCCTGCTGACGGGAACCGGCGAGGACACGTGCCGGGTCGAGTGGGTCAGGCGCGGCTCGATGGTTGACGTGGGGGAGTTCGTTCTGACCGCCGCACTGGACGTGAAGCCTGCCCCCGGCTTGAAGCTGCCCGACGGCCTGCCCGCGGCCACCGTCACCGAGGTGGGCCGCGACCGGATGGAACCGCTGTTCGACCGCATCCGGGCCGCCCCGCGCGTGGACCTGACGCGTCTGGAAGAGGCCGAAGTGCTTATCCCCGAGGGGTGAGGCGGCCGGAGTGTCTGTCGGGGTTCCCTTCAAACGGAGCGCAGGCTCTGTTAGGATGGGCGGCGCGTTGAAACGCGCACACGGACCTACGCGGACTGACACGGACGCTGTGGACACGCCCACGGACATGAGCCCCGACAAACCGCGCATATTTGCCGCACTGCTGACGACCGGACCTTCGCCCGCCGAAGACCGGGTGGTGGAAACGGCCGCGGTGCGCGGCCCGGGCGATCAGGGCTTCCAGGAGTTGGCCCGCCCGCAGGAGATTACGAAGGCCTCCCTGCGGCTCTGCGCGCTGTCCGAGGCCGACCTGGCGGGGTGTCCGCCACCGGCGCGGGCGCTGGAGGACCTGGCGGAGTTCTGCGGACGCGGGCCGGTGGTGGTCCACGACGCCGAGGCTTTCGGCGCGTTCTTCGAGGTGGCGGGCGTGCGGCCCCCCGCCCTGCTGGACGCGCGGGACCTGGCGCGCACCGCGGTCCCCCGTGCGGCGGAGTTCAGCCTGGAGGGGCTGGCGGACGAGCTGGCGATCGAACAGCCGCAGACCTTCCGCGCCGCGGACCGGGCGCGGCTGCTGGCCGACATCTGGGCCGGGCTGCTGCAGGAGCTGGCCGACACGCCGCCGGCGGCCCTGGACCAGATATGCCGGCTCGCGCAGGCGGCCGGCCACCCGCTTGCCGACGTGCTGACCGGAATGGCGGACTCCGGCGGATTCGAGTTGAGCGTGGACGCGGTGGGCAAGCTGGCGGAGTTGTTCCCGAACCATCGGGAACTTTTCCGCAAGGTGCAGAAATACAAACCGCCGGAACCCGGGGAGGCGGCGCTGCCGGCCGAGGAAATATGCGCCATGTTCGGCCCGGACGCGGTGATCGGGCGGAACCTGTCGGGCTACGAGCAGCGCGACGAACAGGTCTGGATGGTCAGGGCGGTCTGCGAGGCGCTCAGCGAGCCACACCACCTGATGGTGGAGGCCGGCACGGGCACCGGCAAGTCCATGGGATACCTGCTGCCCGCCATCGCGTGGACGTGCATCAACAACGACAAAGTGGTCGTCTCGACCAACACGCGCAACCTGCAGGAGCAGCTCTATCACAAGGACCTGCCCTTCCTCAGCGAGCTGCTGCCGGGGCGTTTCGAGCCGGCGCTGCTCAAGGGGCGCAGCAACTACATCTGCGTCCGGCGGTTCATGCACCTGATGCAGCACTTCGAGCGCGAGTTGGCCGAACCGGAGCACTACATGGCACTG
This sequence comes from uncultured candidatus Brocadiaceae bacterium, assembly GCA_964448935.1. Classification (GTDB taxonomy): domain Bacteria; phylum Planctomycetota; class Brocadiia; order SM23-32; family SM23-32; genus CAYVBE01. Next base: position 12,962 of record CAYVBE010000049.1, read on the forward strand.
GCGCCGCTGGTCAAGTGGTCGGCCCTCACGGTCAGGGGCGACATCTCGGAGTGCAACGGATTCCTCCAATCACCGGGCGCATCGGCCGTGCGCCACGCCGTGGTGAGTGGGTCGGACCAGTGCGCCGGGCGGGCCTGCCGCTACCGCACGCGCTGCATGGTCCAGCGCGCGCGCTGCAAGGCCCAACTGGCCGACGTGATCGTGGTGAACCACGCCCTTCTGTTCTCCGAGATCGGCCTGGACACGCCGGTGCTGCCCGAGTATCGGTGCGTGGTCTTCGACGAGGCACATAACCTGGAGGAGGTGGCCACCAACGCCCTGGCCGAGGAAGTCAACAGCCTGAGCGTCTATCGCGTGACCAACTGGCTCTACCGCAGCCGTCAGGACGGCAGCGGCAGCGGGCTGCTGTCCACACTGATGCACGAGCTGGGATCGGATGCGGTTCCCGCGGGCAAGCGCGAGGGCCTGACCGACGCCGCCGGGAGCGTGATGGACCTGGTGGACGACGTGGTGCAGGCCACGCGCCAGTTCTTCGAGGTGCTGCGGGAGCCCTTCCAGGAGCTTCCCCCCTACATGGACCGCGTCATGCTGGCGGAGTGCGAGCCTCCCGTGGGCCGCCACAGCGAGGCCTGGGATGCGGCGGACCGGCTGCGCAAGTCCATCGCCGCGCTGGGCGTGGGCAGCGAGGACCTGGCCGAGAGCCTGGAGCCGCTGGGCGAGGAGTCGGACGCCATAGAGGAGGTCGCCCGCGACCTGCGCTCCGCCATGGAGCGACTGCGCGAGGTCGGTGACACGATCGAGTTTATCCTGTTGCAGGAGAACGAGGAATACGTCTACTGGCTGGAGCGCGTGCGGCGGCAGCGGCGGGAGTTCTGCTCCATCCACGCCGCGCCGCTGCAGATCGGCGACCACTTCCGTGACTTCCTTTTCGGGCAGAAGCGGACGGTCATCTTCACGTCCGCCACGCTGCAGGTGGCCGGCGAGTTCGACTACATGCTGGAGCGCATGGGCGCCGACGTGCTGCCGCCCGGGCACATCCACTGCCTGTCGGTGGGCTCCCCGTTCGACTATTCGCGGCAGTCGCTGGTAGGCGTGACGACCTTCCTGCCCGACCCCGGCGGGCGGCGCGATCGGGACTTTGACCGGCAGCTCGGGGAATTCCTGCGGGACCTCCTGCGGGCCACGGAGGGGCGGGCGATGGTGCTGTTCACCTCCTACAGCCTGCTGGAAGCCGTTTACGGCGCGGTGAAAGAGCCCCTGGAACGGGCGGGCATCAAGGTGCTGGCCCAGGGCCACAGCGGCAGCCGGGAGGCCATCACCACCTACTTCCGACATGACCCCGCCAGCGTGCTGCTGGGCACGCGCAGTTTCTGGGAGGGAGTGGACATCGCGGGCCAGACGCTGAGCTGCCTGGTGCTGACCAAGCTGCCCTTCCACGTCTTTACCGATCCCCTGGTGCGGGGACGCATGTCCTACCTGCGCACGATGGGCCGCGACCCGTTCCACCACTACACCCTGCCGCAGGCGGTTATCAGCTTCCGGCAGGGCTTCGGCCGGCTGATCCGCCGCAAGACCGACCGCGGGGTCGTCATCGTCACCGACCGCCGCATGGTGACCAAGGACTACGGCAAGCTGTTCCTGGACGGCCTGCCCACCGGACACCAGGTGTTCCAGGAAAGCGAACAGGCACTGGGCGCCGTCAGGGAGTTCTTCCACGGCACGGACTGACACGCAGAAAGCCCGATGCTGCCCCGCCGCCACACCACTATGAGCGGGCGGTCAGGCGCTCGTAAACCTCGATGACCTTCTGCGTCTGGCCATCGGGCGAGAAGGCGCTTTTCATGCGCTGCCTGGCGGCCTTTCCCATGCGGCGGCGCATCTTGGGGTCCACGGCCATGCGCAGTATGGCGCGGGCGAGCAGCTCCGGGGTGTCGCGGACCACCATCCCCGTGGCGCCGTCGCGGACGATGTCCGGCAGCGTGCCCCGCTGCGCCACCACCAGCGGCTTGCCCATCGCCGCCATCTCCATGGCCGCCCGGCAGGACCCGTCGCTTCCGGGCACCAGCATGATGCCGGCGTCAAACGTGGCGATCGTCTCCTCGTAGTCGTCCGTGCGATAGCCGAGGGGAAACACGGTTTCCTGCAGCCCCATCTGGACGACCGGCTCGTTGAGTATCTCGTGCCGGTGGGTGCCCCGCCCGCAGACGACGATCTTGACGCGCGGATTCCGCTTCTGAAGGATGAGCGCCGCGTCGAGCAGAACATCGAACCGCCGGTGCCACTGGACCCGTGAGACGACGCCGAAGACGACGTCCTCATCGCTGAGGCCGACCTCGGCCCGCTTGCCCGGTGACGGCTCGACGGGCCGGTAGCGGTCGCAGTCCACCGCGCCGGGGACGGTGCTGACGAAAGCGGGATCAACCTTCAGCCGGTCCACGGCCTGGATGGCCCAGCGGTCGCTGAGCACAATCAGGTGGTCCACCATGGCCGGGCCGTAGTAGAGCCGGTGAACGGGGTTACCCCCGTACTCGCGACCCTTGTGGTCGGTCCTCACCAGGGGTATCTCACGGTGCCGTCGGGCCATCGCCAGCCGGCAGACCGCCTGGTCCCAGGTGCCGTGGCAGTGCACCAGTCCGTAGCTCCCCTCGGATATCAGATCGCGCAGCTTCCGGGCATCGCACAGGTTGCGGTGGACGTTGGGGTTGCTGTCGAAGTAGAACTCGTCGAACACGCGCAGGCCCATCTCGCGCGCGCGCTGCCCGAGCGCCTTCTCCGCCCCATCGGGCGAGGACATGCAGGCCAGGTCGGCGCGCCAGCCCCGGTCGGTCAGATTGCGACACAGGCGCGCGACGGGACCCGAGGGGCCCGTCCACTTATAGTCCGCATAGCAGTGCAGCACCGGGACAGCCAAAACGCACCTCCGCACACGGGGGAAGGATGGATATCTTAACAGGCCGGAAGCCTGCGGGGCAAATCGCCGGGGCACGGGTGCCGGATATCGCGACTTCTTCTTGCGCCGCCCGACGTGTTACGGTAGCATGTTTAATCGGCGAACCGCCAAGGGCGCGAAGGTGGCGGAATTGGCAGACGCGCTAGATTTAGGATCTAGTTCGCCGGATGGCGAATTGGGGGTTCGAATCCCCCCCTTCGCACCAGCGTTCCCCTTCGGCGCCCCACGGAGCGGGTGTAGCTCAATGGCAGAGCACCAGCTTGCCATGCTGGTTGTTGAGGGTTCAAATCCCTTCACCCGCTCCATTTCTATGTACGGCCGGGGCGGGACCAACCCCCCTACTTGAACTGCCAGGTGGCGCCTCGCGCGGTGTCCTTCACCTCGATCCCCAGGTCTTCCAGGCGGTCACGGATGCGGTCGGCCAGCTCGAATTCCTGCTTTTCCCGCAGCTCCGAGCGGATGTCCAGCAGCGTGTTCACCAGGTCCCGCTCGACGCCTGCCTCCTCCTGCCGACCGGTTTCCTCCGTGATCACTCCCAGCACGGAGCCGCCAAGCTCTCGGTAGAGCTCGTCCACGGCTTCGAGGGCGCCGGCCGGCAGTGTATCTTCGCCGTCGAGGAGCCTGTTGACGCCGCGCGTGAAGGTGTTGAGCACGCCGATGGCGCCAGCGGTGTTGAAGTCGTCGTCCATCTCCTCGGTGAAGTCTTCACGCGTCTCCTCCACCAGCTCAGCGACGGCCTCCGGCGTGTCGCCCTCGGGCGCCTGCGGGATCATGCGGCGCACGCGGCCGACGGTGTTCTCGATGCGCACCAGCCCCTTCTCGGCGGCCTCGAGGGCCTCGGTGGAGAAATCCAGCGGGCTGCGGTAGTGGCTGCCCAGGATGAAGTACCGCATCACCATGGGCCGCACGGGATTCTCCAGGGGCTCCTCGCCCGCGAAGGCGTCTTTGAGGGTGATGAAGTTGCCCAGGCTCTTGCCCATCTTCTGACCTTCGACGGTCACCATGTTGTTGTGCAGCCAGTAGCGCACGAAGGGCTTGCCGGTGGCCGCCTCGGCCTGGGCTATCTCGTCCTCGTGGTGGGGGAAGCTGTTCTCCAGGCCGCCGCCGTGGATGTCAATGGTCTCGCCCAGGTATTCCATGGCCATCACGTAGCACTCGACGTGCCAGCCGGGGAAACCCTCGCCCCAGGGGCTGGGCCAGCGCATGATGTGACCCTCTTCCGCCCTTTTCCAGAGGGCGAAATCGGCGGGATGCCGCTTGTCGCCGCGTGCCTCGACCCGCACGCCCTCCATCATCTCGTTCAGGCTGCGCCCGCTCAGCTTGCCGTAATCCTCGAAGCTGGGCACGTCGAAGTAGACGTTCCCCTCCACCTCGTAGGCGTGGCCCTTCTCCAACAGCGTTTTGACCAGTTCGATCTGCTCGATGATATGGCCGCTCGCGCGGGGGCAGATGTCCGGTCGCTTCACGTTCAGGGCGTCCATGTCCTCGAAGTAGCTGCGCGTGTACATCTCGGCCACCTCCATGGGCTGCACACCCATCTGGCGGGCCTTCATGCCCACCTTGTCCTCGCCCTGGTCGGCGTCGTCGGTCAGGTGCCCCACGTCGGTGATGTTCTGCACGTAGCGGACCTGGTAGCCGAGATAGCGCAGATAGCGCACGATCACATCGAAGCTGACGTAGCTCTTGGCGTGGCCGATGTGGCTGTGGCCGTAGACGGTGGGGCCGCAGACGTAGATGGTCACCTGACCTTCGTTCAGGGGTTCGAACTCCTGCAGCTCCCGGCCCAGCGTGTTGAATACCTTCAGCATTGCTTCCCTCCCGTTTGTCTGCATGCAGGCTCTGGCGATGGGGCCGCCGGCTTACCGGGCCGACGGAGGCCAGAGATACATCGGCGCATCCGCGCGACCGTGCGGCGAGTCCTCCCCCAACCGGACGTTGATCTCCGGCTTGAGGGTCTGGCTGAGCAAGACTTCCAGCAGGGACGGCACGCGGCCGTACTGCACCACGTGCGCCTTGTCCAGGCCGGCCAGCTCCTTAACCTTCGCCACGGCGTCCTCGCGATAGCCGATGGCGTCAATGAGCCGGTTCTGAACCGCCTCCCGGCTGGTGAAGATGCGCCCGGTGGCCAGCGCTTCCACAGCGGCGCGCTCCATGCCACGGCCCTCCGCGACGATCTGCACGAACCGCGAGTGCATCTCATCAACGATGCCCTGCAACTGCTCCTTCTCCCGTTCCGATTCCTCTTCCGTGCGCTCGGCGAACGGAGAGCCCAGTTGCTTGTAGCGGCCGCTCTTGACGGTGCGGTCCTCGACTCCCACCTTGTCCAGCAGGCCGCTGGCGTCGTAGAAGGGCCACAGCACGCCGATGCTGCCGGTGATGGTGGTGGGATGGGCGACCAGGTGGTCCGTGCCGCAGCTCACGTAGTAGGCGCCGGAGGCCGTCACGCTGCCCATCAGGGTGACCACCGGTTTGCCGGTTTCCTTCTTGAAATCGAGCAGGTCCTTGCGCATGATGTCACAGGTGGTGATGGCGCCTCCGCCGCTGGCAACCTGTAAAACAATGCCCTTGACGCGGTCGTCGCGCTGTGCCTTCTTCAACATGCTGCGCAGCAGGCCCACGGGGTCCTCACCGGGGCCGCTGCCGGGCACGAGGGCGCCCTGGACGGGGATGAGGGCCACCTTGGGGGCGCCTTCCGCCCCGCCGACGGACCATTCCTGCACCGGCCTGCCCCCCCGCACGGCAACCCCGGAGCCCGCCGCCGAAGCCACGCCCGCGAACATAAAGATCAACAGCGCCACCCCGACCAGCGACAGCACCACAACACCCGCCGCGCCCACCAGCAGACAGCCCCAGAGGACGGACTTCGAGCCGCCCCCCGAACCGCTCCGAGCCTTTTCCCCCGTTTCCTCCCCGCGATAGTCGGACGACATAGTTTCCTCCCCGCAATATCCGAAGAAATCCGTAAGGCAGAACGTTGCATTCTCCGGTACCGACCGCCAAACGTCAAGCGGGCGAAGTTCTCCCGTGCGCCGGATGCGAAAAACTCCCTGAATTTGACCCCGCCCTGTCGCGGCTGTAACCTGTCCATTTCCGCCATCCCTGTGAGGAGCCGCTCATGCCCGATCGCCCACACATCGTCATCTTCAACCCCGACCAGTGGCGCGGCGAGGCGCTGCACCACCTGGGCAACCCCGCCGCCGTGACGCCCAACCTGGACCGCCTGGCCCGGTCCGACGCCGTCTCCTTCCGGTGGGCCTTCTGCCAGAATCCCGTCTGCACGCCCAGCCGCTGCTCCTTCATGACCGGCTGGTATCCGCACGTGCGCGGCCACCGCACCATGTTCCACATGCTGCGTCCCGACGAGCCCGTGCTGCTGAAGCAGCTCAAGGACGCGGGCTACTTCGTCTGGTGGGGCGGCAAGAATGACCTGGTGCCCGGCCAGAACTCCTGGGAGCCCTACTGCGACGTCCATTACTCCGGCCCAAAACCGAAGACCATGTGGCAGATGCACCGCCGGGACGAGTGGCGCGGTGAGCCCGGCAGCGATACGTTCTACTCCTTCTACGTGGGCCGGCTGCCCACCGGCGATGACGACATCTACCGCGACGGCGACTGGGTGAACGTGCTGGGCGCGGTGGAGCAGATCAGGAACAGGCCGGCGGACAGACCGCTCTGCATCTTCCTGCCGCTCACCTACCCCCACCCCCCCTACGCGGTCGAGGAGCCGTGGTATTCGATGATTGACCGCGAGGCCGTCCCGCCGCGCATCCCGGCGCCCGAGGACTGGAGCGGCAAGGCCAGCCTGCTGAAAGGCATCTGGGAGACGCAGAACCTGCAGGGCTGGTCGGAGGAACGCTGGCGGGAACTGCGCGCCACCTACTACGGCATGTGCGCCCGGGTGGACCACCAGTTCGGCCTTGTTGTGGACGCCCTGCAGGAGGCCGGCATCTACGAGGACACGGCCATCTTCTTCTTCGCCGACCACGGCGACTACACCGGGGATTACGGCCTGGTGGAGAAGACCCAGAACACCTTCGAAGACGCGCTCAGCCGCGTGCCTTTGCTGGTCAAGCCGCCCGCCGGGGCGGACGTGCGGCCGCGCGTCAGCGACGCGCTGGTCGAGCTGGTGGATTTCCCCGCCACCGTGTACGACCTGACGGGCATCGAGCCGGGCTACACGCACTTCGGCCACTCCCTGCTGCCTCTTCTGGCCGGCGAGACGGACGAGCACCGGGATGCCGTCTTCTGCGAGGGTGGCCGGCTGCACGGCGAGGACCACTGCAAAGAACTGGAAAGCAACGAGGACCCGCAGGGCCTCTACTACCCGCGCCTGCGCTACCAGTTTGAAGAAGGCCCCGAGCACGGCAAGGGCGTCATGTGCCGCACGAAGGACTTCAAATACGTCCGCCGGCTCTACGAGCAGGACGAGCTGTACGACCTGCGCAGCGATCCGCAGGAACTCCACAACGTGATCGAAGAACCCGAGTACGCCGACGCACTGGCCCGGATCGAGGACCGCCTGCTGACCTTCTTCCTGGAAACCGGGGACGTGGTGCCCCACGACGCCGATCAACGATATTTCTCCTCTCAATAGAGGGACCGACCGATGAGTGACGCGCAGAGTCTGCCGAACATTCTGTTCTTCTTCACCGACCAGCAGCGGTGGGACACCGTGGGCGCCTACGGCCAGCCGCTGGACATCACGCCGAACCTGGACCGCATGGCGGCCGAGGGCGTGCGGTTCGAGAACGCCTTCACCCCACAGCCGGTCTGCGGACCCGCGCGGGCCTGCCTGCAAACGGGCAAGTTCGCCACCGAGACGGGTTGCTTCCGCAATGGCATCGCCCTGCCCCAGGACCACAAGACCGTGGCCCACTGGATGTCCGAGGCCGGCTACGAGGTCGGCTACATCGGCAAATGGCACCTGGCCTCCACGCGGGGCGAGTTCAACTACCGCACCGACCCGGTGCCGCCGGAGCGGCGCGGCGGCTACAAGGACTACTGGCTGGCTTCCGACGTGCTGGAGTTCACCTCGCACGGCTACGACGGCTACATGTACAACGGCGACATGGAGAAGGTTGAATTCGAGGGCTACCGGGTGGACTGCCAGACCGATTTCGTGCTGGACTACCTGCAAAGCCGTTCTCTGGAGCAGCCGTTCTTCCTGTTCCTCTCCTACATCGAACCCCACCACCAGAACGATCACAACTGCTACGAGGGCCCCGAGGGCTCAAAGGAGCGCTTCGCCGACTTCGAGGTGCCGGGCGACCTGGTGGACACCGAGGGCGACTGGCGCGAGAACTACCCCGACTACCTGGGCTGCATCAACGCCCTGGACATGGGCCTGGGCCGCATCCGCGATGAACTGGAGAAGCTCGGCATCGCCGACGACACGCTGATCATCTTCACCAGCGACCACGGCTCCCACTTCTGCACCCGCAACAGCGAATACAAACGCGCCTGCCACGAGGGCTGCGTGCGCGTGCCGATGGTCGCCAACGGCCCGGGCTTCCGGAACGGGCAGGTGCAGGAGGATCTGGTCAGCCTGATTGACCTGCCGCCCACCATCCTGCGCACGGCCGGCTTGGACGTGCCCGACTACATGCGCGGCCGCCCGCTGCAGGACCTGGTAGAGGGCGCCGAGGACTGGCGCGAGAACGTGTACATTCAGATAAGCGAGAGCCACGTCGGCCGAGCGGTACGGACCGACCGGTGGAAATACTCCGTCCGTGCCCCTGATAAGAACGGCGGAGAGGACCCCGACAGCGACCGCTATGTGGAAGATTTCCTCTACGACCTGGAAGAGGACCCCCACGAACGCAATAACTTGGTGCGCGACCCCGACTGCGCCCACGTGCGCGCGGAACTGGCCGAGGTGCTGAAAGCGCACATCCTGGAGGTGGAGGGACTGGCGGTGGAGATAGAGCCGGCGTAACGGCCCTTCGACTCATTGGGCGCTGTGGACCCTGCGGACCGCCCACCACGTCCACACCGGAGGGGCTGTACGGCTGGCCCCCAGACCTGCCTGTCATCACTGTCATTGCGAGCCCGTGCCGTTCACGGGCGCGGCAATCTCGCCGTTCTCCCTCGAAAGCCAACCGCCCACGCACGAAAAACGACGAGATTGCTTCGTCGCCGCAGCTCCTCGCAATGACGGGATGTGCCGCTGGAGGTGAAGGTGCGGTCGGTGCCGCCCGTGCGTCTGGCGGAGACGGAGGTCTTTTTCGGCATGGTGCCGGGGAGGAACGCCCGTTTCCCCGCCGGGTATGCTCGGCAGCGCATATCCCCTTCTCTGAAAGAGATATGCAACCACTCGAAAGCGGGAACACTCTCAGTCCTCGCCCCGGCCAGCGCAGGGTTCAACACTGCACGGAAACCGTGTAGCGCAGCCGCC
>CAYVBE010000050.1:0-21884 GCA_964448935.1 uncultured candidatus Brocadiaceae bacterium
GTGATCCGGAAAGGACAACAGAAAACCGATAATTGAATGACCCTGGCTCCGGGTGTCAACAGCTCGTCCGCAGCGGCAACGGCTGTGTGATCCGCAGACTGCGCTGATTGCACAGATTCCGGCCCGATGCCTGACGAGAACGACCGCAGCCGAGGCTTGCCCGCCGGTCGTCAGGAGGGGCGGCTGCGCCACACGCCAGCCGTGTGAGCTACAGAAAACGTGTGTCCACAGAGTCCACCAGGTCCACAACGTCCACAAAGTCCGTGTTGCGTCCGTGTCGTGCCCCCCGAACGCGCGCCGCGTTGTGTTCCGGGGACGATGTGGTAGAATCGGCGGGGAACCCGGGGCCTGGAAGGGGGAAGGACGGTGCGGAAATTCGTGAAAAACACCAGGCGGGGCGCGGCCTATCCGCGCTATCTGCCCTATCTCACGTGGGCGCTTCTGGTGCTTCTGGCCGCGTGGTTTTTGGTGTGGTTCTTCTTCCGGCGTCCCAGCAGCGCGCAGGAGCTTCGGCTGGCGGCCTACCGCCGCGCGCTGGACCACGTGGCGGCGCAATACGTGGAGCCGGTTGACCGGTCCGAGCTGCACCGCGCCGCGATGCGGGGCATGACGCAAGGTCTGCCGGACCCCTACAGCGGATACTTCAACCCCCGGGAGAGCGAACGGCTGATGCAGCAGACCGAGGGGGAATTCGGCGGCATCGGGGTGACCGTGCGGGCGGCCGACGGCCTGCCGGTTATCGTGGAGGTCAACCCCGACGGCCCGGCCGCGAAGGCCGGTCTGCGCGCGGGGGACGTCATCACCGCCGTGGACAGCCGCCCGATCGAGGGGATGCCGTTTCGGGAGGCCGTGGACCTGATCCGCGGGAAGGTGGGCACGAAGGTGGAACTGGCCGTCCGGCGACCCTCCGAGGGGATGTCCTTCGTCACCACCCTCCAGCGCGCCATCGTGCGTTTTCCCAACCTGAGTTGGCGCAAGGTGGAGGACCGTATCGCCCATCTGGAATTGGCCGCCTTCGACCGGGACGCCGCCGAGGAGATGCGGGCGGCCCTGGGCGAGATACAGGATTGGGGCGCGCGAGGGCTCATCCTTGACCTTCGGGGAAACGCGGGCGGGCTGATGGACCAGGCCGTGCCTATCTGCGACATGTTCCTGACGGAGGGGATCATCCTACAGGTCAAGAGCCGGGATTCCATGCGGACTTACTCGGCCGACGAGGAGACAGAGTTCGACACATCCGTGCCGATCGCCGTGCTGGTGGACTCCATGACGGCCAGCGCGGGCGAGATACTGGCCGGTGCGCTGCAGGTGGCGGGCCGGGCTACCGTGGTGGGCACGGGCACGGTGGGCAAGGGAAGCGTGACGAAGCTGCTGCCGCTGCCCGACGGCGGTTACCTGAACCTGACCGTGGCGCGCTACGTGCTGGCCGACGAGACCGTGGTGGAGGGCGAGGGTATCCAGCCGGACGTGGTGGCGGGCGAACTGCCGCCCATCCCGCAGGAGGGCAGGCAGGCGGCGGAGGAGTGGATGCAGCGATACGAGCGAAGCCGGGAGGAGCAGCTCGAGCATGCGCTTCAGGTGCTAAGGGAGCGTATGGGCGAGGAACCGGAGGATTCCGATGGATGAGACGCGGACTAAGATCGTGGCGACTCTGGGGCCGGCCAGCGGCTCCCCGGATATGGTGCGCCGGCTGATCCGTGCCGGCGTGGACGTCTTCCGGCTCAATTTCTCCCACGGCGACCATGAGACACACGCCGAATACATCGCCAACGTGCGAGAGGCGGCGGCGGAGTTCGACCATCCCGTGGCCGTGCTGCAGGACCTGCAAGGGCCGCGCATCCGGACCGGCGCGCTGCGGGGCGGGGGACCCGTTACGCTGGAGGAAAGCGCCGAGGTGGTACTCCGCTACGGCGATTTCGAGGGGGACGCACAGACGGTTCCCGTCAACTACGGCCACCTGGCCGAGGACGTGGAGGCCGGCGATCACATAATGCTGAGCGACGGGGTGATCGAGCTGGAGGTCCGGGAGACAGGTGAGCAGGGGGTGCGTTGCAGAGTCCTGGTGGGGGCGGAGCTGGACGAGAACCAGGGGATCAACCTCCCGGGCGTGCGGTTGAGCATATCCTCCCCCACGCCCCGCGACCTGGAGGACCTGGAGTTCGGCCTGGAGCACGGGGTGGACCTGGTGGCGCTCAGCTTCGTGCAGTCGGCGGGCGATGTGTTGCGGCTGCGGTCGGCGGTCAAGGAGATCGCCGGCGAGGATTGCCACGTGCCCATCATCCCGAAGATCGAGAAACCGGAGGCGGTGGAGAACCTGCGGGAGATACTGCTGGTCTCCGACGGAGTGATGGTGGCGCGGGGCGACCTGGGCATCGAGATGCCCACGGAAGCGGTGCCGGCGGTGCAGAAGGAGATCATCCGGACCGCCAACGGCCTGGCGCGCCCGGTGATCACCGCCACGCAGATGCTGGAGTCCATGGTGGACGCCCCCCGCCCGACGCGGGCCGAGGCCAGCGACGTGGCCAACGCCATATTGGACGGCACGGACGCCGTGATGCTCAGCGCCGAGACTTCCATCGGCCACTATCCCGTCGAGGCCGTGCGCACGATGGACCGAATTGCGCAAGAGATCGAGCGGCACCTGATGGAGGAGGGCGGGCCGTCCGTGCCCGACGTGGAGGAGGCCACCGACGAGACCCAGCACGCGCTGGCGAGTGCGGCCTGCATGGTGGCCGAGCACATCGGCGCGGCGGGCATCGTGCCCTTCACCATCACCGGCAGCACCGCGCGGTACATCTCCCAGCGGCGCCCGAAAGCCCCTATACTGGCCCTGACACCCTCCGTGGAGACCTTCCGCCGGCTGGCCCTGCTCTGGGGCGTCCGGCCGCTGATGCTGGAGATGTTCGAGACCACGGACGAGATGATCCAGCAGGGCCAGCGGAGCCTGCTGGATCTGGACTGCATCTCGCCGGGCGACTCGGTGGTATACGTGGCCGGGGCCTCCACGCGCACCCCCGGAGGCGCGGATATGCTGAAGATACAGCGCTTCCCGGAGGAGCCGGACTCTCCCTGAGCCGCCGGGCCGAGACCTCGCAAGTGGAAAAACGCCGCCGGCTTTCGTATCCTGTATTGTCCGTGCCGGTAAGACCTTCATTCAACGGGTGATGCGCACGAATGCCCGATCGGCTGAGACAATTGCCGGCCGCGCTGTCCGTCCTTGTGGCGGTTTTTGGGGCGCTGTGCGCCTCCGGCTGCACCAACAACCCCTATCCCCCGCCCGACGGCAAGAAGGTCATCTACGCCTCTCTTGGCGAGGACCCGCACGGTCTGGACCCCGTGCAGTGCGGGGACACCCTGTCCGGCGCCATCGTCAGCCAGGTATACGATTCGCTCTATGAATACCACTACCTGAAGCGGCCTTACGAGTTGAAGCCCGCCCTGGCGGCAGAGATGCCGCAGGTCTCCGAGGACGGCCTCACCTACACGATTCCCATCAAGCGGGGCGTCTACTTCCAGGACGATCCCTGCTTCGAGGAGACGGGCGGCAAGGGGCGGGAACTGGTGGCCCAGGACTTCGTCTATTCGATCAAGCGCCTGGCCGATCAGGCGAACGATCCGCGCGGCTGGTGGACGGTGCAGGGGAAGATAGCGGGGCTGGATGAATTCCACCAGATGTCCATAAAAAGAATCGAAGAAGAGAATCCGTCCACCGATTATTCGATGCATGTCAGCGGGCTGGAGGCCCCGGACCGCTACACGCTGCGCATAACCCTGAAGGAGCGCTACCCGCAACTCAAGTATATCCTGGCCATGCCCTACACAGCAGCGGTGCCGCGGGAGGCCGTCGAAAAGTACGGAGACGATCTGCACAACCATCCGGTCGGCACGGGCGCCTTTCGCCTGAAGCAATGGGACAAACGATGGCGCCTGATCCTGGAGAAAAACCCGACCTATCGGGAGGACCGCTATCCGTCGGAAGGTGAGCCCGGAGACCGGGAGGCCGGGCTGCTGGAAGACGCGGGGCGCCTGCTTCCGCTGGTGGACGAGGTCTACTACTCGATCATGTACGAGGCGCAGCCCTCCTGGCTGCTGTTCAAGCAGGGATACCTGGACGCCTCCGGCATCAGCACGGACCACTTCAAGGAGGCCATCACGCCGGAGAAGGAACTGTCGCCGGAGTTCAAGGAGAAGGGCGTTCGGCTGGCCAAGGTAGTGGAGGCGGCCGTCTTTTACGTGGCCTTCAACATGGAGGACCCCCTTCTGGGCGACAACCTGAAGCTGCGAAAGGCGATGAGCCTGGCCTACGACACGCAGTGGCGCATCGAACACTTCTTCAACGGCCGGGCCATTTCGGCGCAGGGCCCTATTCCGCCCGGCATCTTCGGCTACGATCCCGATTTCGACAATCCCTACAAGGGCTATGACCCGGAAAGGGCCCGCCGCCTGCTGGCCGAAGCCGGCTATCCGGGCGGCATGAGCCCGGATGGTGAGCCACTGACCATCAGCTACGACATCGGCAGCGGCGGCCCGGCAGCCATACGCAGCGCGCGAGCCTTCGAGCAGGATATGGAGCAGATCGGCATCCGCGTGGAGATCAAGACGAACACGTGGAACGAGTTTCTCCGCAAGCTCGACCAACGAAGCCTGCAGGTCTTCTCTGCCGGATGGCTGCTGGACTACCCGGACCCGGAGAACTTCCTGCAGCTTCTCTACGGGCCCAATGAAGCACCGGCGGGCTCCAACAATGCCCTCTACGACAACCCCGAATACAATCGCCTGTATGAGAAGATGAAGGTGATGCCCAACAGCGAGGCGCGGCTGGAGATCATCCGCCGGATGGTGGACATAGTGGTGGAAGACGCGCCCTGGATTCCCGGCTTCCATCGCATCAGCTACGTGCTTTACCACCAGTGGTACGAGAACGTCAAGCCGACCGACATGACGGGTGGCTTCACGAAATACCGCGACGTGGACGTGGACCTTCGAGGCGACCTGCGGCGCCGCTGGAACAGGCCGAACTACGAGATGGTGGCGGCCATCGTGCTGGGTCTGGTGGCGGTGGGTTTCGTGCTGGCTCAGTTCCGGAAAGGTGCGGTGGGGAGGTAAACATGCTGGCTTACACCATACGCCGTGCGCTCTACACCATCCCCCTCGTGCTGGGCGTGTGCCTGATCACGTTCGTGCTTTTCGAGGTGCTGTTCACCCCACGCCAGCGGGCCATCAAGCAACTGGGCAAACATCCCAGCGAAGAGCAGATAGAGGAGAAAATCCGCCAGGAGGGTTGGGACAGGCCGTTGGTGTTCAACGCCGAAGCAAAGGGATTCAAGCAACTTACCGAGACGCGGTTCGCGGGGCACATGGGGCGCCTGCTGCTGTTCCGGTTCGGCCGGTCGGAGAAGACCCACGAGCGGGTCTGGGTCAAGATTCGAGAGGGCATGGGGCCCTCCCTGAGCCTGACGGTGCCGATATTCGTGATGGCGCTGCTCCTGGGCATCTCTCTTTCCCTGGTCGTGGCTTACTTCCGCGCCACCTACCTGGACCTGGGCATGGTGGTGGTCTGTGTGGCCTTTATGTCCATCAGCATCATGGTCTACATCATCGGAGGACAGTATCTGCTGGCGCGCTACATGAGGCTCTTCCCCGTCTACGGCTATGCCCGCGGCCTTCACGGGGTGCCTTTCCTGCTGCTGCCCATCCTGATAGCCGTGCTGAAGAGCCTGGGCGGCAACGTGCGTTTCTACCGCACGGTGTTCCTGGAGGAGATGAACAAGGACTACGTGCGCACCGCGCGGTCCAAGGGGCTCTCGGAGCGCCTGATCCTGTTCAAGCACGTGCTGAAGAATGCCATGATACCCATCCTTACCCGCGTGGTGCTCGCCATACCGTTCCTGTTCCTGGGCTCCCTGCTGCTGGAGAGGTTCTTCGGCATTCCGGGACTGGGCAACATGACGATCGAGGCGGTGCTGGCGGCGGATTTCACGGTCCTGAGCGCCATGGTCTATCTGGGGGCGCTGCTGTTCGCCCTGGGCCACCTGGCCACCGACATCAGTTACACTCTTGTTGACCCGAGGATACGGCTTCGATGAGCCCCGAGCCGCAACAGGAAGTGCGTTCCCTCTGGGCGGAGGCATGGCAGCGGCTGCGCCGCAACAAGCTGGCCATGGTCTGCCTGGCGATCATCGCGCTCTACATGGCCGTGGGACTGCTGGACTGCATCCCGGTCTCCTGGAAGCGTGCCACCGCCGGAAAGCAGACTTCGGGGGAGGAGCCACGCCGCAAGGGGTCTTTGTTTGAGTGGGTCTTCGTGCAGGCGATCGGGCCATCGGACAAGAACGAGAGCTATCTTCCCCCGGGCACGGCCGGCCATCTGCTGGGCACCGACATGCACGGCAAGGACGTGCTGTACAAAACCATCAAGGGCGTCAACACCGCCGTGTTGCTGGGCGGGCTGACGGCGGCCATCTACATCCCGCTGGGCCTGCTTTTCGGCATCGTGGCCGGCTACTTCGGCGGCATTGTGGACGAGGCGATCGTGTATGTCTACTCGACCCTGGCGTGCATTCCGAGCATCCTGCTCATCATCGCCCTGATGGCGGTCATGCAGCAGGGCCTTCTGCAATTGTGCATCGCCCTGGGGGTGACCAGCTGGGTGGGACTGTGCCGCCTCATCCGCGGAGAGGCGCTGAAGCTGCGGGACTCGGACTACGTCCTGGCAGCGCGCGCCGTGGGCGCGGGCAACATGCGGATCATTTTCCTGCACATCCTCCCCAATCTGTTCCACCTGGTCATCATCTCCTTCACTCTCGGCTTCAGCGGCATCGTCATGTCGGAGGCCGTGCTGACCTACCTGGGTGTGGGTGTGGAGCCGAGCCGGATTTCGTGGGGACAGATGATCTCCCTGGCAAACATCGAGCTCAGCCGCTATCCCAGCGTCTGGTGGCAGTTTGCCAGTGCCGCGGTGGCGCTCTTTATACTCGTGCTGGCGTTCAACGTTTTCGGCGATGCGCTGCGCGACGCCCTGGACCCGAGGCTAAAGATAGCGCAGGAGAAGGTATGAGCAACGGCGATTTCCTGCTGGAGGTCCGGGGCCTGAAGACCCACTTCTTCACCGACCGCGGGGTGGCGCGGGCGGTGGACGGCGTCTCGTTCGATGTGCGGCGGCGGGAGACCTTCTGCCTGGTGGGGGAGAGCGGCTGCGGCAAGTCCGTGACGGCCCTCTCCATCCTGCGGCTTGTGCCCTCGCCGCCGGGGCGGATCGTGGAGGGCCAGATCAAGCTGAACGGGCAGGACCTCCTGGCCCTGCCGCAGGCCGGGATGCAGGGCATTCGCGGCAACCAGATATCCATGGTATTCCAGGAGCCGATGAGCGCGCTGAACCCCGTGTTCACCGTCGGGAACCAGATCGTCGAGGGCATTCGGCGGCACCGCTCCGTCGGCCGCCGCGAGGCGCGCGAGATCGCGGTGGACATGCTGGAACGGGTGGGTATACCGGACGCGCCCGAACGCCTGGGCGATTACCCGCACCAGTTGTCCGGCGGCATGCAGCAGCGCGTGATGATCGCCATGGCCCTGGTCTGCCGGCCCGACCTGCTGATCGCCGACGAGCCTACCACGGCCCTCGACGTCACCACCCAGGCCCAGATACTGGACCTGCTGCTGGAGTTGCAGGAGGACCTGGGCATGTCCGTGCTGCTGATCACCCACGACCTGGGCGTGGTGGCCGAGGTAGCCGACCGGGTGGCGGTGATGTACGCGGGGCGCATCGTGGAGCAGGCGGACGTGGATACCATCTTCGAGCAACCCGCCCATCCCTATATGGTGAGCCTGCTGGAATCGCTGCCGGTGCTGAACGAGCGGCGGGAGCGGCTGAACGTCATCCCCGGCTCCGTGCCCGAGGCGCGGCGGTATCCCTCCGGATGTCGGTTCCATCCCCGCTGTTTCATGGCCGCGCCGCAGTGTTCTGAGGTGGACCCGGAGCTGCGGCGGGTGGCGGCCGGCCACGGGGCGGCCTGCATCCGGCTGCCCGGTTACTGGAAGAGCGGTGAGACCCCTCCGGAAGGACTGACGATGATCGAAACGGAGACGCCCAGCCATGCCCGATGAGGAATCCATCTTGTGCGTCGAGGACCTGAAGGTCTACTTCCCCATCCGTCGGGGCGTGCTGCAGTTGACCACGGGGCACGTGCGCGCGGTGGACGGCGTCTCCTTCACCGTCCCCCGCGGGCGCACGCTGGGGCTGGTGGGGGAGAGCGGCTGCGGCAAGACCACGCTGGCGCGGTCCATCATCCGCCTCATCGAGCCCACGGCGGGGCGCGTGCTGTTCGACGGCATCCGGGTAGACGCACTGGGACGCCGGCGGATGCGCGCGCTGCGGCGGCGGATGCAGATGATCTTCCAGGACCCCTACAGCTCGCTGAACCCCCGTATGACCGTCGAGAGCCTGGTGGGGGAGCCGCTGAGCGTGCATTGGGTGGCGTCCGGTCGCCGGCGGCGGGAGCGCGTGGGTGACCTGCTGGAACAGGTCGGCCTGTCGCGCGAATACATGCACCACTACCCGCACGAGTTCTCCGGCGGTCAGAGGCAGCGTGTGGGCATCGCGCGGGCGCTGGCGCTGGAGCCGGACCTGGTGATATGCGACGAGCCGGTCTCCGCGCTCGACGTCTCCATCCAGGCCCAGATCATCAACTTGCTGGTGGACATCCAGAAGGAGCGCGGGCTGTCCTACCTGTTCATCGCGCACGACCTGAGCGTGGTGGAGCACATCTCCCACCGGGTGGCGGTCATGTACCTGGGCCACATCGTGGAGATGGCGTCACGGGACGACCTCTACGAGAACCCCGCCCATCCCTACACGAAGATGCTTCTGGCGGCCGTGCCCAGTCCGAAGCCCGGCGGCGCAAAGCGCGACAGAATCGCGCGGGGCGAGGTGCCTTCGCCGGCCAACCCGCCGTCCGGCTGTCCGTTCCACCCGCGGTGTCCCCACGCGGCCGAGGTGTGCGAGGGCGAGTTGCCCCCGATGGAGGAAATGGCGTCGGGGCACCTGGTGCGGTGCTACAAGTGGGAAGAGGTGCGCTGAGCCGGACGGCCGTCGTCACCCCAGGTCCAGTGTGATGCCCAGTTCCTGCTCCGCCGCATCGCTCCAGTCCCTCAGCGTCTGGCGGCGGACTTCATGGTCGGCGCTGTGCAACTGGAGCGGCACGCCGCTGATCACCCACAGCAGGTTGCCCAGCCGCTCTGCGAACCGCAGGTTCGTCTCATCGTAGGCCAGCTCGGCCAGAGGCACCAGGAACTGCATGCCCACCGCCTGCCCGTGCTCCTTGTCGGTCTCTTCCTCGATGATCGTCAGGCTCTGGTCTTTGTGGAACTCGCCGGCTTCCGGGTTCTGGAGGGTCTCCAGCGCGTTGGCCACCAGCTCTTTCGACTGCAGCGGCTCTTGCAGCAGGTCCAGCGCCTGCTGCGTGGCCCCGGCCGGGATGGCGTCGGTTCCGCTAATCTGGTGGAGCAGGACCAGACGCAGGTCGCGGATGCGGTCCGCGTTGGCTGCGGTCGGGTTGGCCTGGTAGTTGCTCAGAGCCCTCCTCAGGGCGGCCCAGGCGTAGTCAATGTACCTCTGCTCTGTCTGCGTTTTCAGCTTCTCGCGCCACAGGTCCCGCCACGCGGCCACCGGGTCCTCCCCTTCCTCCAGACCGGACGGTGGATAGGGCACACCGGTCACCTGCCCCAGCATATCGGTCAGGCTGTCCCGCAGCTCCTGCGGCGTCTCATCCTCCTGCAGCACGTCCAGGATGGCGTCCACCGGCCCCAGGGCTCGCCGCTGCAGCAGCGCCTGCAGGGCCTGCTGCTTTGTGGCCTGCTCGGGGCTGACCAGCACGATTCTGAACACTACCTGCCACGGCAGCTCGGCCATCGCGGGCAACTGCCCCCGGTTGTTCAGCATCCACTGGTCAATGGTGGACAGCAGTTCGTCGTCCGGCAGGGCCATGGCGCTCTCGATATCCTGGATGCCGTGGATCCGACAGAGGGCAAGCGCCGGGCCGTAAACCATCAGCCGGGGGTTGCCGCTGTAGAGTGCGGTCAGCAGGCTCAGGCTCACTTCCTCTCCCCTTGCCTGGCCGAGCCCCGCGCCTTCCGATATCTGTCCCAGGGCCATGGCGGCCTGGTAGGCTATCTGCATATCGCTGGCGTCCAGCGCCCCCAGCAGCGTGTCGGTGGCCTGCCTTTCCTTCAGCGAGCCCAGGGCCAGGATGCAGTGGCCCACCAGATTGTTGTCCTCCATCTCGCGGCGGTTTGCGACTACGCTGACCAGCTTCTGCGTCAGGCTGGAGGCCAGGTCGTCTTCGGCGAGCCGTATGGCGCTCACCAGTTCCTGCCGCCGCTTCCCACGCTCGTAGTCGGCCGCCTGCTGCAGGTCCGCGAGAGGGGACCCTTCGTCAATATCCGCGAAGGGGTTGACCTCCTGCCCTGTCGCCGCAACGCACGCCAGAACCATAACCACACAGAGAGTCGTCAACACTCGGGCTGTTTTGTTCATGCAAAGCGCTCCGTGAGATCGTGCCGTAGATTCCCCGGCTCATCCCAGCTTTAACGCAGTCGTTGTATCAAAGCGGACACCGACAGTCAAGGTCTTTTGGCCGGAAAATTACCGCGAACCGTCCCCGGTGGAGACCGTTTCCCCGCGCGCATCGCTGCCCTGGCCGTCTCTCGGGCGGTTTTCACGCAGTATTCTATCGTAGAACGTGCAGTAACCAACGGCGTCCCCATCCTCGCTGCGGAACAGCCGACGTCGGAAGTAGGGACACCCGCGACAGTCCGGCAAGAACTCCCCGCAGCAGCGGCTGGGCCGCGTGCGCCGGTCCTTGCCCGTAGACGTCCCGGCCGTGCTCGTCCCGTCCTCCTTCCGGCCCGTCAGCATCACTGCCACCACACCGAGCACCGGCAGCAGCGCCCCCGCAAACCACCACCCCACCGGGTTGCGCCCGTTGCGCGACGCCACGTGGGCCGCGAAGAACCCGCACAAGACCTGGAAAACGATCAGATAATGCATCGCCCGATCCCCTGAAGCAACCGTCCATCCGTCCCACAACATCCTACGCCCATCCGCGCCCGGGTGCAAAGACCCGTGCGTGCGTTCCCCGCCGTTGCCGTAGCTGACGCCTGACGCCCGCCGTTCCTGTGACCGGCGCCGGCTTACCTTGGAAATGGCTGGCGTCAAACCATATCCTAACGTGCCGGCGACGGAGCGCGAAGTGCGAAGCTCGGAGGACGAAGTAACGGGGCTGCCCTGGGCAGTAACGGGTAACCAGTAACCAGTAACGAGTAACCCTTCATCAGAGGATTCACGGCGTGATACTGCCCGATCTGAGCGTGGCGCAATGGACCGGCGCGGCCGTGGCCGCAGCGCTGGTCGGCCTGTCGAAGGCGGGGTTCGGCGCGGGGGCCGGGATTCTGGCGGTGCCGCTGATGGCCGCCGTGCTGGGGCCGGCCAATATGCTGCCGGTCATGCTGCTGGTGCTCATCCTGGGCGACATTTTCTCCATCGTCCACTACCCGCGCGTCCACGACCGGCGCAGCCTGCTGATGCTGGTGCCGGGGCTGCTGATCGGCGTGGCCTGCGGCGCGTTGGCGTTGGACTGGTTTCTGAGCCTGCCGAACGCGGAACTCTACCTGCGGCGCGTGATCGGCGGGCTGTCGGTTCTGTTTGTGGGTGTGCAGATGTACCGACTCCAGCGCGAGCGGCGAACCGGGATAGACGAGGCCTACGTGCCGCGGGCCTGGCACGGTGTGGGGCTGGGCGCCTGCGCCGGCTTCACCTCCACGCTGGCCCACGCGGGCGGGCCGATCATCGTGCTGTTCCTGCTGCCGCAGAAGCTCGAAAAGAGCGTCTTCGTGGGCACGGTCGTCAAGTATTTTTTTGTGGGCAACCTGGTGAAGGTCATCGCATACCAGAGCCAGGACCTGTTCCGGCCGGACCGGCTGGCGCTGGGCGGCGCGCTGCTGCCGTGCGTGGTGGTGGGCACGCTGCTGGGCGTGGCGCTGCACCGGCGGTTCAGCGATCGCGTGTTCCGACGGGTGATCTACGTGCTGGCCTTCCTGGTAGGTCTGTACCTGCTGAGCGGCTGGGAGCCCGGGAAGGCTGCCGAGGGGGCGGAGGGTCCGGAGGCCCGCTTCGAGCGCGCGACGGCGGCTTACCGCGATGGCCGATACGGGGAGGCGGCCGAGGAGTTCGCGGCGCTGCGTGACGCGTTGCCGGAGTCGGCGGCGCCGGAACTGAACGCGGCGCTGGCCCATTACCGGGCCGGTGAGTTTGCGGAGGCCGGCCGGCTTTTCCGCCGCCTGCTGGGTGCCGAGGAGCGGCTGGTTCGCCTCAGGGCCACCTACGGATTGGGCAACTGCGCCTACCGGCGGGGTGATCTCCCGGGGGCGGTGGCGCACTACCGGCAGGCGGCCTCAGGCTGCCGCGAGGCGCTCCGGCAGGGCGCCCGAGGGGAGGAGGCGGAGGCGCTGGCCGAGCTGCTGCACCGGGCCGAGTTCAACGCCGATCTGGCGCGGCGGGCCATGCAGCCAGGCGGGCGTCCGCAGCAGGTCAGCCCCGGAGCCCGGTCCGAGGAAACCGAGCGCTCCGAGGACGTCCCCGGCACGGGCGAGGAGACTTCCGGGGAGGCAGGCGGGCAGGAAACCCCGGCGGGGGCGCAGGGCGCTGCAGGTGGGCAGAAGGGGCCTCGCAGGTCCGTGGCAGACATCCTGCGCGAGTCCCGAGAAGGCGACACAGGACCATTGCTCGGGGATGAGCCCACGGGCGGTCCCGGCGCGGGGCCGGACTGGTGAGAGAGCGGCTAACTTGACAAATCGCCACCCATCCGGTTTATTTGATGGTCGCTGTGGACGGGCTAACATCCGCAGAGAGGCTTATCTTCATGGAAGAAGCGAGCAACGGTAAATTGCCCCTGATGCGCAAGGTCCGCCAGTATCACGATGCGGCGCGCGTCAAGGCCTCCGGTCTGTACCCCTACTTCCGGCCCATCTCCTCCGCGCAGGACACCGAAGTGTCCCTGAACGGGCAGAGGGTGCTCATGCTGGGGTCCAACAGCTATCTGGGCCTGACCAACAATCCGGAGGTCAAGGAAGCGGTTCAGGAGGCGGTGGCCAAGTACGGCTCCGGCTGTGCCGGCTCGCGGTTTCTGAACGGCACCCTGGACATCCACCTGGAGTTGGAAGATGAACTGGCCGATCTGGTGGACAAGCCCGCAGCCGTTCTCTACTCCACCGGCTTCCAGACCAACCTGGGCATCATCAGTGCACTGGTGGGACGGGGCGATTACATCATCACCGACAAGGAAGACCACGCCAGCATCGTGGACGGAGCGCTGCTGAGCTTCGGCGAGTTGGTGCGTTTCGTCCATAACGACATGAAGTCGTTGGAGTCCCGCCTGCAGGAGTGCGGACGCGACAGCGGGAAGCTGATCGCCGTGGACGGCGTGTTCAGCATGGGAGGCGACATAGCCGACCTGCCCCGGCTGTGCGAACTGGCCGAGGAATACCAGGCCGGCCTGCTGGTGGACGATGCCCACGCGATCGGCGTGCTGGGGGAGAACGGCGCCGGCACGGCGGCCCACTTCGGGCTGACCGATAAGGTGGACCTGATCATGGGCACGTTCAGCAAATCGCTGGCGTCCCTGGGCGGATTCGTGGCGGCCGACGAAGCCACCATCGAGTATCTGAAGCACAACTCCCGGCCCCTCATCTTCAGCGCCAGCATCTCGCCGGCCAACACCGCCGCAGTGCTGGCCGCCATCCGCATCATGAAGCGTGAGCCCGAGCGCATCGAGAGGCTGTGGCACAACACCCGGCTGCTCAACGGGGGCCTGAAGGAACTGGGTTTCGACACCGGCGAGAGCGCGACGCCGATCATCCCCGTACACGTGGGCGCTATGGACGTCTGCTTCAAGTTCTGCAAGCGGCTGGAGCAGGAGGGCGTTTTCGTCAACCCGGTGGTATCACCCGCCGTGCCGCCCACGGACACGCTTCTGCGCCTGAGCGTGATGGCAACCCACACCGACCCGCAGTTGGAGTCCGCTCTCTCCACGATGGGCAAGATCGGCAGGGATCTGGGCGTCATTTGATCCCCGCTCACCAGGCAGAGGGCTGCTCTATGGGCGTCGAAGTTACTCCGGTCACCTCGCGCAGGGAAATGCGGCAGTTCATGAGGTTTCCCCGCGCCCTCTACCGCGACGATCCTCACTACGTCCCGCCCCTGATGGCCGAGAGGAGGGAGTTCTTCAGCGACCGGAATCCCGTGTTCGAGTTCCTGCGTGTGCGCTACTTCCTGGCGAGGGATGAGGAGGGCGAGATCGTCGGGCGCGCCACGGCCCATGTCAACGAGCGGCACAACGAGTTCGCGGGCGACCGGACGGGTTTCTTCGGCTTCTTCGAGTGCGTGGAGCGGCCCGAGGTGGCGGCGGCCCTCATGGACAAAGCGGAATGCTGGCTGGCCGAGCAGGGCATGAAGGCCGCCCGCGGGCCGCTCAACTTCTCCACCAACCAGGATTGCGGCTTCCTGGTCGAGGGCTTCGATAGCTCTCCGTTCGTGATGATGCCGTACACCAAGCCGTATTACCCGGAGATGTTCGAGGACCTGGGCTACCGGAAGGCCCGCGATCTGCTGGCCTACAGCTACGAGTACGACGGCGACATCCCCGATCACCTGGTCCGGTTCGGGCAGCGGGCGGCGGAACGCAGCGAGGTGAGCGTGCGCTCGATAGACATGGACCGGTTCGATGAGGAACTGGCGGCCGCGTTCGAGGTCTACAACCGCGCGTGGTCGGAGAACTGGGGATTCGTGCCCATGACGAAGGCCCAGTTCCGGTTCACCGCGCGCAACCTGAAGCCCATCATTGACCCCGAACTGGCCCTGCTGGCCGAACTGGACGGGGAGCCGGTCGGCCTGTTCCTGGCGCTGCCCGACATCAACCGCATCCTCAAGAAGATGAACGGCCGCCTGTGGCCGTTCGGGTGGCTGCGCTTCCTGCTGGGCAGGCGGCGGCTGCACCACGTGCGGGTGATCATCCTGGGAGTGGTGGACGAATACCGCCGCCGGGGCGTGGACTCGCTGCTGTCCTACCGGGCGTTTCAGAAGGGCGACCGGAAGGGATACAACCGGGCCGAGTTCTCGTGGATACTGGAGGAGAACGAACTGATGCGGCGCGCGCTGGACCGCCTGGGAGCCACGCCGTACAAAACCTATCGGATCTACGAGAAGCGGCTGTGAACGTCCTGTTGACCGGCGGCAACGGTTTCCTCGGCAGCCACGTGCTGGACCGGCTCCTGGCCGAGGGGCACGAGGTGCGGCTCCTGCTCCGGAAGACCAGCAACACCAAGCACATACGTCCGCACCTGCAGACCGTGGAGGTGCGCTACGGCGAGTTGCGCGACCCCGCCTCCCTGGAGCGGGCCGTGAGCGGGATGGAGGCCGTTGTGCACTGCGCGGCGAAGACCACCGCCGTCCACCGCCGCACCTACTACGAGGTAAACGCCGGCGGCACGCGCAACCTGGTGCGGGCCTGCGCTGCGCGCGGGGACGGGCTGCGGCGCTTCGTCCAGGTCTCCAGCCTCTCCGTCACCGGACCGGGCACCGTGCCGCATCCCGCGCGGGAGGATGACCGGCCCCGGCCGGTTTCCCACTACGGGCGCAGCAAGAGGCTGGCGGAGCGATACGTCCGGCGCATGCGGACGCCGCATGTGATACTGCGCCCGGCGGCCGTCTACGGGCCGCGCGACACGGATTTCTTCACGGCTTTCAAGATGGTGCAGGGCGGGCTGATGCCGCTCATTGACGGCGGCCGGCAGCTTTTCAGCCTCATCTACGCCCCCGATGCCGCACGGGCCGTGGCCCGCGCATTGACCTCGGCCGCCGCGCCGGGGCATACTTACCACGTCGCAAATCCAGACCCGCTCCCCCAGCGGCAGTTTCTGGAGTGCATGGCGGAGGCTATGGGCGCGGAGCCGCTGCGGATCCCGCTGCCGCACCTGCTGCTGTATCCGGTGTGTCTGGTGCAGGAGGCCATCGCGCGGGTGACCGGGCGGGCCGGCATTCTGAATCTGCAGAAGATACCCGAGTACGCCGCACGCGGGTGGGTGTGCAGCACGGCTGCGGCGGCGCAAGACCTGGACTTCACCGCCGGGACAGGCGTGCGCGAGGGCGTGAAGGCGACCTACGACTGGTACACCGGCCACGGCTGGCTGGAAACCCCCTGAGCGAGCACACATGCGCGGATACCGAACACCGGACTACCTGACCCAGGCATACCTGGTGGCCGTCGGGCTGCTGGTGCTGCTGTTCCACAACCGGAGCGTGCCCTGCTGGGCGTTGCTGGTAGGCGGTCACGCGGCTCTTGTGGTGGGGGTGCACGCGCTGATCCGGCTGGACACCAGGCACGACAGCCGCCTGCTGGACATGCTGCACGGGTTCTATCCCATGCTGCTGTTCGCGTTTTTCTACTGGGAGACGCACATCCTGGACTCCATGTTCCTGGCCGGCCCGCTGGACGCCGCGGTGCTGGCTTGGGACGAGCGCCTGTTTGGCTGCCAGCCCAGCCAGATGCTCGTGCAGTGGCTGCCGCACCTGGCGGTGAGCGAGTTCATGAACCTCAGCTACTTCTCGTATTACATCATGATTCCCGGCGTCGGATTCGCCCTCTATTACCGGGACAGGACGCGGTTCTTCAAATACATGGCCACCATCTGCACGGTCTTTTTCTTCTGCTACCTGATGTATATCTTTCTGCCCGTTCTCGGGCCTTATGCCACGCACGAGATGACGCCGGAGATGCTGGCTCTCCTGGAGCCGCGCATAGTGGCCCCGCACCTGCAGGCCGGACCCATGCACCGACTGATGGGCCTCGTGTACCGCTACCTGGAGCCCGCCGCGGGCGCAGCCTTCCCCAGCAGCCACGTGGCCATCGCGGTGACAACCCTCACCTTCACCTGGCGTTACCTGAAGAGGATTCGCGCACTCCACCTGGCGGTCGTGGTTTTTCTGGCCGTCAGCACCGTTTACTGCGGCTACCACTACGCGGTGGACGTGCTGGCCGGCATCCTCTGGGCGGCGATTTTCGTGCCCGTGGCGGAGGTCTTCTGGGGTCTGACCACCGGGGGCGGTCGCGATGTGCCGCCGCCGCCCGCTGATTCAACTGAACAGACAGATTTACTCGACGCACGAGAGGAGCACAGCGATGGGATTTGATGGACTCGGAGTGAACTTGGGCAACCTGTGGAGGCTTTCGGACGCGGAGTCGCGCTCCATCAGCGCGGAGACCCCGACGGGCGCCAAAGGGCAGGGAGGCCGGGCTACCGACGGCACAGGCGCCCAGGCGGCCCGCGATCTGGGACAGGGCTGGAAGGTATCCCCCTGCATCCACCTGGAACCCGGCGAGCTGCGCACCCTCGCCGACATCGAAGGGCCGGGCGCCATCCAGCAGATATGGATGACCCCCAACGGCAACACGCGCTTCCTCATCCTCAGGTTCTACTGGGACGGCGCCGAGCAGCCGGCCGTCGAGTGCCCGCTGGGCGATTTCTTCGCCTCCGGCTGGGGCGAGTATGCGCACGTCAACTCAATGGCCATCTGCGTCAACCCGCGGAACGGGATGAACTGCTACTGGCAGATGCCGTTCCGGAAGGCGTGCCGCATCACGGTCGAGAACATCGCCGAGGAGGGCGCCACGCTCTTCTACCAGATCAATTACACCCTCACGGACGTGCCGGAGGACGCCGCCTACTTCCACGCCCAGTTCCGGCGCTCCAATCCGCTGCCCTATGGGGAGGTCTATACCATCCTGGACGGCGTCGAGGGCCAGGGCCACTACGTCGGCACCTACATGGCGTGGGGCGTCAACAACAACGGCTGGTGGGGCGAGGGCGAGATCAAGTTCTACATGGACGGCGACGATGAGTTCCCCACCATCTGCGGGACGGGCACGGAGGACTACTTCTGCGGCGCATGGGGCTTCGGTGTGGAGGGCGGATACGGCGTTTTCAGCACGCCCTACGTCGGCATGCCGCAGGTGATAACCCCGGACGGCCACGGCCGCAGCCAGGAGCGCTTCGGCCTCTACAGGTGGCACATCCCCGACCCGGTGCGGTTCAAGGAAGACCTGAGCGTGACCATGCAGGCCCTCGGATGGCGAAGCGGCGGGCGGTACCTGCCGCTCCAGGACGACATAGCCTCCGTAGCCTACTGGTACCAGACCCCCCCGGCCGCCCCCTTCCCGGAACTGCCCGGCAAGGACGACCTCGAGGTCATCTGACGCTCAAGGCCGGCGCTCGATAGCTGCCGTCATGCCGAGGAAGACGAGGTCCGGCTCGGGCCGCGTCCGGTCAGCGGGCAGGGCGGGGTGCAGGCGCTCGGCGTCCCCGCCGGTGAGGAGGATGGGGCAGTCCCCGCTTCCCAGGGCGCGGTCGTATCGCTCCACCAGCCGGAGCACGCCGCCCGTGCATGAGGCGTGGACGCCCAGCCGGATGGCCTCCTCGGTATTGCGGCCGGGGGCGGTCGGTTCGCCGTCCATCTCGACCTCGGGCAGGAAGGCCGCTCCCTCGTGCAACGCACGGGCGGCCAGGGCGAAGCCCGGCGCTATGGCGCCTCCCGCGAAGGCGCCCGAGGCGTCCACCAGGTCCACCGTGATGGCTGTGCCGGCGGAGACCACGATGCACGGCGCGCCCGCCAGCTCCCGCGCACCGAGGGCCAGCAGCAGCCGGTCCGTTCCCACCCGCTCCGGCTCGGGCACGTCGGCCGGCATGGGCACCGGAATGTCGGTGCCGAAGAACTCCATCCGCCCGCCGCCCATCTCTTTCCACGCGCACCGCAGCGGCTCGTCGGCCTCCGGCCGGACGGAACACGCCGCCGCCCGAGCCGCGACCGGCCGGATGTCCGCGTCTATGAGCAGCTCCCGCAGCCGTCGCCCCAGGTAATCCGTAGGGCAGGTCGGCAGGCGCCCGATCCGCTCCCACGCGCCGCCGTCCCGCCGGGCCACCTTCACGGACGTATTCCCCACGTCGAAGCCGTAGACCGGTGCCTTTTCTGCCATGGTCGCCATCCTCGTCTGCCTCAAGTCGTGCGAATTATACCAGATGTCCGCCGCCGGCCAAGAAGACCGCCAATCCGTCCCCTTCGCTTGACACGCGCCCCGCGTTCGGCGAGGCTTTTAGCCTTGTGAGGCAAACCGACCCGACACCGCACAATCACACCGGAGGAGCAGACATGTCCGCGCCCGGCCAGCCGCTGAAGCTGCGTTGCGAGTATAAGGAAAACCCCCTCGGCCTCGACGAGCCGCGCCCGAGGCTGAGCTGGATCGTCAACGATGACCGCCGCGGGGCGCGCCAGTCGGCATACCGCGTCCTGGTCGCCTCCTCGCGCGAGGCACTGCAAACCGACGAGGGCGACCTGTGGGATTCCGGCAAGGTGGACTCGGACCAATCCGTCCACGTGGAATACGCCGGCGAAGAACTCTCATCGCGCGAGCGCTGCTGGTGGAAGGTCCGCACCTGGGACGCCGACGGCCAACCCTCCCCGTGGTCGGACGCCGCATGGTGGGAGATGGGCCTGCTGGACCGCGACCAGTGGGGCGCGGACTGGATCAGCTTGCCCCAGCGCGAGCCGGGCGCCAACCAGCCCGCGCCGTTCCTGCGCACCGAGTTCGACCTGGACGCAACCGTCCGCACGGCGAGCGTTTACGTCACCGCGCGGGGTCTCTTCGAGCTGCGCATCAACGGCCGCCGCGTCGGCGATGACCGCCTCGTGCCGGGCTGGACCGATTACCGCCGGCGCATCCAGTATCTGACCTATGACGTGACCGAGCACCTCCAACCCGGCGCCAATGCCGTCGGCGCCATCCTGGGCGACGGCTGGTTCTGCGGGCGCATGGGCTGGGAGAAGGGCGAAGCCGTCTATGGCGCGCAGCCGCAACTCATGCTCCGCCTCGAAGTCGAAACCGGCGCCGGCGTCAAGCCCGTCGTCACCAATGCCGCCTGGCGCGCCACCACCGGACCCATCCTGTCCTCGGACCTCTATGACGGCGAGACCTACGACGCGCGCCTGGAGATGCCCGGCTGGGACCGGCCGGGCTTCGATGATACCGACTGGTCCCGCGCGGGCGTCTTCGAAGATCAGGGCGCTTCGCTCGATGCCAAGGTGTCCCCGCCCGTGCGGCCCGTGCAGGAGGTCCCGCCGATCGAGGTCACCGAGCCGGAGCCGGGCGTGCACATCTACAACCTCGGCCAGAACATCGTCGGATGGGCGCGCGTGCGGCTCTCGGGCCGCGCCGGGCAGACCGTCACCCTGCGCTTCGGCGAGATGCTGAAGGACGATGGCACCCTCTACACCGCCAACCTGCGCTCCGCGAAAGCCACCGACCGTTACACGTTCGCCCAGGACGGCGAAGTCACCTGGCAGCCGCACTTCACCTTCCACGGCTTCCAGTATGTCGAAATCACAGGCGTGGACTCTGCCCCGCCCCCCGATGCCGTCTCGGGCGTCGTGCTCCACAACGACATGCAGCCCACCGGCACGTTCGAGTGCTCCCATGACCTGCTGAACAAGCTGCAGAGCAACATCCGCTGGGGCCAGAAGGGCAATTTCCTGGAGGTCCCCACCGACTGCCCGCAGCGCGACGAGCGCCTGGGCTGGACCGGCGACGCGCAGATATTCGTCCGCACCGCGTGCTTCAATTTCGACGTGGCAAACTTCTTCACCAAGTGGCAGCGCGACATCGCCGACGCCCAGGGCCCGAAGGGCGGCATACCCCCCATCGTGCCCAACCTCAGCATGAAGGACCTCGGCGAAGTCAACGGCGGACCCGCATGGGCCGACGCCGTCGTCATCTGCCCCTGGACCATTTACCGGTGCTACGGCGACACGCGCATTCTGGAGCGGCACTATGGCTCGTGCCGCCGGTTCATCGGCAGCCTGGAGGAGCGCAGCCACGACCTGATCCGCGCCGACGAGATGGAGGTTGCCTGGGGCGGCTTCGGCGACTGGGTGGCCATGGACGCTCCCGGCGACGATCGGGTCGGCGCCACACCCAAAGGCATCATCGGCACCGCGTATTTCGCCTACTCCACCTCGCTGGTCGCCCGCATGGCGCGCCTGCTCGGCAAGGACAATGAGGCGAAGGAGTTGGAGCAGCTCCACGGGCGCATCGTCGAGGCCTTCAACCGCCGGTTCGTCACCGAGGAGGCCCGGCTGGTGGGGGACACCCAGACCGCCTACCTGCTGGCGCTCGCCTTCGACCTGCTGCCGGAGGAGCAGCGCCCGGACGCGCTCGGCTACCTGGTGCGGCTGATCGAGCGGAAGGACTACCACCTGACCACCGGTTTCGTGGGCACGCCGCTGCTCTGCCCCGTGCTCGGGCGTTTCGGCCGGGCCGACGTCGCCTATAAACTGCTGCTCCAGACCACCTACCCCTCGTGGCTCTACACCGTCCTGCAGGGCGCCACCACCATGTGGGAGCGCTGGAACAGCTACACCAAAGAAGACGGCTTCGGGCCGGTCGGCATGAACTCCTTCAACCACTACGCCTACGGCTCCATCGGAGCCTGGATGTACCGGGTGGTCGCCGGTCTTGATCTGGATGATGCCGGGCACAAGGGGCTGGCAATACATCCCCAGCCCGGCGAGGGGCTGGAGGGCGCAAGCGCCGCGCTGGAGACCCTCTACGGCCGGGCCGAGAGCGCCTGGAGCATCGAGGACGGCCGCATGACGCTGGAAATAACCGTCCCGCCGAACACCAGCGCCCGTGTCCGCCTCCCCGCCGCCCGCGCGGAGGAAGTAAAAGAGGGAGAAACCCCGCTGGAAGAAGCCCCCGGCATAACCGCCGTGCACCAGGAAGGGCAGG
>CAYVBE010000051.1:0-21721 GCA_964448935.1 uncultured candidatus Brocadiaceae bacterium
TCCCGTCGCTCGGGACAATCAACGCGGGCAGATCGGTCCAGCCGTCCTCGGTCCTCGGGGCCTCATGCTCGGCCGCCAGTTCGGCATGCGCCTCCTGCGCCATGGCGGGCAGGGTCGCGAGGAACAAACCGAGCACCAGCGTGCTCGCGGCGATTCCCAATGTGTTTCCAATCATATCTTGTCTCTTTTTCTGGCTTCTGTCTGTCTTGCTGTTTCTGCCGGTTGTCATCGTGCACTCCTGAGTCAATGGCCTCTATCCACCGTTGCCGACGATCGCCAGGCTTCCGTCACGCAGGGTCAGCACCCAGGTTCCGTCGGACGACGGCGCCAGGCCGCCGTAGACCGGTTCGCAGGGCAGGGGGAGGCTCCACAGTTCCCGGCCGTCTTTGCGATGGTAGGCGCGCAGGTCCCATCCCTCGATCGGCCGGGGGCCGTGTATGTTGCTGTGCTTCTCTTCGGCGTAATGGCCCTCCGTCAAGAGCACCGCGTCCGTGCAGAGGACCATGTCGTTGAGCGTTTTGCCCGGGATCGCCCAGACGGCGTGCTTCTTCGCGTGCTTGTCATAGCCCCGTCCATTATGGGGATCGCGCACATCGAGCTTCGAGCGCTGCCAAAGGCTGAGCGTCTGGATGCTGTAGTCATTGCCGCCAAGGCGGACATAGTGATCGCCCTGAAAGGCCGGCGCGATCGTTGTGCCATAGATCCTGAAGGTCATACCGCGGATTTCTCTATTCCTTTTGGTCAGCACCTTGGCATCGCGAAACTGTTCAGGCCTCAAGAGCGTGTAGAAGACGTCGTACTTGAAGCTCCGTGCATCCGGGTTCTCCAGCAGGGTGCCGCCGCCCTGAAGAATGGAGTCCTGATCCGGCACAATGCAGTCGCGATGCTGACGCGCTGGCCAGGCGATGAGGGTGGCGGGCGGGTCGCCGGCTTGTGGCGGCAGCCCTGTATCGAGATTGGCGATACAACGCATGTGCTCATACCCCTCAGGCCCCAGGTCATGGCCGACCAATGCCGGATAGCCCTGCAGTCCCCGGCCGCCGGCGGGCAGTCCGCCCATGGGCAGGTTCTCGTGCCAGTGCTGCCAGCGCGGAGCGCCGGTCTTTCCGTCCAGGGCGAAGGTGACATAGCCGTTGACCGCCTGCACACCAGCGGTGCCCACGATCAGGCCGTCGGCCTCCACCAAGGTCATTACCGGCCAGGTGCTTGCGAGCCGGCCGTGGATCGGCAGCCGGCGCTCAATCGGCGCTGCCCGCCAGCGCCAGGCCAGCGTGCCCGCGGCGGCATCAAGACAGTAGACCCAGCCATCGCCGCCCCCCACATAGAGCCGCCCGCCTGCCACGACCGGCGCACCGTAGACCGGTCCGCTGGTCCGGTAGGTCCAGGCTTCCTTGCCCGTGGCAAGGTGCACAGCGCGGATCAGTCCGGTGCTGAGGCCGTAGAAGGCCATGCCGCCGGCCGTCACCGGC
Source organism: uncultured candidatus Brocadiaceae bacterium (assembly GCA_964448935.1). Lineage (GTDB taxonomy): Bacteria > Planctomycetota > Brocadiia > SM23-32 > SM23-32 > CAYVBE01. The sequence goes on from CAYVBE010000051.1 coordinate 1,470, forward strand.
GGTGTGGGCCGGTCGAGCCACTCCCAGCGCTGCTGGAAATGTCCCGACGGCACCGGCAGCGGTTGCTCCAATGGCAGCACGGCAGCAAGCCGCGCCGCCTTCGGGGCTGCGCGGTCGACACCGCCCGTGTGCCGCCCGTCGCCGCGGTATTGCGGCCAGTCCCCTTGCCGGGCATCCAGATCCGGCGCCCCGGGCTGGTCATAGGCGTCGCCCTTGTGCAGCGGATGCGCTGCAGAAGCCTCCACGCGCTGGAACAGGTCTGCGCCGGAGACGAACCCGGCAGCACCGCGTTCTTTCACTGCGCAGTTGCAGACACCTGGGAAGTAATTGAGTGTCCCGCCGGCCGCCACCGGCGGTACGGCACAGGGAGATTTGTAGCCGACTGAGTAGTGCCCCACCATTGCGTCGAACGCCGGAATCCAGGCGCGATAGCCGCAATGGCCGCCGATCCTCGTGACCTGCTGCTCCCTCGGAAGAGCTTCACCGGTCTCCGCATCCAGATTCACATAGCCTTTGACTGTGTTGTTGATCAGGCTGCATTTCTGAATCCGAGGCCTGTTACTTTTTGACCTGTTCACCCAGAGCCGCTTGCCGGTCCCGGCAGAAAAGGCGTACAAGTTGACGCCGGGTTGGAAGAGGAGCCGGCCGTTCGGACCGGCCATCAATGTGCTCATGTTCTGCAGATTGCCGTTGTCCCAGGGCTTCTCCTGCTGCAGTTCCTCCAGCAGAGCTGGGGTGCTGTTCTCCCACACGAGCTGTCCTTCATCTCCCAGGCAGGCCAGACGCCTGCCGTCGCTGAAGAAGTAGACGCGGCCGTTGCGCAGCGCCACGTTCTGGTGGTTGATGGTCCCGTCTTCCTCATGCCACCACAGGTTGCGTCCGGCCGTCGGGTCGAGGCAGACGATGCTGCTGTCGGGGGGCGGGCCGGCCTGCGCTCGCTCATCAAGCTCTTTTCGGGCCTCCCGCCAGGGCATGCCGGCTTCGAGCCTGGACCGGTATCCTTGCACATACGCAGCATGTGCCATGAGGCCCTTCATGGATTCCGGCCGCGGCCAATGGCTCAGGAGGGCGTACAGCCTTCCCTGGTCCACGGCGATCCAGGTGACGCGGCGGTTGTGCTGGTCCGGCAGCTCGATGCGGTCCAGGTCAGCCCCGGTGGCCGCGTCAATGACCAGCACGGCGCAGCCCTCATCACCCGGCAGATAAAGACGTCCGTCCTGAAGCACGCTGCACTGGGCGTCCGGCTTCATGGTCACGGGCAGCGGCCGTTTCCAGCGCACGCGGCCGTTGTACAGATTGCGGCAGAGCATCTGCCCGGCCAGCTTGTCGCGGTCGGAGTGGAAGCGGTAGCGCAGGTGCCAGTCGTAGAACTCGATGCGCAGTCCATTCTCAATCAACAGGGTCCCTTGATAGGGGGCGTAATAGGGCATGGCCATGTATTGGAGTGCCAGCGGCAGCTGGAGGGCCGTGTCTTCTGCAACCGAGTTGTTGTCCGCCCCGTGCACCCGGTGTGTCCACCAGCCGCTGCCGGGCAGTTCCGGCTTGGTCAACCGCTGGGTGCCGAGATATGCCTGCCCGATGATCGGCGAGATGACGCGCAGGGCCTCTGCCCGGTCCAGACCATCCGGTGCGATCAGCAGGTCCAGCAGGTGATCGGCATGGGGCAGGTACTTCCCGTCCCAGGCATCGATATAGAGATTGCGGCCGAGCCGGCCGCTGCCGGCGGCTTGCGCCTGGACCTCTGCCACAGCCTTTTGGCTGGGAAGAAGCAGGTGAATCCGCCAGCCGGGATTGTCAGCCGCCCGGACCGCGGCTGCGGCCAGTTCCTCCCGCGCAATGCAGGCCACGCCGCCCCCGCGGGCGGTCTGCTCTTGCAGCAAGCGCTCAGCAGGCACCTCTGCCGCATACGCCGCCCAGGCGCTGCAGAGACACAACAGTGCGATCAGTATCTGTTTGGTCACCGCATATCTCCTTATGGTCTGTTGACGGATACCGTATTGCGTGTCTGTCTTCATCATCCAGCCTTCTCATCTTTCTGTGCCGCAAGGTGGGGCGACTCGAAAACAGGGTCCGTCTCGAAATCATCCGGTTCGGGATCAAAACCAAAGCCCGGCGAAGCAACGGCCTGCGCAGGTTCGATGAGATCGGGATAGAGAACCACGGAGGCCCCTTCCGAACCGCGGCCGCGCAGAACGATCTCGTGCTCGCCCGGCGTGAGTGCGTGGGCGGGCAGCTCGATCTCAAGGGCGGGATGGACGAACCGCGCTGTCACCGGATACAGTCCGCTCACGATGTTGCCATCGACATGCACCTCCAATGCTTCAGCCGGAGTATCGTCGCCGACCCAGATCCTGGCCGTGGCTCTTTGAATCGGATTGTCATCACAGGCGGACAGGTAATAAACCGAACGCAGCGCCTCATCCCCTGCAAGCTTCACGGGAATGCGGATCCATCCCTGCTTCTCCTTGAGGATCAGGCGGGGTGTTCCATCCTGGGCCAGCCCCGGAATGCGATGCTCAGCCGCATTCGGATAGATCGCCTTCGCAGTGGCAGGATTATAGGCGGCGCACAGCCCGCCACCGCCGGCGACGTCTCCATGGCCCGGCCACGCTCTCGCAAATCCTGAACCGCGCCAGGAGAGCGCCGCGGACATCGAAAACGGCGAGCGGTAAAACGGCTCCTTGCCTTTGTATGCATTCTTCTGACGGGCCGAGAGATTGGGCCAGGCCGGAAGCTTCTCGAGCATCTCATAGAACGAACAGGGCATGATCGCAGCACCGCTTACCATGTTGTCGCACCAGACCCACTGCCCGTCTGCCTCGATCTCCACCATGCTGTGATGACTGATGGTGACACGCCGCGCTCGCAATCCGGCAACGGAAGCGAGGGCAAACAGGATGTTTGCGACGCCTCCGCAGTGGAAGGAATAGATGAGCGTGTCGACCGCATGGTTACTCTGTGCAAGCCGGGGGATACGTGACTTCCAGTTACGGGCATAGAAGGCAAGTGCCTCGGCCTTGCGCCACTCGGAGAGTTCCGTTTCCCGGCGCAGGTAACTCTCACTGCTCAGAAGCGGCAGGTTCAGCGCGCGGTACCGCTCGAAAGCCCGCTGAACATGCGTCTCCAGGAAATCCCAGTCACGCTGGAAGCGCGTCCTGCCGTCGTTCTCTTCATAGATCTCTCCGCCCTGCTCTGCACCTTCCAGCCGCGGACCGCTTGCCAGGGAAACAGATGCTCCGTGGGGAATCTCATCGCAGCCGGGCGTGTCACGGGTAAACTCCGGCCCCTGGATCAGGCTGGCATTCTCCACGACATGACGGTCGATGAATAGGCCCGGGCAATACGGATGCTGGCTCGGTGCATCGAACCGCGCATGCGTCACCTCCACTTCGACAGCCGGCGACCAATTCACCACGGGATAGGCAGGTGAAGGCCGGACTGCGAGCTGTTTCCACGCGATCTTCTCTTCTGTCGAAGACACTGTTTTCTGCATTGCCATACTCCTTGCTCTCTGTTGGCTGCTACGGCTGATCCTCGGCGCGGGGCACGGTGAAGGTTTTGCGGAAATACAAGTCACCGGGTGAAAGGCAGAAAGGGCTGACCAGGCGGATCCCGTCGGAGGACGAGTCGCTTGTGCGGGCGCGGTTGATGAACGTGCGGTCGGTCAGCGTCCAGCCCGAGTCGTCGAACCCGGTTCCCGTCCAGCCGGGCTCTGCCACCGGCGAGGCGCGCCAGCCGGTCCCGGTGCGTACGCGAGCCATGCCGCCGCCCTCGGCAGGATGGAAAACGGCCGCCCGCAACATCACTCCGGCGCCGTGCAACTGTTGCGAGGTCAGCTCTATGGCGACGACGTTCTCGCCCTCGACCGTCTTGCACTCGTAGGTCAGGGGGGTCCAAGCGGTCTTGTCCTCATCGGCCTGCTCGGCGTTCTCTTTGCCCTGTCCCGCCAGCCGGCCGTTCACCCAGACGCGGTGTTGGAACCCATTGCCTTGCAGGGACACTTCCGCCTCGCCGCCGGCGCTGCGGAACGCCTTCCGATAGTGCTGTACAGGCGGCGGGCCGATGACGTGCGCCCGCCGCGTCGCCAACGGCTCCAGCCGCTCCGCATGCCTGGCGTAGCCCATCCACGAGACGACCTCGCACATGTCGTCCGCCGGCGCCCAGTCGGAGTCATCGTAGTCCTCGGATGTCCAGTGGCCCTCGGGTTTGCGCCATGTGCACTTCCACGTCGCGTCGGACACGACCGGCTCCGCCCCGGTCACGTCCGCCGCGAACATCAACCCGCCGGTCCAGTTGATGTTTTCCACGTGCGCCGCCACGACGTTGCGGCCGATCTTGATCCGTGCCGTGCCCGCCTGGTCGGCCGGGTCAATGCTCACGGGGGTTTCGTTCACGTAGAGCTCGAGGCTGTCGTCTCCCTGGGCGTAGACGCGCGTCCGGTGCCACAGCGGCAGGACGGGCGACTCGTTGATGCACGCGGCGAGGAAGTCGAGCATCTTGACCTGGTAGTCGCCGCGGTACTTGTGCCCGGTGTTCGGCACGAGTGTGAATTCGGGGTTGTTGCCGGCCTCTCGCAGCATGTCGCGCATGGACTTTCTTTTGGATCTCTTCAGCATCCGCACGCGGGCTTCCCACTCTTTGTCGCCGAAGCAGAGCCAGACTGGCGTCTTGCTCAAGATGCCGGCCATCCACTCGTTGTGCCCCGGCGTGGGCGAGTAGCAGGCCACACCGGCCCAGCCGCGCTTTGCCATAGAAGACGCGGCGAAGGAAAAAGCCCCGCCGCCGCCCAACGAGAAGCCGTAGACGTACTGGCGACGCGGGTCGGTCAGGAAGTACCGGTCCACCACGGCCAAGCATTCCCACAGGTCGATCTCGCCCACGCCGACGTAGCCCGTCAGGCCACGGTTGAAAGGGTAAACATGGAGCCCATCCCGACGGAAGGACGCCAGCCCGACCCCCTTGTCGCGGTTGACGAACTCCATGGACGTCTCGGCCAGCCGGCCGACGGTACGGCGGCCGCCGCCGTGTAGTTCGAAATACAGCGGCCAGTGCTTGTCCGGTTCCCAGCCCTTGGGCAACACGACCAGCGTTACGCTGACCACGCCGTCGTAGGGCGACTTCCAGGCGAGCATGAGGGGACGGCCTTGCAGATAAGACTGCCAATCGAGCGGTCCGGCGCCCCAGTCGGCCACGTAGCTCTCGTGCAGCCGCTTCACTGCCCGCGGTGCCTTCGCTCCGTAGGCATCCACCACCAGCGCCACCGAACGGAAGTGAGCGGCCAGCAACGCCACGCCGTCCTGCTTCTCCGCCTTCGCGGCCAAGTAGAGCAGCATGTTGTGCAGGTCCACCCGCGTGTTTTCATCCGGGTCGGGTTGCCAGGCGGGCGGCGGCCAGTCACCGGGGTTCACATCCGTGGCTGCAAACATCGCCCGGGATGAAAACAGCAGGATAGCAATGGCAATCAAACCAAGGGTTGTTCGCGAAAAACGAATGATCCGCATCATGCAATTCATCGTTCCGGTACCTCCTGCTTCACTCAGTTTTGATACCGGTGAAGACATAGATGAAGCTCGAAGCCGGCGGCAGGCCGCGATCGTCGGCGCCGGTTGCGGCGTTGACCTCGAAGCTCTGCCGGAAGGCGGCGGCCGGGATCTCGACGGTTTCGACCTCGACCTCCTTGGAGTCGAAGTTGTGCGCGGTGTGATCGCCGGTCATCCGATGCAGGGTAATGGTGCGGGCGGATGCGAAAGGAAGGTCGACGGTCACGGGAATGAAGCCGTCATCACCCTTCTTGGGATAATTCGGGATCTTGCGCGACAGCACGAAAAGCGTGAAGCGGTCTTCGTTGCGGGTGGCATAGGCCGCGGCCAAAGGCGCGTTCTTAAAGGCCTTGCGCCGCTCGAACGCAGGCACATCCACCGTTGGAACGCTTTCCGTGGCCACCTTCAGCATATCCCCGGTGCCATGGTTGTTGAAGACCTCGAGCAGCCTCCACGAGGGATAGGCCTGGCCGCCGCGATACCACTTGGCATGACTCCTCCAGCGGTGCCCCTCACCGAAGGTGAAAAAGCCGTCGACCGCATAGCCATGTTCAGCACGGGCCAAAAATGAGTCGAGGGTGGCGGTGCCCGCGGTCATGCTCTTCATGACCTCCTCCTGGTCGCGCGCCTGTTCCGGGGTGACCCTGGCATTGTTCAGTCCGTGCATGGCGTATCCCGGGCCGGCCTCATAGGTGCCCAGCCGCGCCTGAACCTTACGGCCCGCATTGAATTCGGCCATACGCTCCTGGTTGATCTCGGCGACCCGGATGGCCCTCTGGTAGACCTGGGACAATACGTTGAAGTAACTCGGCGGATTGGGCTGCGGCGGTCCCTCGCCCTCATCCCAGCCGCCGTTGTAGGCGGCGTGGGTGATCAGTTCCGTGCTCGGCGCATGCTTGGCGGCATTGTAGCCATACGTCCACTGGGTGAACCCGCCGATATGGAAGACGAATTTCTCTTCCAGCTCGGGTGTCCAGTAGGGGCTGGATCGCAGGATTCCGATGACGTTTTCCTGAAATATGCCGTAGACCTCTCCCCAGCTGGATGCGCTGCCCCGATAGGTTTTGCCCGTGGCCTGATCGATCATGGTGGGCCAGATCCACGGTGTGAACATCCTGTTCCAGGTCTCGTTGGAGAGCTCGAAGATGATCGAATCGAACTCATCCACCCAGGGCCGGGTCTGGCCCTGGGCGTGGCGCTTGGCCGCATAGGGCTTGGTCCGTGGGCTGTCCCTGGCCGGATCATAAGGGGCGGCCATGTATTCGACAAAGTCAAGCCACTCATCCGGCGACGTGTGGTACTCGATCTGCAGCCAGGGGGCGACCCCGCCCTTGCGCATGATGGAGAGGAGCTGCGGCAGCGTGCTCTTCACGCCCCTCGAACGGCTGATCAAACCGCCGGTATTGGTGAGCTGATCCATGGAATACGTCCATGAACCAGACTTGATCAGGCTGTGCGTGCGCAGGTAGCGCATGCCCGAACGCTTGAGCCTATCGTACCAGCTCGGCGTACAGTCGAGGAAGGCCGTGTCCGCGCGATAGACGCGGAAGTTGTCGACGCTGTAGGTGCCCGGGCCCTCCAATTCCAAGTTCATTCCACTGGCCCAACCTTCCGTCGCCAGCCTGTCGACGGTGAAGGTGTCTTCATATTTCGCCCACTCGCCGCCGGGCTTGAACACGATCGGTTCGATTTCGTCCTCATAGATGTTCGTCAGGCCGAACGTGGCCTTGCCGGCTGCCGGACCATCATATTTCAGCCAGACCTCGACCCCATACGGTTTGCCCGGTTCCAGGACGGCGTACCAGGTCTGGCCGGTGTGCCTGTGATTGATTGTCTTGATGGGCAGCTGCTTGCCGGCTTCAAGCGCTACTTGAAGGTAGCTGACGCCCGATTCCTCGACCGGTGTCCCGGGCGCGTGCTTCACCAGCTGCCAGGAAATGCCCTCCCCGGTTGCATGCTGCGCCACTGTTCTTCCGACTATTGGACCTGGGCCCTGCTCCGCGCCATGTGTCGCATAGATCCGGGGGCTGTTGAGCTCACGCCGGTCAAAGTGCATCAGATCCTTGCCGGCGATGATCATGTCCGTCTTCTTGATTTCCTGCTTCGGGTCGGCAAGGCGGATGAACTCCCCCTCGTGCGTCGTGGGGTCGTAGTAGCTGTAGTAGATCCTATAGCCCGCCAGATCGGCATCTGCCACGGGATCCCAGGTGATCTCCGCGATCCCGTCACGGGTCTCGAAACGGATATTCTCCGGTGCGGGCGGTGCCTGGGTGTCCTGGGTGTCTGCTGTGCCTTTCTCCTTCCCCTTCTTGATCTTGAGGAGATCGTTCTTCACCCTGGCGGCGTTGCCGAAACCTTCGGGAGGCACAATCGCGACAGCCTCGCTCTTGGGCGAGACATTGCCGGCCTGGTCCACAGCGGCCACAGTGAAGTAATACGGGATATCCGGACGATTCCAGGAGTCCCAACGCTGCAGGTAGCGCTGCGTGCCGGGTTTGATCAATGTGTCCTTGAACATGGGCCTCCATTGGCGGAGGACGAAACCGTCTTCGGGGATATCCCCTTCGTACACCATCCGCATTTTGGCATTCTCGATCCGGTAGACGCGTACCCAGCCGCCGTCGAGAAAACCGTCAGCCAGCGTGTCGTGCCGGCTGAGCCCGGGATGGCCGACGACGATCTTGCCCGTGCTGTCCCTCGCAGCCTCCCAGCGGCAGCGCCAGCTCACCGGCTCGAAGCCATAGCACAGCATCTTGTTCCCCACAGCGCCGATGGTGGCGAAGAAGGGCTTGAGGTCCTCGTTCACCACGTCCTGCGTGACCCGGAAATGAGCCGGCTTGTCGTAGGCCTCGGTCAGGTTAAATTTCCGTTGTTCGCCCTCTTGCTTCTCCTGCGCCATGGCGGGCAGATACAGGAGAAACAGGCCGAGCGCGAACACACTCGCGGCGATTCGCAATGTGTTTCTGATCATGTCTTGGTTCCTTTCTGCTTGTCGTATCTTTTGAACGGCGCTGAATTCGCAATTCATTTCCCATCTCCACCCCGCAGGCAGACGATCGAGCCGTCCCGCAGGGCTACCAGCAACGAGCCGTCCCGCGCTACCGCGATCCCGTTGAAAAGCGGCTCTTCCGGCAGGTCCACCTCCCAGAGCGTTTCCTTTCCATCGCGGCTGAAGGCTGTGAGCTTCCAGCCTTTGAAACGCAGATTCGGGCTGCGGGCATCCTCCAGGGTTCTGTTTACTCTATCACCCCAGGTCACTTCGTGCTCCTCAGGCACCCCATGGGCCGCGAGTACTGCATCTTTCGTAAGGACAATCGCGTTTACACGCAGGCCGGGCTTGTGCCAGGCCGCCCCTTCGTGCGACAGGCGCCCCATAGCTTTAGGGTCTACAAAGATGTTGCCCCGCTTCTCACGCTCAATAAAGGGCTTCTTCTGCAGAGCTGCGGCTTCCTTGCGGAAATCCGCTAATTGCCATGTATACAGCCCAACCGTGGCATCCTCCACAGGAGGTTCATACCCGGTCGGTTTTCGGGGAGGGCCGGCACTGACCAGCAGTTCATCATCGCAGGCAGGTGGAATACGGGAAGTAAAGATCTTGCGAGGCCCAGGCTCCAGCATCCAGTCTCCCTCCCCATCGCAGTAGAAGAGACGATATTGGGTGCGACGACGCTTGCCTTCACGCATCTGGTGATTCTCGAAAAGGTCTCCGCCGCCGGCAAGCACCAGTTTATCATCGATACGCATCAAATCCCTGCCGCGCTGACACATTGACTGATAGCACCGGAGAGAATGATAGTGGGCCAAAAGCTTGTGTTTCAGTTCGGCCTTATGATCCGTACCGTCAGACCTGCCAAGAGCCAGGGGTTGGGAAAAATATCCGGCAGCCCAGACACGATCCTTCACGATACTCATGCTCCCCCCGATGCCCTGCACGGCCCGGTCCGGTCGGTTATGTGAGCCCTGGAACCGCTCGGCAGCCGGTTCATCCACATGACTCCAGCGGATCTCGCCTGTAGCGGCATCCAGGGCAAAGCTCTTGACGCCCTCGGTCGGTGTATGGCCCGCGGCCGCATAGACCGTGCCGTCTTCAGCCGCCAGGGACAAGACAGGCCAGGTGCTGACCAGATGATCAAACATCTGGATGCGCCGTTCAAACGGCGCAAGCCGCCGCTTCCAGGCGAGCGCACCTGTTGCGGCATCCAGCGCATAGATCCAGCCGTCACAGCCCGGAACAAAAAGCCTTCCACCGGACCAGGCCGGAGAGGTCATGACCGCACCGCCTGCCGTGAAATGCCACAGCGCTTTGCCGTCAGCAAGCGAGAAAGCCCGCACAATGCCGTCACTTCCTGCAGTGACGATCATTTCGCCGACACAGACAGGCGGCACAGGCCGCTCGTCAAACACGGTGATATAGTTGTTGTAAAGCTTTGAATACGCAAAGGGCTTTTCCGGTTCCGCCCTCCATGTGATCTTGGCAAGTTTTCCCACTGCAACAGGACTCGATCCCCGATGCCACGCATCACCCCTGTATTGCGGCCAGTCTTCCACTCCGCATTCCGCATCCCGCATCCTGCGTTCGTTGAAGGCGGGGCCTTTGACAAGAGGATGCTCCGCTTGTTCCTTGAACCGCTTGATAATCTCGGCACCGCTCACAAAAGCGCCTGCACCGGTCTGAGGGCCGCAGGTACAGATGGACGGGCCGTAGCTCAGAACCCCTCCGGCCACCCAGGCGCCCGAGGAGCAGCATGCCTTGTAGTTGAGTGACGAATGCCCCAGCACACCGGTGCCCGGTGCATAGGTGGTCAGGCCGCACCAGTGCATACCCGCGGGACTGGGCAGGTCGCTGCCCTCTATTCGCTTGCCTGTATTGGGGTCGAAGCTTCTATTGTGATTGATCAATGCCCCGTCAACGATCATGCTCTTATGGGCATTCCAATCCATGCGGCTCAGCAGCTTTCCGTCCTCCGCACGAAAGACGAGCGTGGGGCTCTTGATGTCTCTCCAACTCAAGGCGCCGGCCATCAGATACAGCTGGATCAGGCCGTCGGCCACAACCATACTGCTGGTATTCAGCATATTGCCGCGTGTCGGGGGGCGTGTGAAATCGTCGGGCCACTCGCTCTGCCGGTTCTCCCATACGGGCGTTCCGTCCGCCGCGTTCAGACAGAAAAGCCCCTTGTTCTCCGCGTAGTAGAAGATGCGCCCCTGGTACACGGCCACGGTCCGGTAGTCCACCATACCGGGTGCCGTGTGTTTCCAGAGCATCTTCTCGTCTTTCACGCTCCAGGCAGCGAGTTCATTGCCATAGAACTGTTCCTTTCCACCCTCTATGCGCATTTGCCCTTTCCAGATAAAGGGGTGGACCAGCTCACTCGGCTTTCCGAACAGTGTGAAGAGTACGCCTTTCTCGTGAGCCAGCCAGCGGACGCGCGTATCCTCACTGCCGATCACCAGCGGCGGCAGTTCCTCGCCGGTCAATGCATCAAAACGCGCGATCCCGCTTTGCTCCTCACGGGCAATAAGAAGCTCGTGTTCGGTCAGGACCGATGTCGGCCGCGTCGGCCTGACCCGGGAAGGTGCCGTCGCTTGCCACAGGATGCGGCCGTTGTACACGCTCCGAGCGAAAATGCGGCCGCAGAGGTTGAGGTCGACATCGCCCTTCTCAGTTTTCCAGGGATTGATCTCATACTGCATCCCGTTACCGCTGAGCGTGGCCTGCTGGTAGGCCGAGTACATGGGCATGGCCTTGTACTGCAGGACCGGCGGGAACTGGAAGATCGTGTCCCTGGAGACCGGGTTGTTGCCCGCATCGTGACGTTTGTGCATCCACCAGTCCGAGCCTTTCAGCTCAGGCTTGACGATCTTGCCGTCAGCCAGGACCGCGGTGCCGTGAATCGGTGTCAGCACACGCATGATCTCCGCGCGCAAGGCCTCCGAGAGCTCGGCTTCCCGTACGTCCCTCAGCACCAGCAGGTCCACGTAGTTGTCGGCGAAGGGAATCGCCTCCGGCGTTCCCTGCTCCACATAAAGGTGCCGACCCAGCAGCCCGGCCTCGGCCGCTTTCTCCCTGGCGGCAGCCACGTTCGCCGGGTCCCCGTCCATCGCCAGGATGAGAAACTCGCTCTGCCGCGCCAGTTCCAGCGCCAGATCGCCATGCCCGCACGCCGGAATACAGCAGACTCCGGCATTGATGCTGCAGGTGCTCAGCAGTTCCCGAGTCTGGCTTTCCGCCGGCACGCTTCCACCAGCGTAGCACATGCCCACGGTGAAAACGCCCACAACAACTGACACCAACAACTGTCTCAAAAAGCTCATCGTTCACCTCTCAGACAGTGGACGTTTCCATCGCGCAGGGCCCCGATTACAGGCATGTCTCAGGTCATCGCCAGGCCATCGCGGATTGTAAGCGGCCGCGAGTCGTTCTGCCATGTAGGCGCCAGGTGCTTTGTCACCGTTTTCATGCCGGATTCTCGGGGTTAATCGTGCCACTCCATCTTGTTGTGCTCAGGACACGCGCTCCCAAACGACAATCACACGCCCGGGTCCCTGTGCTTCGGCGGTGCGGTAGGTAAGGCGGTCTCCCTCCAGCTCCGCCTCGCGCTCCAGGCGCACGCCGCGGAGTTCGGGTTCCACGGACACCTCCACCTCGTGCACGACGCGGGAGCCTTCCATATGCCACGGGCCGGCGTAGGCGCGCAGCCGGTCTCCCGCAACATCGGAGCCGGCCACGTGAACCGCCATCGTCCCGTTCTTCAAGTAGAGAATGGTCCCCGTCGGGTTCTCGCCGAACGGTCGTTCCACGTCGCCGCCTTCCAGCGGTATCTCAACGGATTCCAGTGTCCAGATACCGATGAGGTCTTGAGCGTCGGGGGCTGCCATCTTGCCTCCTCTCTTCCCTTCTCGCAGGTCCGAAACGAGCTAGCGAACGGATGAGTTCATGCGGTTGAAGTGTACGTAGGTGCCTTGCTTGCTGCTGGTCAGCACGTCGGGCAGGCCGTTGCCGGTCAGGTCGGCCAGGGCTATCCGCGTGCCGGCTCCGCAGTCGTCGTGGATGAGGTGGGGGATGAACCCCGCCCCGTCGGAGCCCCGCTCTAATCGGAACCAGTAGAGCACGGCGGGCGCGTCCGATTCAACGTCGCCGTTCGGACCGTGCGCCCAGTAGCGCTTGCCGACGACGAGGTCCGGCAGGCCGTCCCCGTCCAGGTCCCCCGACGCGAGGGCGTGCATCTGGCTGATGCGTGTTTCGTCGGAAGACGTGTCCGGCTCCGGCGGCATTATCTCGTGCCGCTTCCAGACAATGCTGCCGGACTCATCTCGCTCCTGCTCCCACCAGAGCAGTCCGTAGCGGTGGGCATTCCAGACAGTCACCACATCGTTCAGGCCGTCGCCGTCCACATCGCAGACGACAATGTCCGCCGGGTTATCGGCAAAGGGAAACGCGTGCCACGGCCAGGGGCTGTCCTCCGCCCCGCTTTCCGGCTGCTCCCAGTAGCCTCGGCCGCAGACGATGTCCGCAAGGCCGTTGCCTGTGATATCGCCTGCCCCGATACCGTGCTCCAGGCCGTGCTTGCCGGGCTGCGAGACGGGGTGGAAGGCCCACGGTGCAGCGGCCCGTTCCGGGTCAAAGGTCGCGTATCCGTAGGCCGTGCGGCTGTTGTAGAGCGCCTCCGGTCGGCCGTCCCCGTTCACGTCGGCCCAGGCGATGCACTCGTTGGCTATGTTGTCCAGCACCCGGTGCGGAGTCCAGTCACGGTCACGGTTCCCGGGATTCTCGTACCAGATGCCCTCCCAGCCGTCGGCGTCGCCCCACCCGTGGAAACCGTAGTTGCCCTTCGGCCCGGGCGGCCGAACCACGTAGAAGACGTCCGGCCAGCCGTCCCCGTTGAAATCGTGGACGAAGCAGGGTTGCGTGGTGCGCGAGTAGCCGTGGGGGTTGAAGACCGTAGGCTCGAATATCCGGTGGCGCGTCTCGAACTCCGGGCCCTCATACCAGTACGGGCCGGCGACGATGTCGAGCACCCCTTCCCGGTTGAAGTCCCCGCAGGCGACGGACTCGGAGGTGAAGTCATCACTGATCTGTATCGTCTTGAACCCGCTGCCCGTCATGATTTCACCTCCCGGCTGCCGTATGGGCAGGCCTTCACGCAAAGCCCGCAAAGGCCCCAGCCGCTGGGGTTGATGATGCCGCGGTTGACGATGCAGAGGCCCGTGTCGAAACCCTCCATCGAGTCCGTCTCTCCGAACGCCTCGTAGGAGTAGGCATGAACCGGGCAGGCGTCGAGGCACCGGGTGCAGTCTCCGCAGCCGTCGGGCAACGGCTCGGACGCCGTGGGCTCCAGCGGCGCGCCGGTCAGCACCGCCGCCAGGGCCACACGCGGGCCGGCATCGGGGGTGACAAGGAGGCGATTCTTGCCGATCCATCCCAGACCCGCAAACCGCGCTGTCATCTTGTAGAGACCGGTTTTCTTGCCCACCGGCGGATGCGAGAGCCGGCAGGCCCGGTGTCCGCGCTCGATCAGTTCCTCCGCGACGCGATCGCCGATCTCCAGGGCCAGGGCGATCTTGTCCACGTAGTGCGCGGTGCGGCCCGGATCATCGGTCACCGGCAGGCCCTCCAGGAGGTCGTCTTCCTCCCGCACGCCGATGGCGATGCCGGTCAGCAGCCTGCCGGACTCCTCAAAGGAATCCGGCCACGTCTCCCACGCTCGGGTCAGATCGGCGACTCCGAAGTGGGATGCTCCGCCCTCGACAGCCAGCTCGCGCAGTTGTGCCTGGAGGCCATCGTCTGGGCTGGTCTGAGACGCCACAGCCGGTACGCGAACAGCGCCACGCGCCGGGCGCTTCTCGTCCCCGGCCGGCGCGATGACCAGGGACGCGGACGCCTCGAGGTCCGGATCAAAGACCTGGATGCGGCTGTTCATGGTATCCGCAACGTACACCCGGCCCTCCGCATCCATCGCCACTCCGCACGGCAGCCAGAGCCGTCCCGGTTCCGTGCCCTCGCCGCCCCACTGCGCCAGGGGCGTTCCGTCCGGCGCAAAGACCTGGATGCGGTTGTTGTACGTGTCGGCCACGTAGAACCGCCCTTCCGCGTCCAGCGCGATATCTTGCGGGCAGTTGAATTCGCCCGGTCCGCGACCGAAGCTGCCCCAGGCGGACAAGAACCCCCCGTCCGGCGCGAAGGTCTGGATGCGGCAGTTGTACGAATCGCAGACGTGGACCCGATCGTCTCGGCCCAAGGCAACGCCTACCGGCAGGTTGAGGCGCCCCTGCTCGGTCCCGGTGCCGCCCCAGGTCTTCTGGCAATCGCCGTCCGGCCCGAAGCGGACGACCCGGTTCAGATCGCCCAAGGTGTCGCCGCCCCACAGGTTGGCCTCCACCACGTAGAAGCGGCCCTCCGAGTCGCGGGCGATGCCCTGCGGGTTGGTCAGCTCCCGGTCCCATCGTCCGAGTTCTTCTCCATCGCGGGCGAACCTGCGCACGCACGGCCCGTCTTGATCGTGCACGGTAGCGCAGACGGTTCCGTCGGGCTGGAGGGCAACACCGCAGACCTTGCCGCCTTCCAGGGACCAATCCGGGGTAAGCTGCCCGTCCTGAAACACAAATCTCTGCAGCCCACCCGGCCGGCAGCAGCCGGCATAGAAAGCGCCATCAGCCCCCACGGCGACCGCCTTGGGATATCGGAAGGCGGTCGTAACTTCAGCGATGCATGTGGCAGTCATCGCAGCACCAGATAGAGGCAATTCGGGGGAAGGGTGACTTCAAGGGTCTCGCCTGCTCGCTCGACGGGAACGGTCCGCACCACGCGGCCTGAGGGGGCCACCTGCAGCGCCTCCCGGAGACCGGGGTTCTTGACCGTCAGCACGACCCGCGCGTTCTCGACGCGCCACGGGCCCGTGCCGTTTTCCACGATCTGGAGGCCCTGGACGGATTCTTCGGCCTTCTTCGGGGTGAAGCTCCGGGGCACGGTCTTCCACCCCGTGGGCCGGCAGGTGGTGCCCACCTGCACCAGGATGGACCCGGCCTCGGGCAGCGGCTGGCCGTCCAGCGAGCCGACCAGAACCGTGGCGTAGTCGTTGGCGCAACTGATCTTCACGTCCCTGAGCGCCACCGGTCCGGCCTCGGCCAGGAAGCCGGAGGCCCCCTGCGCCCGCGCCGTGTTGATTGTGCAAACGCCCTGCCCCCAGTCGAGCAGGATATCGCCCGTCGCGCTGCGCACCTTGCGGCCGTCGCGGTCTATAAAGCCGGAGAGGTCCGCCACACGCTTCAACCCCGGTTCGTTGTCGAAACGCGTCCGGACGGCACCCACCAGAAAAGCCATCGGGTCCACCGGACCGGTCTCGGCAAGCATCTCTTTGGAGCCGGCGTCGCGGTTCGGGTCAAACCCCTGGGCCTCGCAGATCACGGTCGGCTTCCCGCGCAGTACGTCCTCCAGCCGCCGGTGCTCTTCCACAACGGGTTCGGCCTGCCGGACGTAACCGCGCCGATACGTAAGTGCCGCGGCGGGGAACATGCCGGCCAACATAGGCTGGCAGATCGTCCACTTCCGGGGGCCATTTGCCATCTCATTGTCGTATCCCGCACCACAGGCGAACCACACGTAGCCGTCCAGCCCGGTCAACGAGGCGTAGGCCGCGGTCAGGAACGCGCCCTCGGACTGGTAGAGGTTCGGGTTCACCCAGGAACTCTCGGTGATCATGTGCGGGTGGCCTTCCACGTGCTTCATATTCGCCGGCAACGCGCGGGGGTTCTTCAAAACGGAGCGGTAAAACAGCAGGTCTCCGTTGTCAATGCGGTAACCGGACCGGGGGCCCTGATGGATACCGCCGAAGTAATGGTTCTTGGCGACGATCTCGTTGGCGCAGTAGGCCCAGCGCTCGGCGTCCAGCAGGCGGGCCGGGTCGGCCGTCTTCCAGTTCTCGGCGATGATGAGCTGGCGGCACCCCAACTCGTCGCGCAGGTAGCGCTCCATCTCTTCGTTGAAGGCCCGCATGGTCTCGGCGAAGAACCGCACCTGGTCGCCGACGCGCCCGGCTTTGCCGCCCTTCTGCGGCTGTGTGGCCTCGTAGATATGATAAAAGGCCAGGACGCCGCTTTCGGGCTCGTCCCCCTTGACCTTCGCACCGCCCCACGCTTCGTAGGCCGCTTCCAGCGAGCCGTAGCGGTCCGCGGCCCAGGAGGCAAACTTTTTGCCAAGCAGCCACTGCTGAGGCGCTTTCATCTTGCTGACCGTCCAGAAAAGCAGGCTGTCTTCGTTCTGCAGCAGGATCATCCCGACCGCCGGGTCCTTCGCCAGCGGGATGCCGGTGTAGGGGTTTTCACTGGTCAGCAGTTGTTTCATCCACTCCTTGTAGGCGGCCTGCAACTTCTCGTTGAAGAACAGCAACCCCCACAGGCCGTTCGTGCCGCCGCTCTTGCCGGTGTAGCCCTCGATGCCCCACTCGGTCACGTCGGAGCCCTTGGCCACCCAGTAAGGCGTGATCATGGCGTAGATGCCGTGCTTCTTCAGCTCCGCCACCATCTGATGGGCCTTGTCAATAGCCTGAGGGTCGGGCTGCATGGGGTCGGAGCGCGGTTCTTTGGGGTTAAGCGTGGTGGAAGCGGCGCGCGAAGAGCAGATGCGCACGAGGTTCACCCCCAGCCCGGCCAGCCACCGCGCGGTCTCCGGCAGATCGTCGCCCAACACCCCGCAGGAGACGGCCCAGAACCGCGCCGGCTCTCCGTTCCCCAGCAGCATATCATTCCCGTCCTCGCTGAGGTGAACGAAGCCGGACTGGCCGGCGACCTGTTCGTTCAGACCCCGCAGATCGAGCACCCGTTCGCCGTCAGGATTTGTCGGTCCGGGAAAGGCCCATGTGTCGTCCTCGGCCACAGCAACAGAAGCCAGCAAAAAGCAACCTGCAAGAATGCTCCAGAGCACGTTCATTGTGTGGACTCCTCCTTTTCGCCGATGCAAAGTACGGTGCCGTCCCGCAGGGCGACGACAATCTGCCCCCCGGCGGCGACGGCAAGACCGTTGTAGACGGGGACCGCGGGCAGATCAACGTGCCACAGACCCTTTCCGTCAACCCGGTCAAAGGCAATGAGTTTCGCCTCCTGGGCTCTACCGTTCAGTGTGATCACAAGCGCCGCATTGGCGGTGAGCGCGCAGGCAAGCGGAGACACAGCGTAGGGCTGCTCGACACTCCAACTCAGCAATTCATCTTGGCGCTCACTGATCATCTCATTGCGCCGGACCCCCTCGGGCCTTTCTGCCTTGCCGGCCATCCCGGCGTCAAGAAAAGCCTTTAAGTCGGCCTTGGGGGCCAGCGCGATGCTGAAGCGGTTCTTGCCTGTTTCGAGTGTCAGCAGAACGTCCCCGTCGTCCCAGGACGGCATAAGGATGCAATCTTTTACCTGCAGCACCGGCAAACGCCCGTCGCCATTGCCCTCTTGAGAAAGGAAAATGTCCTTCTTGGACCGGTGATACAGATCCTCTGCCGGCCGATCCATCAACATACGGCTGCCGCCCAGGACCATCCAGCGACGGCCGAATTTACCGACGTCCTGGCCAACCGCGTAGTGCGTGCGTCTGAAAGCCCTGGTGACTTTTCCGCCTTCGCTGCTCAATTCGGCGACGCGACCGCGGGCGTACGCCGCACGGAGCGTTCCGTCATTCGGCGTCAGTCGCACCGGAAGTCCTTCGCCGGCGCTGTATACGGCTTCGTTTACCGCGTCGTCCCAGCAGAACTGACCGGTGCCGCCCGCCAATCTTCCGGGGGACAGCGTTTCGCCGTCCGCGTTCTTCCACTCGGTGCGTTCCCACAGGATATCTCCCGAAACAGCATCGGCGGAAACCGCGCGCACTCCGTCCAGGCAGTCCATGAAACCCGCAACGGCAAAAACCCGTCCGTCCGCAACCATGGGTGATCCGAGCACCGGCCAGCGGCTTCCGAGCTGACCGTACAGCATCATCCGTCCGGCCTCGGGCGCGACGCGCAGCCGCCACAACTGCTTCCCGTCCTCGAGGGCAAAGGCATACACACAGCCGTCCGCGCTGCCCACGTAGACCCGACCCTTCCAGATGGTGGGACTGCTCTGGATTCGCCCGCCGGTCCGGGCGCGCCACAAATGCTCGCCGGTTCGCAGGTCGAGGGCCTCGACCGCACCGTCGTTGCCGGCGACCACAACCTTGTGGCCGGCCGTCACCGGCGGAGTGGGCACGATCCTCGCACCCAGCAAGACACCGCCGGCAGGCGCATCTTGCACGGTCTTGTCGGCAACAGGAACCCGCCAGATCAGGTCGGCGTCGTCCCCGACCTGCGCAGATACCGATGCCGAACGCGCCCGATTGGCGCGATAAGCTGCCCAGCCCTGGGCTTCCTGGTTCGGTCCGTCGGCCTCCACCCCCCTCGCCAGTCTGAAATCGGCCGATGGAAGGTCTTCCTCAACCGGTCCGCGCACATTGAAACCGCGCCATTCAGGAACGTGCCAGACGCCGTTGGGGAAACGCCAGATCAACCCGTTGGCGACGAACTGCGACGGACCGCACGCGGATTTGGCGGAAATACCCGGCACTTCCCGTTCTGCGGTCGCATCCCAGGTCAGGCCCTTCTGACCGACAATGCCCTGCGGGGCCGCAGTCAAGTGCCCGCAACCCCCCACACTGGCAGGCACGTCGCGCTTCTGCTCGCCGGTGGCAGGGTCCAGGCCATTCCCGCCGAACCAGACAAGATCGTCGAACGCCAGGGGTATGGGAGCCGTCGGTCTGCGACCCCTTGATATATCCCACACAGGACGTCCGTCTTCCTGGGAGAGCACTGCGCAACGGTCCATCTCCGGGGCTCCAACAAAGTAGAGCCCGGCCACGGCATATCCCGCCACCGGATGGCGACTGACCCGGTCCCAGAGGAACCCCACCTTCTTCCCGTGACTGATCCCCGTTTCCCTGCGCCATTCCACTTCACCGTCTTCGATGTTGTAAGCTTCGGCCTTGCCGTCCTCAGTACAGATGAAAAGCCGACCGCCGGCGATTGCCGGGGTCCGGGGATCGAAGGCCCCTGCCTCCTTTTCACGCTTCTCCTTCCAGAGCGTTCGCAGGCTTTCCCCGTCCATCACCGTCAGCATCCGGTCCGAGGAACGGAACGGAGTGACATTCTCCGACATTCTTCGCATCCGTTCGGGAAAGCGGCTGTGCCGTGGGCCGCCCACAACGGCAATGTATCGGTCCGTGGCGGCGATCCACTTAATCTCTTCGCAGTCCATCTCAACCCGGCGCCGTTCCTCGCCGGTGGCCTGGTCCAGCACCAGCAGCGTGGAGCCGTCCCCAACCAGCAGCCGGTCGCCGTCGGCCACCACGACCGAGCGCGCCGCCTGCAGCCACACCGCCGGAGAGAGACGCCTGTGCCAGAGCCGCACCCCGGAACCCGTCGCCCGCGCCACGAGCAAAGGACCGCGTTGCTCTTCCAACGGAGCTTCCATCACCGTTTGCCATCCGCGGGTCTTTAGCGTGACCTCTTCCCCCAGCAAGACAGGTTCGCCGAAGGTGGTGTCCATCAGATGCCCGTTCCAGAGCATGAACAGGCGACCGTTGGCAACGATGGGCAGGTCAATGCGGGTGGCGTCATACGGTTTGCCCGTCCACTGAACCGTCTCCGGATAGCTGTAGGCCGTGTCCTTGGACACCGCGTTGTTATCCGGACCGTGCCAGTAGTGGCTCCAGTTGTCCGCACC
>CAYVBE010000052.1:0-21658 GCA_964448935.1 uncultured candidatus Brocadiaceae bacterium
CGGCAACATACTACTTGCCGACCCGGAAATGTCCAGTTCCGTCTGAACCAGAACAGCCTCAAGTGGTGGCAGAGAGATACCGGCACGCTACAAAGCTCTTTGTCCGTTCGTTCCGCCAATGCCAGGCCACGTCGAAGTGCGGAGCTATCAACCATTTTCGCAGGTCATGCCACACTCTCGTGGACGAAGTACTGACGCACGATGTACTCGTGCATGTGGCTTTTTGGGTAATACATAAGGATGTAGTTCCAGGTGCCGTCCTCGACTTGAAGCTTCCGGTGTAACACGGCTTCACAGAGAGCGTGTTTCTCCTTCGGGCTCCGGCGTCCGACATCCTCCACGATCTTCTGCAGCTTGACGGTGCATGGGAACACGTCATCCAGTTCCCCCCTACTCTTCAGGCGGAAAGCTTCCTCGTTAAGGTCTTTTATCTCCCCCAGATACTCGTAACGTTTCTCGCCGGGTCGAGTGGTCTTGCGGTAAGCCGCGCCTTTCCTTACGGGCACCCGTTCGTAGCGTCGCTTTTCCCTGTAAAGCCGGAGCAGTTTCTGGCAGATAATTCGACGGTATACCAGGCTTACGCTCTTGATGACAATCGTCCGAAGCAGCACGCAACCGGTCAGTCCCAGGGCATAGATGTTCCACCAGAGCCGTTCCTTTTTCTTCAGCAAATAGTTGTCTATCAGTGAGCGAAGCCTCTTCGGAGACGAGTGTGGCGTGAAGAGCTGAGATATGCCGATGACGCCTGGCCGCACCCTGAAACGGCGGTCGTAGTCCGGTATGTGGCTACAGAGGGCACTGTAGACTACGGGCCGCACCGGCCTGGGCCCGACGAGGTCCATATCGCGCTTGATAACGTTCCATAGCTGCGGCAACTCGTCCAGCCTCGTGTCGCGCAGGAACTTTCCGGCGGGTGTGATTAACTCGGGGCTGCTGGTGAGTATCTCACCGCTCAGACGGCCTTCTGCATCCTGGACAAGAGTGCGAAACTTATACATTACAAAAGGCTCTTTATTGAGACCCAGTCGCCAGCCGCGGTAAAGCACCGGTCGCCCCTGTCGCAGCCACAGGACGAATGTTATGAAGGCGAAAAAAGGCAGCGTCAGGACGAGGAGGAAGACGGCAGCAGACACATTAAACGCCTCGACAATCCACGGAGCGGGTCGGCTGTACCCACCCGGGGGGAAGCGTCTGCCGGGGTCTGCTGTCCGGAAAATGTCCATAAATGCGTCCTGAATGACTGCTCCCGCTATCAAGCGCTGCTGCAGTCTTACCCGAGGCAAAACTGCCACCAGCGGCGACAACCATACGTATATGGAGGCCGCGTAGCGCGGCGGACCGGCCAAACGCGACAGGCGAGATTGGAACCCCGCCAGTAGAAAGCCGTGGGAGCAACGCAACTTCTGTTCCGTGCTTCGCCTCTGCAGAAGAAAACGGTTACGCTTCTCCCCGCGCAATTGGCCAGTGCCTGCCTCCTTCGTTGGTCGTCAAGCCTACCCGCTTAAAGCCAACAAAGCAAACAACTCATGCCGGACTCCCGCACGGGCCGCATAGCCACCGCCTCTGCTTACCCCTCATCTGCACGCGAACAGAGTTCATCGGCGATGGCCCGGTTCGCGCTCGGCATGGGGTAGCTCCACAACTGACTTATGTCCACCCAGATGTGGGTCTCGTCTATCGAAAGGCTCCCCGGTGCGGGGCAGAGGAAGGCGTGTAAATCCACCTTGAAGACTGTGTAGTAGTGCGTCAGTTGCAGCAGCCTCTCGCCGGGATTGACCTCAACACACAGCTCCTCCCGGCATTCGCGCACCAGCGCCTCGGCGGGCGATTCACCGTCTTCCACCTTGCCGCCGGGGAACTCCCACATGCCCCCGAACAGGCCCTCCGGCGGGCGTTTCTGGAGGTAAACCTGCCCGTCTCGTCGGAAGACCGCCACGGACGTGGAGATATCCCTTAAGTTTCGCCGCGTCGGGGGTGGTATGTCGTATTGCTCGCCCCGCCGGAAGGCCAGGCAGTCCTCCTGCAGGAAACAGCGCCCGCACTCCGGTCGTCGCGGTCGGCAGATGGAGGAGCCGAAGTCCATGAGCGCCTGATTGTACTCCGCCGAACGGCCCTCGGGCACGCCCGCCCGCGCCCACCGGCGGACCTCTCGCTTCACCGTGCTTTCCGTAGGCCGCCCCTCCAGCGCCAGCAGGCGCATGAAAACCCGTGCGACGTTGGCGTCCAGTGCCACCACGTCCTCCCCGAATGCCAGGCTGAGTATCGCGTCGGCGATGTAGGGGCCGATGCCCGGCAGGTCCAGCAGGTCACGGCGGCGGCGGGGGATGCGCCCGTGGTGTTCTGCCATTACCTTGTGCGCGGCCCGGTGCAGCCGGCGGGCCCGCTGGTAGTATCCCATTCCCTCCCAAAGCTTCAGCACCTCCCGTTCGTCGGCCTGCGCCAGGGACCGCAGGTCGGGGAAGCGCTCCATCCAGCTATGGTAGTAGGGGATGACCGTGCTCACGGCGGTCTGCTGCAGCATCACCTCGCTCACCCAGACGCGGTAGGGGGTGGTATTCCGGCGCCATGGCAGGTCGCGGTGATGCTCGGCATACCACTCCACCAGTCGTTGGCCGACCTTGGGGATCGTCGCTTCGTCCATCGGATTCCGCGGGGGCATGAGTTGGGCGGAGGGCTATTCGGGCTGGCCGAACTCCCGCTGGTAGAGCCGGCGCAGGTCCTCGCGTCTCACGTGCTCCTCCACCGTGGCCGGCGTCGCAGTGCGGGGGGGCGGTTCCATCTCTTCCAGCATCTCCTCCAGCTCCGTCTGCTCGATGGGCGTGCCGGTAGCGGATTCTACCTCCGCCAGGCGCTCGAACCGCCGCTCGGCCACCTCCAGGCGGTCCAGCTTGTCCTGCGCCTTCGCCAGCCAGTCCTCCAGCGCCGGGATCAGGCGGTCCAGCTCCGCCAGCTCTTTCAGCATGGCGTAGCCGGCGGCGTCGGCCGCCAGCGACTCAAAGTCCGCATGCCCCAGCCGCTCTAAGCGCTGCTTCACCTCTTTCCTGTCCTCGCGCAGGCGATTCAGCTTCCCCCGTGTTTCCTGTATGCCGGAACGCAGCTTCTGGACCCGCTGCTCCAGTTTGCGCGCGGTCGCCTCGGCGTCGGATGGGTTCAGACGTTCCCACAGGCGCGGCGCCACGGAGCCGCCCAGCAGCACAGCCAGCGTCAGCGCCACGATGGCACTAAGCACGCGCCCCCGCGCCGGGTGCAGGAGCGTGGCCAGCGCCGGCAGAAGCAGTGCCAGGGCCAGCCCCAGCCGCACGCCCGCCCACAGGCTGTTCAGGTAATTGCCCAGGGCGCATCCCCACACCAGCCCCGCCACCAGCATGAAGCCGCAGCCGATCTTCTCCCGGTGCTCCTCGCCCGGCTTGCGGCCGGTGAACAGCAGCACGGTGGCGTAGGCGGCCAGGAACACGCCCACGGCGGCCGCCACGATGGCAAACAGGCTCATTCGGTGGCCTCCAAAAAGGCCGTTACGTTCACATCTCCCTCACCTTCGGCGGGCGGCTCCTCCCGGCGCGCGACCAGCTCTTCCACCGTTCGCACGGGCGATTCGCTCAGCACCCCGCGGTTCTCGCCGATCAGCTCATTCACCTGTTCCAGCAGTTCCTCGGTGCGGCCTGTAAGCTGATTCACCCGCGCGATTTCCTTCTTGGCGGGCAGAGACGCCAGGGCGGCCTGTGTTCCGGTTATCCTGCTGACCACTTCCCGCCGCTTGTCCGCTGCGGCCTCCTCGGCTTCCGCCAGGTCCTGGAGGGTCTGCTCGTAGCTGTTCCTCTGCAGCAGGAACAGCCGGACCTGCTCTACGAGTTCCTCACGGCTGTAATCGCGTCCGTGCAGGGGCACGGGCCAGGTGGCAGCCTCCTCGGCCGCCTGGTGCGCCTGGCGGAACTCCTCCGCCAGGTCCCGTGCGGCCGTCAGCCGTTCCTGGATTCGTTCTTCCTCGGCACCAATGTCTTCGCGCGCGGTCGCCAGTCTCTCGCGGGCACCTTCCAGTTTCTGCAGGTCGGATGCGAGCTGCCTCTGTGCGTACTCCACGAACCCCACCGGGTCGGCCCGGCGCGCCTGTTCGGTCCATCCCCCCTGTTCCCGGACGAAGCCTTTCACCTTCTCCCGGCACCCGGGCATGAACCGCCAGACCGCCAGCAGGCCCACTGCCACGATGACCACCACCAACACCAATCGAAGTGTCTTCATTCCCCGCCCCCTTTGTGCAGACAAGGTCGAACCCCGATGGTACGGGCGAAAAGGCGGCTTGTCAACTTCTGGGTAGGCCGGCGGTGGCTTTGAAGGATAGCCCTCGGCGCCGTAGAATGCCCGTTAAACCTCCGATCTGGACACCACATCATGGACCTTGACCTGGACAGAATCCGCGACCGACGCAGCATCGAAGATCTCATCGAATTCGGCATCGTGAACCTGGACAAGCCGTCCGGTCCCACCTCCTTCCGCGCCGCCAGCATGACCGGCAATATCCTCGATGCGCGCAAGAGCTGCCACTACGGCACCCTTGACCCCAAGGTCACCGGCGTGCTGCCCGTGGGGCTGAACCGCGCCTGCCGGCTGGCCCAGTGGTTCCTCAAGAAGGACAAGACCTACGAGGGCGTCATGCGCCTGCACCGCGACGTGCCGCTTGAGGAGGTGGAATGGGAGATGCGGGATTTCCGCGGCGTGATCGAGCAGGTGCCGCCCGTCCGTAGCCGCGTGAAGCGGCAGGCACGGGAACGCGAGGTGTACCGGTGGCAGATAACCGACGCCGAGGGGCGCGATCTGCGGTTTGTGGCCGAGGTGGAGGCGGGCACCTATATCCGCAAGCTGGTTCACGACCTGGGGCAGCGGATCGGCGGCGCGCACATGCTCGGTCTCCGCCGCACCCATGCCGGACCGTTCGGCCACGAGGACGAGAGCTTCGTCACTCTGGAACAGCTCGAACGGGCAGTGCAGAGCTGGCGCAAGGGCGAGGAGAAACCGCTCCGCCGGGCCCTGGTGCCCGGAGAGGCCATCGGTCGGATGCTGCCGGTGATCCGGGCGCGGGGGGAATGCGTCGAGGAACTCCTGCACGGCGTGCCCGTCCGGCCGGACCACCTTCAGGAGCCGTCGGACCTGCCCGAGGGGGAGGACTTCGTAATCCTCTCGGACGAGCGCGGGCTCATCGAGGTGGCAAGGGTCGTAGACGAGCCCGACATCCTCGCCCGCCCACAGTTCGTCCGTAACTGAATTGGTGAGTTGGACCTGACAAGGCAAATGGACGGAGCGTTCCGTCCATCAGCACACGCATCTGGAGTCGTTAAAAGCGTTCTCCGTGGGCGTCGTTAGCCCACCGCCCGGCGGACATCCAAGACCGCGATGGCGGCAAGCTCTTGGTGGACTCGCTGAAGTTGGAGGACTGGCCACGACTGGAAAAAATCTGGGCTGATGCCGGCTACCGCTGTCGTTTCGAGGATTGGCTGAGCAAACATACGGGCCGGAGCATCGAGATCGTGGAAAAGCCCCTCGGTGGGGGCTTTCAGGTATTGCCGCGCCGCTGGGTGGTTGAGCGGACATTTGCATGGCTCTGTAAGTGCCGTCGTCTGAGGAAGGACTGCGAAGCGCTCCCCGAAAGCGAGGAAACCTGGATCTACGTGGCCATGAGCAACCTGATGTTGGCTCGTTCAGGCAAGAATGCCCAATCGAAGGCCGCATGAAGTTTTCCATACACACTCTTAGCCGATTTGCGGGGGGCCACCCTTCGGGGCTCTGCCCTGAACTGCCCCGTCTAGGGCGGAGATTATGTGTGGCTCTTAAAGGACATTACGATCCCAGCCGACCCTGAGTAATTCCCGCCACAGCACCTCGGATGATCCACGCGAAGATGAGCAAGAGCCCGACCTCGATCACCCCGGCTGCAAGTGACAGCGCTGACCCGACTGCTATCCATATTCCAGTCGCGACCAAAAAGAGGGCGGGCCTGAGAAAATCCAGTGGTCCCAACTCGCGGCGGATGCACTTCCGCACCGCGGAATGCAGGCCGCAGCAGGCGAATGCCAACAGGAGGGCCGCAATGGCGGCGAACAGCCCGAGAGACAACGTAGCGAGCCAGTCGAATCCCCGACCGCCCAGAAGGATAGCCACGAGAAAGAGGGAAAGCGCGAGGAGGACCAAGAACACCCGGGAGAACAGCCGCCGGTCCAACTGGATATCAACATCTCGCAACTCGGTTCTCCGGCTACGTTCTACTCACCCGGCGCGGGCTCTCTCGGCCAGGAGGACGACGTCTTTGAGGCCCTGGGGGCCTTTGGCGGCCAGCCAGCGGTCGAGGAATTCCGGGTTGCCGGCTATCTGGGCGATGGCTGCCAGAGCGTTCAGGTAGAAGTTCCGTTCGTCCAGCGTGCCGACCAGCACGAAGACCGCTTTCACCGCCGGGGCCTCCTCGGAGAAGGCGACGCCCTCCTGCGCGCGCGCCATAAGTATTTCGAACCGTCCCTCTCCCTCGACGACCACGTGTGGCACCGCCAGCCAATCGTTCAGCGCCGTGCTGCTCTGGGTCTCCCGGTTCTTCAGCGCCTTCGACAGCCGCGCGGGCGTCATACCGACTCGCTCCGCCAGTTCCTCGGCCGCCAGATCGAAGAACTCCTCCACCTTCATCGGCCCCTCGACGTCCAGGACGGGCGCTTCCTCGATGACGCCGTCGAAGCGGTCGTGCACTATCTCGTCGCGCTCGCGGATTATCTGCTTCAGCTCCTCCTCCAAGGTCCCGGTCACCAACTCTCGCGCGGTTATCCGCTCCACCAGGTGCAGGAGGGCCGACTCCTGCTTGACCCGCTTCCGCCCGTAGAACCAGAAGCTGAGGAACCCGGCCAGGATCAGCCCCGCGCTGATAAAATAGGCCTGCGCCCCCATCTCCAGCAGCACGAAACCGAGCCCCACGATCCCTGCGATCTGCACCCAGGGGTAAATGGGCGACTTGAACGCCGGCCGGTAGTTCTGCAGTCCGCTCTCCCGCAGCACAATCACCGACAGGCAGGACAGCATAAAGGTGAGGATGAGCACCGTGGAGGCCGCCTTGACCAGGACCTCCAGCTTGAGAAGGAGGCTGAGGACGATGATGAGTCCCGTGAGGCCGATCGCCACGTGAGGCGTGCGGAAGCGCTGATTGACCCGTGAGAGCGGTTTAGGCAGCAGGTGGTCCCGGCTAAGCGCCAGCAGATAACGTGAGGCGGCCATGATGCCCGCGTTGGCGGTCGAGACAAATGCCAGGATGGCTGCCACGCTCATCGCCACGAAGCCGAACTGCCCCATTATGGCCCGCCCGCCGTCCGAGATGGGCGTCAGGGAGCCGTTCAGTGCCTCGCTCTCCACGACCCCGCTGGTGACCATAACGGTGAGCGTGTAAAGGAGGGTGACCGCTGCCAGCGAGAGGGCCAGCCCCAGTGGTATGATGCGCCCGGGCTGCCGCACTTCCTCCGCAACCCCGGCGATTTTGAGCACCCCCCCGTAAGAGACGAAGACGAAGCCGGTGGTGGTGAAGATGGGCACGATGCCTTTAGGGGCGAAGGGTATCAACAGCTCGGACCGAATCTGCAACATGCCGAACCCCACGTAGAGGGCCAGCAGGCCGAACAAGCAGGCCACCAGCGCCACCTGCACGTGCGCCGCCTCGCGCACGCCGACCAGGTTCAACGCCAGAAAGACCAGGCAGATGATCGTGCCTGCCACCAGACCGTGGATGTTGATCAGCAGCGCGGCGAAGGCCGCCATGCCCACGATAGCAAAGGCGCTCTTGAGCGAGAGGGAGAACCAGCTCAACATGCCGGCGACCGTGCCCACCGCCGGCCCGAACCCGCGCATGATGAAGAAGTAGTCCCCCCCCGCCTTGGGCATGGCGGTGGTAAGCTCCGCGATGCTGAGAGCGCCGGCGGTTGCCAGTATGCCGGCCATCAGGTAGGACCAGACGACACCCGGACCCGCCATGGCGTGCGCCATGCCCGGCAGGACGAACAGGCCGGAACTGATCATGGCGCCCGACGCGATAGCGAACACGTGGTGCAGCGCCAGCCCCTTGCGCAGAGACCTGGAGTCCGATTTTGAACCGTCTTGCGCCATGTGACTATCCCCTCGATGCGCCGGCCCTTTTTCCGCCTGACAGACCGTGGCCTTCCGCCACTTTTGCCTCTACCCAAAGTATAACATGGCGCGAGCGAAATTCACCGCCCGGCGGGCCGGACGGCCCATTTCGGGGACGCCCGAGAAGGTTGACGCCCGGCGCGGTATGGCGTATAGTGCAATCAGAGTTCATATTCCCTGAACATTCTTTAATGGGGCCGGCAGCATGGATGTAGTGGCCCTCCTGTCCGAAGAAACGGTAAAGATCCCCCTGGAGGCGTTCGACAAGGAGGAGGCCATCGCGGAGCTGGTGGAGCTTCTTGTGCGCACCGGCGCGGTGAACGACCGCGAAGGTCTGATAGACGCCCTCTACGAACGCGAACAGAAGGGGACCACCGGCATCGGCGCCGGGGTGGCTATCCCCCACGCCAAGCACGCCGACGTAAACGGGGTGGAGCTGGCCGTGGGGGTCAGCCAGGACGGCATTGACTTCGACGCCGCCGACGGGGAGTTGGTTTACCTGGTTTTCCTTGTGGTGGCCGAGCCGCACAATCCCGGCCCCAACGTGGAACTGCTGGCCGACATCGGCCATCTGATGCAACTGCCCGGCGTCTACGACCGCATGATCGCCGCCGGGGATGCGGAGGAACTCATCGAAGCCGTCCGCAAGGTCCAGGTGGAACTGTGAGCGACATCATTGACAGAGTGCTGGAGGTCGAGAAGGACGGACGCCGCCTGATCCGGGAAGCGGAGGACAAGGCGGAGGTGATCGTCGAGGAAGCCCGCCGGGATGCCCGGCAGATCGTTGAGGACGCCCGCGAGGAAGCCCGGCAGAAAGCCGATGAGATCGTCCAGGAAAAGGTCCGTGAGTTGGAGCAGCAGAAGGAGGACCGCCTGGAAGCCGAACGGGAGAAACTGCCGCGCCTGGAAGACCTGGATGAAGACCAGGTGGAAGAAGCCGTGCAATTGATCATGGAGACGATCGCGCCGGGACCGTCAGATTAGCTTTCCGACTCACTGAGCCATGCCCGACAACCTGCTGGCCGAATCGCGACAAAGGGGCCTTTCCGAGGTCCCTTTCGAGTTTCTGAACGCCCTTATCCGGGGGCGCAGGAGGCGGCTGTACGAAGGCGACCGGCTGCGGGACCTTGCCGAGGCGGGAAACCTGAATGACCTGGCCTATGAGCTGTTCCCCCGCGAGGGTATCCGCACCGCCCTGGACCTGGAACGGCTTCTGACCGGCGCCTGCGTGGCGGAGTTCGGCTCGCTGATACGCTACGTGTCCGGCGCCTACGGCAGGTTCTACATGGGCCTCCTCTCCTGGTTTCAGGTCGAAGCGCTGAAGCTGCTGCTTCGCCTGCTGGGGCGTGAAGAGGCCCTCGATACGGCCAAGCGCATGCTGCCCGAACTGCCGGAAGGGCTGGCGCTGCCGGTCGCATCGCTTCTGGAGAGCCGAAGCGTGGGTGAATTCATCGAGCGCATTTCCCTGACGCGGGTCCGAGAGGCTGCCATGGCCGCCATGCCCGTCTACAAGCGGACCGGCAAGAAGGCTTACCTGGAGATGGCCTTCGACCGCGGCAGGCTGGCGATGGTGAGCGAAGCCCTGGAGGACCTGCCCCGTGCCGTCCGAGGGAGCTGCCTGCCGCCGGTGAGGATGGAGATGGACGCCAACCGCCTGCTGGCGGTGCTGAGGGCCACGCACACTTACGGTATCAAGTGGGAAGACCTGTCCCCCGTGCTGCCGGCCGACCACGGGGAACTGAACGCCAATACGCTCCGTGCCATCCACGCGCTCCCGGACGGACGGCAGGTGATGCAGGCGCTTCCCTTCCTGCGCGACCGACTGGATTCTCCGGAGCAGGCGGAATCGCCCGGCGCGGTCGAGGAGGCCCTGTGGGCCCAGACCGTGCGCCTGGCCGAGCGCCAGTACCGCAGTGAACTGGCCGGACCGGCCATCCTGGTCAGCTATTACTATTTGAAGCGGCAAGAGTTGCGACAGCTCATCGCCCTGGTGCAGTTGGTCGGCCGCGACGCCTCCCCACGCGAGGTGGAGGAGCGGCTGGGCCTGGAGAGGAGCCCCCGATGAACGCGCTGAGCACGGCTCCCATGCGCAAGGTGCGCATCTTCGTTCTGGCGCGCAACGAGCAGCGCGTGATCCGGGCTCTGGGAGACCTGGGTGTGATGCACCTGCGCAGCAGCGTGGAGGAAAGCGGGGGCGAGCTGCAGCCGGAGCAGGTGGAGGGGGAAATGGAGCGTGCGCGAGACCTGCTGCGCCGGATCGAGGACCTGCTGGACCGTTTCGGCGTCGAGAAGCCGGAGGCCTCGCCCGTTTCCGAACTGCCGGAGCTGGATGCTGTCGAGGATCTGGTATCCCTGCTGGAGGAGCGCTCGCGGGAGCAGAGAGAGGAACTGGAGGAACTGGAAGAGGGGTTGGAGGAGACGCGGGAACTGGCCGAACGCCTGGGGCCCTTCCGGAACGTGCGTTCGTCGCTGAGGCGCCTCCGGGAGTCCGGCCTGCTGGCGCTGCAGTGCGGCCGCATACCGCCGGAGAATCTGGGCGCCGTGCGGGAAGACCTGCCTCCGGGAGCCCTGTTTGTGCGGCTGGGGGCGGAGGAGGGCCGGAGCTGGGACGGCGACATACTGGTGCTCTCCGGCCGGCGGCGGCGCTTCGCCGTGGAGACCGTCCTGGAGGAGAACGGGTTCGAGGAGCGCGAGCTGCCCGTGTGGGGCGATCAGACCCCCGCCGACGTCTACGAGCAGGCCGGCGAGAAGCAGCGGAAACTGACCGATCGGATCGCGACGCTGCGGCGGGCGCTGGAGGCGTTCGGCCGGGCGCACGGTGAGGACCTGAGGCGCGCCTGGGGGGCGGTCCGCCTGCAGTTGAGGTTCCTGCAGGCGCGCCGGAACTTCGGCACCACCTGGGCCACCACGATCATCTCCGGTTGGGTGCCGGCCGAGCAGACGGCCGAATTGCGCGAAACGCTGAACGAAGTCACCAACGACCGCGCCGTGATCGAGGTGTTCCAGCCCACCGAAGAAGAGATAGAGGCGGGCGACGTGCCCAGCCGCACCGCGCGGAGCACGCTGCTGAGGCCCTTCCAGCGGCTGGTCCAGGGATACGGCGTGCCCGACTACCGGGAGATCGAGCCCACGGTGATGTTCGCCGTGAGTTTTTTGCTGATGTTCGGGCTGATCTTCGGCGACCTGGGCCATGGCCTGTGCCTGATCGCCGTGGGCCTGCTGCTGAAGCGGTGGGGGAAGGGAGACGTTGTGCGGGACATCGGGCGGGTGATGACCTTCAGCGGCATCGCCAGCTCGCTCTTCGGGACCTTCTTCCAGGGATCGTTCTTCGGCGCGTCGCTGCGGGAACTGGGCTTCCCGTTCACTCTCAGCTTCGAACCGATGCGCTTCGAGGGCGGCGATGCGGGGGGACACGTGGTGCGCTACCTGATTCTGGCCGTGGCGCTGGGCATCGTGCTCATCAGCGTGGGGGCGGTGCTGAACATCGTCAACCGCCTGCGCCGGGGGGACCTGGAGGAAGGGCTGCTGGGCCGGTTTGGCGTGGTGGGTATCATCCTTTACTGGGGCGCGCTGGGCTGGGTGATCAAGCTGGCGGTAGCCGGAGCCGGGCCGTCGGACCTGTGGCTGATCGGCCTCTTCATCGTGGCTCCCCTCATCATCCTGGTCTTCCACGAACCCCTGTATGCGCTGTTCGCGCACCGCGATCGGCTTTGGAGGGAGGGACTGCTGATGGGTTTCTTCCAGGGGCTGATCGAGGCGGTGGAGGCGATGATGACCTACATGGCCAACACATTCTCCTTCCTGCGCGTGGCGGCATTCGCGTTGAGCCATGCGGCGCTGTGCTTTACAATATTCGTTTTGGAGCGCCTGGTGCACCAGTTGCCCGGGGGGCCGCTCTGGTCGGTCGTCGTGTTCGCCCTCGGCACGGCGGTCGTTATCGCCCTGGAGGGTCTCATCGTCGCCATTCAGATTATGCGGCTGGAATACTACGAATTCTTCAGCAAGTTCTTCCACGGCGAGGGAACGCGGTACGATCCCTTCCGCCTGGACCTGGACGAGAGTTCCGAGAGTTGAAACGCGTCTCAAAGCGGAGGGAGTCCGTGAAAACGAGAACGAAGCGCTACATAGGGCAGGTGTTGATGTTGACGTTGATCCTGGCGGCCCTCTGTCTGACCACCGGAGTAGGCGTGGCGACCGCCTTCGCCCAGGAGACGGAGGAAGCCAAGACCGCGACCGAACAGGTCACCTCGCAGACGCGCTGGGACCTGTCCATGGCCATAGCGGTGGCCATCGGCATCCCCTGCCTGGCGGCCGGCTACGCGGTGGGCAAGGTGGGCGCAGCGGCGCTGGGGGCGGCCAGCGAGAACCCCGAGCTGCTCACCCGCAGCCTGCTGTTCGTCGCCCTGGCGGAAGGTATCGCCATCTACGGGCTGCTCGTGGCGGTGCTGCTGTACATCAAAATATAGCCCGACTTGCTGCGGAGCCCAAAGATGCCCTTCCACGTGGTGGCGGACGAGGACACGGTGATCGGCTTCCGGCACGCCGGAGTCGAGGGCACCGTGGTGGAAAAGCCCGAAGATGCCGCCCGCGAGCTGGACCGCCTGGCGGAAGAGGGCGGCCAGACGGTGGTCATCACCACCGAGCAGATCGCCAACGCCATCCGAGAGAAGGTGAACGACATACGCTACGGCGGCGCCTTTCCCCTGATTGTGGAGATACCCGGGCCGGAGGGGCCGAGCCCCGAGAGCCCGTCCCTGCTGAAGATGATCCGTGAGTCCGTGGGCATAAGGGTCTGATTCCGACGCAAAACCGGGAGCGGTCGTGAGCGACGAAGAGAAAGCGCTGGAAGAAGAGATCCTGGCCGACGCCCGCCGAAGGGCGGAGCGGATCGAGCGCCGCGCCGAACGCGATGCCGAGGGCATCCGCGAAGACGCCGAGGAGAGGGCCGAACAGGAGCGGGAACGCTTGAGACAGGAAGCCCGGCGGCAGGCCGAAGAGCGGGAGCAGCGCATCCGGGCACGCACCCAGCAGGACGTGGCCGCCCTCCACCGTGAGGCGCGACACGAGATCCTGGAGCAATTGCGCGACCGGGCAAAAGAAGAACTGGCCGCGCTCACCGAAGACGAGAGCTATCGCGACGTGCTAACCCGGCTGGCGCTGAAAGCCATCGAGTGTATGGAGGGCGACAGTTTCGAACTGGCATTGCGCGACCGGGATCGAGAGGAGATAGGACAAGAGCTGACCGAACGTATTGCGGACACCGCTGAAGAGGAACTGGACCGGAACGTCCAGATTAGCCTCTCCGGCAAGGACCTGACGGCCACCGGTGGGCTGGTTCTGAGGGACCTGGACGGACGGCAGGTGGCGGACCAGACCTTCGAGGGGCGTATGGACCGATTGTGGAAGCAGATACGTGAAGAGCTTGCGGAGATGCTGCCCGACCCGGGTGAGATGAGCCGATGAGCGACAGACAGGAAAAGGCGGGCGCCGTGCTGAGCGTGAGCGGGCCCATCGTCCGTGCCGAGGGCATGTCGCACGTCGGCGCGTTCGAGGTGGTGCGCGTGGGTCCCGACGGTCTGATCGGCGAGGTGCTGAAGGTGGACGGCGACGTGGCCACCCTGCAGGTTTACGAATACACGGGCGGCCTGGGACCGGGGGCCGGGGTGGTGGCCACCGGCCGGCCGCTGTCCGTGGTGCTGGGGCCGGGCCTGCTGGGCGGCATCTGCGACGGGCTGCAGAGGCCCCTGCGGGTGCTGGCGGACCGTGACGGCGCCTTCCTCGATGTGGGCGCCAGCGCCGAGGAGCTGGACAGCGAGAAGGAATGGCAGTTCGAGCCCCGAGTGGAAGAAGGCGACGAGGTCGAGCAGGGACAGGTCTTCGGCACGGTGCAGGAAACCGAGGCCGTGGAGCACCGCCTGCTGGTGCCTCCGGGCTTGAGCGGCACCCTGCGGCAGGTCCGGCCCGCGGGCGGCTATACGCTCCAGGAAACGCTCTGCGAGGTGGAGTCCGACGGGCGGACCCGCAGCCTGAACATGACCACGCGCTGGCCGGTGCGGAAGGCAAGACCCATCCGCCGCCGCCACTCGAGCAGCCAGGTGCTGGTCACCGGACAACGCGTGATAGACAGCCTCTTCCCCATCGCGCGCGGCGGCGCGGGGGCGATCCCGGGCGACTTCGGCACCGGCAAGACCGTCCTGCAGCAGCAACTGGCCAAGTGGAGCGATGCCGACATCGTCATCTACGTGGGCTGCGGGGAGCGCGGCAACGAGATGACCGACGTGCTGCGCAGCCTGCCGGAGCTGGAGGACCCCCGGACGGGCCGCAGACTGATGGAGCGCACCGTGCTGGTGGCCAATACCTCCAACATGCCCGTGGCCGCCCGCGAGGTCTCGATATATACGGGCATCACGCTGGCCGAGTACTACCGCGACATGGGCTACGACGTGGCGCTGATGGCCGACTCCACCAGCCGGTGGGCGGAGGCTCTGCGGGAGGCCAGCAGCCGGCTGGAGGAGATGCCCGCCGAGGAGGGCTACCCCGCCTACCTGGCGGCCCGGCTGGCCGAGTTTTACGAGCGCGCCGGCCAGGTGGAGACCCTCGGCGGCCGCGAGGGGAGCGTCACCGTGGTGGGCGCAGTCAGCCCGCCGGGCGGCGATTTCAGCGAACCCGTCACACAGCATACCACACGCTTCATCCGCTGCTTCTGGGCGCTGGACCGGGACCTGGCCTACTCCCGCCACTATCCCGCCGTGAGCTGGCTGGACAGCTACAGCGAGTACCTGGACGACCTGACGGCGTGGTGGCGGGAGTACGAGCCGGACTGGTATGACTACCGGGAGGAGATCATCAACCTCCTCTCCGAGGAGGCCGAGCTGCAGGACATCGTCCAGCTCGTCGGCGCGGACGTGCTGCCAGACGAGCAGCGCCTGGTGCTGCTGACGACCGACCTGTTCAAGACCGGCTTCCTTCAGCAGGACGCCACAGACCCCAAAGACACCTACTGCGAGCCCGAGAAGCAGATCATGCTCCTGCGGGCCTTCGTGGCCTTCCACCGCCGGGCAAGCAGGATCATTGACGCCGGTGCCCCCATCGCGCAGGTGCGGGAGATGGACGTGCTGCGCGACCTGCGGCGCGCGAAACTCCTCACCGAGGACGATGCCCTCCACGGCGTGCTGGACCGACTGGACGATCAACTGGGGCAACTGGAGCAGGAATACACATGATACGCGACAACCCCGTTCGTTACGTCGGCGTGGACCGCCTGGACGATCCGCTGCTCTACATATCGGGCGTCCGCGGCGTGCGCTTCGACGAACGGGTGCAGGTCGAAACCCCGGACGGGTCCAGCCGGGAGGGACGGGTGCTGGAGGTGGACCGAGACCACGCCGTGGTGCAGATTCTGGGCGGCACCACAGGGCTGAGTAGCGCGGAAACCGGCGTGCGCTTCACCGGGAGGCCCTTCGATCTGCGGGTCAGCGAGGACATGCTGGGACGCGTCTTCGACGGCCTGGGCCAACCGGCCGACGGAGGACCGCCCCCGCTGGGCGGCGAGCTGCGCAACGTCAACGGCCTGCCCATCAACCCCGCCGCCCGCAGCTACCCCACGGACTTCATCCAGACGGGGATCAGCATCATAGACGGCTCCAACAGCCTGATCCGCGGACAGAAGCTGCCCATCTTCAGCGGCAGCGGCATGCAGCACCCGCAGCTTGCGGCCCAGATCGTGCGCCAGTCCACGCTGCTGGAGGGCGAGGAAGAGGCTTTCGTGGTCGTGCTGGCCGGCATGGGCATCAAGAACGACCAGGCCGACTACTTCCGGAATGCCTTCGAGAGCGCCGGCGTGCTCAGCAAGGTGGCGCTGTTCCTCAGCCCGGCCGATGCTCCCAGCGTAGAGCGCGTGCTGACGCCTGCCGTCGCCCTGACGCTGGCCGAATACCTGGCCTTCGACCGGGACATGCACGTGCTGGTGCTGCTGACGGACATGACCAACTACTGCGACGCGCTCCGGGAGGTAAGCAGCGCGCGCGACGAGATACCCGCCCGCAAGGGCTATCCCGGCCATCTCTACAGCGACCTTGCCGCCCTGTACGAGCGTGCCGGCCGCGTGAAAGGCTCCGAGGGCTCCATCACTCAGATGCCGATCCTCACCATGCCCTCGGACGACATCAGCCACCCCGTCCCGGACCTGACCGGCTACATCACCGAGGGGCAGATCGTCTGCGATCGCGGGCTCTTTCAAGAGGGCATCTATCCCCCGGTGGCCCCCCTGTCCAGCCTCAGCCGCCTGATGAAGGACGGCGTGGGCGAGGGCTTTACCCGTGAGGACCACATGGCGGTCTCCAATCAGCTCTACGCCGCCTACAGCCAGGTGGAGGAAGTGCGCGGACTGGCCTCCGTGATCGGGGAGGAGGAGCTTTCTCCCGGCGACCGCCAGATACTGGAGTTCGGCGATGCATTGGAGCACGAATACCTGGATCAGGGCGCGGACGAGAACCGCTCGATCGAGCAGACCCTCGACCTGGCCTGGAAGGTGCTCAGCATCCTGCCGCGCAGCGAACTGGCGCGGGTGAGCGATGAGCTGCTGGACGCCCACTACGGCCGGGAAGAGGAAAACGAGGAATCCGCCGACCAGGAAGGAGGCGGCTGAGATGCCACGGCTGGACGTCGCCCCCACACGGCGCAATTACCTGGACATCGAGCAGACCCTGGAGCGCGTCGAGCAGGGCCATGACCTGCTGGAGAAGAAGCGCCAGATACTGGTCACCGAGTTGATGTCGCAGGTAGAGTCCGCGCGCCGCATCAAGCGGGAGGTCGAGGAGGCCATGGCGGCGGCCTACGAGGCACTGCGCAAGGCGGCCCTGCAGCAGGGCATGAGCGGCCTGGTGCGGGAGGGCACGGCGGTGGACATGGACCACACCCTCAGCATCCGGTCCCATTCCGTGATGGGCGTGCCGGTGCCGGCCATCCAGTGCGAGCCCGAGGGTCTGAGCGTACAGTTCGGCCTCACCGGCGGGGGCAGCTACGGGGACGAGGTGATGGAACGCTTCCTGGAAGCGCTGCCCCTGGTGGCAGAGCTGGCCGAGGTGGAGAACGCGGTATTCCGGCTGGCCCGCGAGGTGCGCCGCACCCAGCGCCGCGTCAACGCCCTTGAAAAGACCTACATACCCCAATATAAAGAGTCCTTGAAGCGCATCAACGAAGTCCTTGCGGAGCGCCGGCGTGAGGAGTTCATCGTGCTCCGGAAGGTCAAACGCAAGCGCGAGGCCCGCCGCCGGGAGCGCTCTTCTTCCACCGGCGCAGATTCCGCCAGGGGGCGCTGAAGCGATGGTCAAACATACCTACTCCCGCATCCTGCTGTTCGCCGAGGGCAGCGAGACCGGCATGAAGGCATCCCGCGACGCCATCGCGCTGGCCCGCGACGAGGAGGCCACCCTCATCATCGCCGCCGTCGTGGACACCGCTACCCTCAAACAACTCCTCAGCTACCACATCTTCGTGGAAGAGGAGATGGAGGAATACGACGAGGAACTGGAAGAGTCCTGCCGCCGGCAGTTGAACTACATCGCCGGGCTTGCCGAAGACGCCGACGTCAAGAACCGCACCGTGCTGCTCAGGGGGGCCTGCCACAGCGTGCTGCTGCGCGAGCAAAAGGAACGGGACGCCGACCTGCTGGTGATGGGCGCCTTCCGGGCCTCCACCCGCAAGCGCGACCTGATGGCCAACGAGAAGCAGCTCATCATTGACGAGATCCCCTGCCCCGTGCTCCTGGTGCGCTGAAGTCAAGTCGCACTCTCGACATTCTCTTGCATACGGAGGCAAAGCCATGAACGAAGGATTGGAAGTGTTGATGACCCGCCGCAGCATTCGCAGCTACACGGACGAGCCGGTCGGCGATGACGACTTGGAGGAGATACTCCGCACCGCCATGGCCGCGCCTTCCGCCGGCAACCAGCAGCCCTGGCACTTCGTGGTCATCCGGGACCGCGCGGTGATGGAGGAGATCATGAAAGTACATCCTTACTCCAGCATGCTCTCCGAGGCGCCGGTGTGTATCGCCGTGGTGGCGGACACGAGCCTGGAGAAACACCGTGGCTACTGGGTGCAGGATTGCGCGGCCGCCACGCAGAACATCCTGCTGGCCGCCCGTGCCCTGGGGCTGGGCACCTGCTGGCTGGGTGTCCACCCGCGAAAGGACCGCGTGGAGGGCGTCGCCCAAATCCTGAATCTGCCGGAAGACGCCATCTGCCTGTCGCTGGTCGCCCTGGGCCACCCGGCGGAAGAAAAGGGCCGCGCCGACCGCTACAACCCCGATCGCATCCACAACGAAACCTGGTGAGGACGCCGTGTACGGGCAACGCCTATGAATTGACAAAAGACGCCGAAACGACTATTATCACCTGCGTGGTGAGTGCTGGTTACATCGGGGAGATGACGAGCAGTTAATGGCTTACCGCCGCTGTAAGATTC
The DNA here is from genome assembly GCA_964448935.1 of uncultured candidatus Brocadiaceae bacterium. Classification (GTDB taxonomy): domain Bacteria; phylum Planctomycetota; class Brocadiia; order SM23-32; family SM23-32; genus CAYVBE01. The sequence continues at coordinate 18,610 of CAYVBE010000052.1, forward strand.
GAGGCAAGGAAGTTGCGTTGCCGATCACCGAGGGAGCAGTATACCGCGACGCCTTCCATGGCACGACCATCTCCCGGGCGGAGACCGTGGAAGAAAACGGTTTTTCCGAAAGTCCCGCGGGATGGTACGGGCCGGGCGTCTATTTCTGGCTCGGCGATCTGATGGCGGCCATCTGGTTTGCGCGAACGGTGCGCGGCTGGCAGACCAACTGGGCGGTTATGCAAGCGGTGGTGGACAGCGGGCAGACGCTGAACATAGACCAATTGTGGGACAACAAGGACATCCAGCGGGCGGTTGAAGACGCCAACTGGGGAAATGTGCGACAGAAGGGCTGGAGCAGCGCTGACATCCGAAGCGGGGTCGCAGCCCTCTGTCTGAAAGCCTGCGAGGAAGCGGGCATAGAGATTGATTCCATCTTCTATTTCGAGCCGATCAGAGATTTGAAGCGTCCCGTGCGAGCTTTGTGTCTTCGCTCACGGGAGAAGATTCGTGAAAACTGGACTTTGCGCCGCGAGGACATCCCCTGGCACCTTGGGGAGACTGAATGATGGCTTCAGAAGAATCGCCGATGTACGAACTGTTCAAGGACCTCTGTGCTGAGTCCTCCTACGAGGAAGTGCAGGAGTGGCAGCGCAGAGAGTGGCCGGGACTCGACCGCGTGTTGAGGGCCATGTCCGGCGAGACTGTCCGTTGGCCAGAGAAAGCCCCGCCCGCTCCGGAGGACGGCGACTGGCATGAGGTCTCGCAGGAGGAGTGTGTGAGACGTTCGTTTGCGGTGGAGCACAGCGACTTTGAAACGGGCACCCAGGCGCCGACCTATGGCCTGGCAGCCTGAAGGCGGCACGGATGGAGAACCCTCAAAAAGCCCGGTTGTTCCCCGCAAATTTGGAGTTTGTGAACGTCAGCCGCGCCCGGTTTTCTGCGTCCGTCATTCCGCCTCTGCGTTCGGACCGCCGGGAGGAACTGCCAACGCCGGAAGGTTGGGAGTTCGAACTCGGTTACCACCCGGCCGGAGACCAGAGGTATCTGGTGAAGTTGAGCGTGGCGGCCGTCTTTGACGTTGAAGAACCTCCCTACGAAGTCTCCGTGGAATTGACGGCCGGGATCCGTGCCAGTCGAGGTGTTGAAGAGTCGCTTATTACGCGCTGGCTCGAAGAAGGTGTGCAGTACGTCCTTTCCCCGTACGCACGTGAAGCGGTGAGTGCTCTTGTGGGCCAGGGAGGCTTTCCGGTTCCACACTTTCCACTGCTTACAGTGCCTGTGCTGCACGCAGGGGAAGGTGACGAAACGGGGGAAGATCACTCGGAAGAGTGAGTTCTGCCTGCCGGATTCCCTGTCACTGCTTTCGGCCGCGCTCGCGGTAGTGGGCCAGGCCGTCTATCAGCGCCTGGATGTTCTCGTGCGGGGTGCCGGGGGTGATGCTGCTGCTGGCCCCCAGGAACAGGCCCCGCCGGGGGCCGTTCTCCACCAGCCATTCCAACTCCCGCGCTACATCCTGCGGCTTACCGGCGGGCAGCGTGCGGGTGACCGATACCCCGGCAAGGATAATGAGCGGCCCTCCGTCCCGGTCGGCCATGCGGCAGATGTGCGGGTAGTCCATGCCGGCCTCGTACTGGAAGCCCTGGAACCCGGCCACACCGACCTCGATCAGGCGCGGCACCATCTCCATCAGGTTGCCGTCGCAGTGCCACAGAAGGCGGACGCCCGCCTCAAGAAACGGCTGGATGCTGCGGGCGAAGTGCGGGAACCAGATGTCCTCCAGCGACCGGATGTTGACCAGCGTGCCGCACGAGTCGGCCATGTCGTGGTCCAGGCGGATCAGCTTCGGCAGGCCGCCCTCGATGATGGCCCGCGCGGCGGCGCGGTTCCGCAGGGCGGCAACGTCCGCCTGCAGGGAAAAGTCCCTCTCCATCACCTCCGGATAGAGGGCGTAGGCGGAGAAGTAGTGCACGTAGCCGTAGGCGCTGTAGCGGAAGTGCGGGAAGCTCTGGAATCCGCCGGAGTATGGTCCCTTGAGTATTCCCGGACCGAACAGCCGCTGGGTTGCGCACTCCGCCTCGATCAGCGATTTGATGTGCGCCGAATCCTCCGGGTCGAACTCCGCCGCTTGCTTCTCCATCCGCGGGAACTCATGGCCCTCCATGTGCTCCACCACGGCTTCGGGCGAATCAATCGTCACCCCGTCCACCACGATGTCGTCCGCCCCGGTGGTGGCCGTGCGGCCGGCGTCCGACTCGTAGCCCTGCGGCCCCATGGTGAGGGGATTGCGAGGGATGAACTGGTCTATCATGCATGTACCGGCCGCGCGCTGGAACGCCAGGTAGACGCCCACCGGAGCGCGGGCGTAGCCGCCCGGCTCGACTCCGGCCGCGCGCTCCAGAAACGGCACCTCCATGCAGTTCAGGCCCCGCGATGGTACGCCGTCCGTCGGCCGCATGGCGATGGTGTCCCACGCCAGTCGCGGGCCTCGTTCCCATTGGTCGGCGAATTCCCGGTAGACGTTCAAGGGGCTGCGCTCCGTCAAATCAGACATACAGGCGGAACCAGGCGCGGGCCAGGTGCAGGAATGGCGTGGTGTAGGCGTGGGCCTGCCCGCTCATCTCGGTGTAGCTGCGCGTGCCGGGCAGCATCTCGAACAGCGACCGCACCGAAGGGGGCGGGCAGGCGGGGTCTTTCTGACCGGCGGTCAGGAGCGTCGGCATGGTCAGCCGGTGCGCGTGGCACGTGGCATCGGCGAACCCCAACGCATGCCACGCGGCAGGCAGGTTCTCCGGATGCTCTTGCCGCAGCTCCTCCAGCGTGTTCAGTGCCATGGCATAGGCGCCCCACTCCTCTAGCTGCTGCACCAGGGGGAAATTCACCAGAAACGGCTCGTCCGCCGCCACGGCCTTCGTGCCGCGTCCGCTGAAGATGCTTGCCAGCAGCAGCGAGCAGCCGCCGCCCTGGCTGGTCCCGAAGAAGCCGAACCGCCCCTCGTCCACGCCTCCCCGGTCCAGGCCCCAAAGCACCGCGGCCGCCGCCTGCGTAAGCCAGTGCACGTAGCCCTCCT
>CAYVBE010000053.1:0-21494 GCA_964448935.1 uncultured candidatus Brocadiaceae bacterium
ACCGGACATTTCTAATGGCCGCAAACACCGGACATTTCTATCTGCCGTTGACATCGCCAAAGTACTGTATTGCCCATTCCCCCCATGTCCGGTAGACTACTCCATTCTTAGCGCCTGCACGCCGAACGGCGCCCGGCCCCCCCGGACCTCGGAAGGAGAGAACAACTCAGAAACGGTCCGCCGACTCTTACACGGGAAAAGCCTTATGAACGACCGCCCGTCATACGAGCGCCGTGCACCCGACCCACCCGCCGAGGGCGAACATCCTGAACTCTACCGGCTGTATCTGGCCGGATATCATAACGTGTATCAGAAGGAAAACGAGGACCTTTCGCACCTGCTGCACGCCGATACGCCGCTGAAAATGCACGCGGCGCTGCTGGGGGAGGTGCACGCACGCTTCAGTTGCGAGCCGCTGCAGCCGGAGGAATTCCACGGAGCCCTGGACGGCTCTCTGCCTGCCGGGGGAGGGACCGTGTGACGCGGCGGCACGGGGATGCTGCGGGGAGGGCCTACGGAACGCGCACCTTCATGCCCGGGCGCAGGTCCTGGGGGTCGGATACAAGCTCGGAGTTCGCCCGGAGCAGCTTCTTCCACTGGCTTCCGTCATCGTAGTACTTCTGCGCGATCCTGTAGAAGTTGTCGCCCTCACGCACGACGTGGGTGCGCTCGTCCGACGAAGCGGATGTCCTGCTGGACAGCGCCCGGCTGGCGGTGCTGCGGCTGTCCTGCTCCGGGGCGTTGGCCACGGCCGGGATGGTCAGCTTCATGTCGGGCATCAGGCGGCGAGGGTCGGACAGTACGTCCTGGTTTGCCTGCAGAATCTGCTTCCAGCGCCCCGCCGTGCCGTAGTGCTCCTTGCTGATAGTGGACAGCGTTTCGCCCTTCTGGACGATGTGCACCACGGCCCTCCGCGGGCCGACCTGCGGTTCGGGTTCGGGCTCTTCTTCCACCACCGGCTCCGGCTCGGATGAGGACGGCTCGAGGGCAATCTCCTGCGGCTGGTGTTCCTCGATCACGTTGCGGATCATGTGTTCCTCGCTCGGAACCGGCCACGGGTCGCCGCCGGGCGGGCCGAGTTCGATGGTGTATTCGTCCTCCGGCGGACCCTCCACCACTTCCTCCTGCGGCTCGACCGTGGACGGCGCCAGAAGGTCATTGTACAGCTGCTCCAGGTCGGTGTCCTCCTCCGCAGTCTGCCCGCCCGATCCGCCGTCTCCCGGCACCCCGGAGGCGGCCTCGTCCTCATTTCCCCACATGCAGAGCAGGATTATCCCCACCGCTATCAGCGCCAATATGCCCAGCATCTGCGTCTCTTTGGCTTTCATGTGTGGCCGTCCCCTTGTTTTGCCTTGAGAACCATGCAACACTTTATCCAATGGACCTATGACAAAACAAATCCGCCCCCAAAGGAGCGGCCGGCGATACGGGATTGGGGAGCGCCTGAAGTCGTAAGTGGCCTTCATATAGGCAGCTAAACGGCCTGCCCCCCGACGCGGACGCGCCACCCTTGCGGCGGAAAAGACCCGGAAAAAAAGAACCGTTTCGCCCCTATCCGCCGATATGCGACCGGCTTCTTCTCACGCTCCAGCGAGGGAACGGAACGTGAAAGTGACCGTGGACCGGAACCTCTGCATCTGCGCCACGCTCTGCGAGCAGATATGCCCCGAGGTGTTCCAGATCGAGGGCAGCGTCTCCCGCGTCCAGGTGGCGGAGGTGCCGCCGGAGCTGGAGGAGCAGTGCCGACGCGCGGTCGAGAGCTGCCCGACCGGCGCCATCCGCATCACCGAGGATTAAGCCGGTCGCGTGGCAGGCGCCGGTGCGGGCCGCCTTTCCAGGTGCCCCCCCCGGCGCCCGGCCATTGCACCGCCCCCGGCCCCAACCCGCCAGCGGCGGGCGTATCGCGTCAGCCCTTGACGACCCCCATCGGCTCAAAACGGGCCACTTTCCGCGTGATGCCGGCTTCGTGCATCACGGACACCACGGCGCCGACGTCCTTGTATGCGTCCGGCATCTCCTCGGCCAGGGTGTCGCGCCCCTCGTAGCGGACGACGACGCCGCGGTCAGAGAGTTCCCGCTCCAGGCGTCGGCCCTTTGCCCGGCGCACGGCGCCCTTGCGGCTCATCACGCGCCCGGCCCCGTGGCAGGTACTGCCCCATGTCTTGTCCATCGCTTCGGCGGTGCCCGCCAGCAGGTAGCTGGCCGTGCCCATATCACCGGGGATCAGCACCGGCTGGCCGACTTCCTGATACGGCTGCGGCGTCTCGGGATGGCCCGGCGGAAAGGCGCGCGTGGCACCCTTGCGATGCACGCAGAGGGTCCGCTTCTCCCCGTCCACGTCGTGCTCCTCGAACTTGGCGATGTTGTGGCACACGTCGTAGATCTGCCGCAGGTTGATGTCCTGCCTGCTCGCATCGAACACGCGCTCGAAGGACTGCGCCGCCAGGGCCAGGATAGTCTGGCGGTTGGCCCACGCGTAGTTGGCCGCGCAGGCCATGCCGGCCAGGTAGCGGTCCGCCTCGTCGGAGCCCAGCGGCGCGCAGGCCAGTTGCTTGTCCGGCACGCTGATGCCGTACTTCTCGGTGGCCCGGCGCATGGTCTTCAGAAAGTCGGTGCACACCTGGTGGCCGAATCCGCGGGAGCCGCAGTGTATCTGCAGGACGACCAGCCCCTCGGCCACGCCGAACGCCTCGGCTATCTCCCGGTCAAAAACCTCCGTGACGACGTCCACCTCCAGGAAATGGTTCCCGCTGCCCAGGGTGCCCATTTGCGGCCGGCCGCGCTTGATGGCGCGGGCGCTCAACACATTCGGGTCGGCGCCGGGCAACGCGCCCCGGGCCTCGGTCCGCTCCAGGTCGTCCTCCGTGCCGAAGCCCTCCTCCACCGGCCAGCGGGCGCCTTTCACGCACACCTCCCGCAGCTCGCTCTCGGAAAGTGTGCGGATGGCCTTCGACGAGCCGACCCCGCAAGGCACGTTGTCGAACAGCGCGTTGACCAGGTCCTTGATGCGCGGCTGCACCTCGTCCCGCGTCAGGTCCGTGCGAACCACCCGGACGCCACAGTTGATGTCGTAGCCGATGCCGCCGGGGGAGACCACGCCACCCTCTTCCGGGTCGAAGGCCGCCACGCCGCCGATCGGGAAGCCGTATCCCCAGTGCGCGTCCGGCATGGCGTAGGAGGCACGCACGATGCCCGGCAGGTGCGCCACGTTGATGGCCTGCTGTATGGTATTGTCCGACTCGATGCCCTCCAGCAACTGCTCGTCCGCGTACACTCGCACGGGAACCCGCATGTCGCCGAACGGCGTGATCTCCCACGTGTAGGGCGCCGTCTGCGTGATCTGGTAGTCTTTATCAGCCATGGTTCGTTCCCCTTGCGTCGAATTCGAAGTGTTCACACATCCAGCACTATCTCAACGGCGTAGCCGTCATCGGTCTCTCGGATTTCGAGATCGTGGTAGGTCACCGCCTTCACCTCGCTGCGCAACTGGTGCCGGGCCGGGTCCATCGGCTCACCCCAGACGGTGCCCCGCACGTCCTTCTCGGTCAGTTCCTCGACCTCCACGGCCGCCACGGCGAAGTTGTCCACCTCGCTCAGGAACAGCAGCTCCTCCAGCCACCCCACCAGCAGGTCCGCCGTGTCCCCGCCCTCGGCGCGGACGGTCACGGCCTGCTCCTTCTCCACGGTGGACGGATCCAGCATGGTCTCGATCAGCGCCGCGGCCGCCTCCTCGAACAGTTCCGGCAGGTCCGCACCCGACGCGCGCAGGCCCACGTCCGCCGTGTGGTCGAAGGTTCCGTGTCCGCGCACCGTCTCGCCCCCGTCATTCATGTCTCACACCTCTCCTCACCCCACGTACATGATCGAACAAAGCAAGCGCCGATGCAAGCGTGCACGGCCTCGCCCTTTGACGCCCCGCCGCCCCGCCCTACAATGGGAACCTGCAACTGCGACCGTCAGAGCGAGGACGCCTTGAAGATACTCCACACAGCGGACCTCCACCTGCGCGAGCGTGACGACGAGCGTTGGCAGGCACTCTGTGATCTGCTGGAGATGGCAGCGGAGGAGGAGGTTGACGCCTTTCTGGTCTGTGGCGATCTGTTCGACGCGGCTGTGGACGCGGAGGAGCTGATCAGCCCACTGCGGCGCCTCTTCTCCGGCCGACCGTTCAGGCTGCTCCTGCTGCCGGGCAACCACGACCGGGAGGCTTACTCATCCGGCCGATACTTCGGGGACAGCGCCGGCGCTCTGGAACACCTGGCCCCGGAGCGCCTCGGCGACGTCACCATCGCGGGCCTGCCCTTCCAGGACATCGAGGGGGAGGAGCTTATGGCGCGGCTGCGCGAGCTGCGCGGGATACTGGACCCGGACGAGACCAACATCCTGCTCTACCACGGGGAGCTGCTGGACGCCCTGCCGCTGGATACCTCGCGGGCCGACTTCGGCGAAGAGGGCTCGCAGCGCTACATGCCGGTCCGGCTCTCCTACTTCGACGACCTGCCCGTCCGCTACGTGCTGGCCGGCCACTTCCATCGCCGGTTCAGCCGCCGGCGGCTTGGTCAGGACGGATGGTTCGTCTATCCCGGCTCGCCCGTCTCCATAACCCGGCGCGAGACGGGCCCGCGGCAGGTAAACCTGTTCGAGGTCGGTGATGAGCCGGCGCCCCGGTCGCTGGACACCCCGCACTACGAGACGGTGACGGTCCGTCTGGACCCGTCCGACGAGCGCAGCCCCGAGGAGGCCGTGATCGGGCGTCTCGCGGAACTCCACCCCGCCGCCATGCCGCTGTTGCGCGTGGAGGGCTACGTGGACTGCGCAAAGCTGGGCCGCACAGAGTCGGAGCTGGTCGAGCGGATTGCGGACCTGGCGGAGGACTGCGCCGACACCACGTTCGACTTCCATGACATCAGCCGCGTGCTGCAGGACGAACTGTTCCAGGAATTCAGGCAACGCGTGAAGGCGGAGGAAGAGCCCGAGCGGGCCGACAGCTTGATCGAACTCGCCCTGCGTGCGATGAGGGAGGCCGGCCTGTGAGGATCGAGGAATTTGCCATCACGCGATACGGACCGCTGGCGGAGACCGGCGTAGTGCGGCCGGCACCGTTTTCCCTGTTGTACGCGCCGAACGAGGAGGGCAAGACGCTCCTGGTCGAGGCCCTGGCACGGATGCTGCTGGAGAAGGAGGCCCGCCCCATCGCCGGCATTGACCGGGTGGAGGAGAAGCCCGAGGGCCACCTGGTGCTGCGGACGGCCGCGGCCGAGCACAAGCTGCCCGACGACGGGAGCGTCCTGGACCTCTGCGAACTCAAGCCTCTGGACTGGCGCAGCATCTTCATCATCCGAAACAGCGATCTGGTGCTGCCCGAGGAGGCCGGCCTCTACACCAGCGTCGCCGACCGATTGACGGGGCTGAAGACCCGCGACATCGAGCGGGTCAGTGATAAGCTGCGCGACATCGCCCACCTGACGCCCACTCTGCAGATCGCCAACCGACAGGAGGAAGGCAAACTCCGGGACCGCCTCGAAGATGCCCGTGCGCTGATAGAGGATCTGGACGAGCTGCACGAGGAGATCGAGACCGAGGGACTGGAGGACATCGAGCGGGAGCTGGTGGCGGTGTCCGAGGACATCGAGCGCACGGACGGCGAGCTGGACGCGCTGGAGGAAGCGCGCAAACGGGACGCCTTTCGCGCCGGGAGCAAGGCGTTGGACAAACTGCGCGAATCGCTCGACAAAGCTGAGGGCCTGGAGGGTTTCTCCCGGCAGAAGCTGGAGACCTGGGAGGACCTGCGAGAAAGCGCCTCCGAAACAGAGCAGAAAATCACCGATCTGGAGGGGCAGGCCAGGGACCTCGGCGCCCGGCTGGATGAATTGGAAACCCGGCAAAGCGAGGTGCAACGGGAGCTGGACGTCCTGCAGAAACGCGCGGATGACGCCGAAGAACTCAAACTCCGGATGCGCGAGCACGACCGGATGGCCGAAGCCCTGAGGCGGCTGGGGCCGGCGGAACGATACCTCCGGTACGCCGGGCTGGGACTGGCCGCGCTGACCGCACTGGCCCTTCTCGGGCTGGCGGGGGCGGGAGGCGCGTGGCCGATTGCTCTGACCGCCCTGTTTGGCATCCCTGCGCTGGCCTGCGGGGCCGCAGTGCTGTGGCTTGCCCTGCGGCGGGGCCGGACCGATGCCCGGCTGGCCGCACTTCGCCGGGCGGCCGCCGACGCCGCTCTGGAGGGCGAGACAACCGAGGATATCCGTCGCTCGATCCGTCGGCTGGAGGAGGAACGCGAGAAGAGGTCCCGGGCCGCGCAGGGCCTCCGGGCAAAACAAGACGTGGCACAGGAGAATCTGCGGGATATCAGGGAGACCAGGATCCCGCAGGCCCGCAGACAGCTCGAGTCGGAACGCCGCGCCATCGCCGACGTCCGGACCGAATCCGGGATGTCCAACCCGGCCGAATGTCGGGAGCGCGTGCGGGAGAAGGAAGAACTGCAGAAAGAGGTAAGTCAACAGGCCGCCGTGCTGGAGAGCCGCCTGGGCACTGCGGCCGAACGGCCGGAGGAGAACCTGGAGTACTGGCAGGAGAGGCTCCGCCCTCTGGAGCAGCACGCCGAAGCCGCAGCGGGCGTGGAGTTCTCCGAACAGCGCGTCCAGGAACTGCAGAAAAGGCGCGGCGAACTGGTGGACAACCACCGGCAGTTGCAGCAGTCGCTGCAGGGATTGCGTAGGACATTGAGCGAAGTGGCCAGGCGCGCCAACGAGATACTCCTTCCGGAAGCTGACTACCTGCACTGCCAGACTCTCCGCGACCTGGAGACCATCCACCGGCGCCTGGACGGCTTCATCGAGGAGCACGAGACCCGCGCCGACCTGGCGCGGGATGCCATCGCGGTGTTCGAGAAGATCAACCGGGAGGAGGAGGACAAAGTCGCCCGGCTTTTCGGGCCGGGCAGCGCCGTCAGCCGGCGCTTCGCAGCCATAACGGACGGGCTCTACAGGGCGGTACTCTACGAACGCGCCGTGGAAGGTGCGCGCCGCATCAGCGTTGAGACCGAGGACGGCAGCGTCCTCGATGCGCGCCGGCTCAGCGGGGGCGCCTACGACCAGCTCTATCTGGCCGTCCGGCTGGCCCTGGGCGAAACGCTGCTGGGCGAGGAAAAAGGCTTTTTCATCATGGACGACCCCTTCGTGAAAGCCGACGCCCAAAGGCTGCGCCGGCAGATTGAGATGCTCCTCGGCATCGTCGAGCAGGGCTGGCAGGTGCTCTATTTCACCGCCAAGGAGGAAGTGCGCGACGCCCTGGCCGAGCAGATCGAGCAGGAACGCGTCGAGCAGTTGGCCGCTCCGGGCGTCAGGCGTGACTGAAAGCATTTGCGTACGCGCGGTCATTCGCCTATATTAGGATGTTTCCTAAGGCCCTTCCGGACTCTTTTCCATCGAGGGCGAACATGGCGGGTATTACAGAACACCAGGGCCAACTGGATGCGGGCGGAAAGCGCTTCGCTCTGGTAGTGAGCCGCTACAACGAGTTTTTCTGCAGCCGACTGCTGGCCGGGGCTCAGGACTGCCTGCTGCGGCACGGCGCGGCGCCGGAAGACATCGAGATTTTCCGTGTGCCGGGCTCGTTCGAGCTGCCGCTGGCCGCCAGGCGCGTCGCCCGCACGGGCAGGTTCCACGCCGTGGTCTGCCTGGGCGCCATCCTCAGGGGCCAGACCTCCCACTTTGACTTCGTTGCATCCCAGGCCGCCCGAGGTATCTCGCAGGTGGGGCTCGACGTGGACCTGCCGGTCATCTTCGGCGTCATCACCACCGAGACCGTAGAACAGGCCGTGGACAGGGCCGGCGCGCGGGCGGGCAACCGGGGTGCCGAGGCTGCCATGTCGGCCATCGAAATGGCAGACCTGATGGACCAGTTGCCCGCAGAGTGACGGCGCCGGGCAGACCCATCCGGGCCATCAGCCGTTTTCGGGCAAGGCATTTCCCTTGACCGGGGGCACTGCATTCCGGCACAGCCACCGTTTTCTTCAGCGGACCGCGGATGACAAAACACTTGAGAAAAGAAACCCGGGCGAGAGAGCTGGCCCTGCAGGCGCTTTACCAGCGGGACCTGCTTAAGAGTCGCACCCCGGAGGAACTGCGCGCCTTCTGCTACGAACGGGCCGACGACCGTGAGATCGCGCAGATGGCGATGGAGATGGTGCGCGGATGCCTGGAGCACCGGAGCCTGCTGGACCAGATCATCCGCCAGACGGCGGAGAACTGGGAGCTGGAACGCATGGCCACCAGCGACCGCAACATCCTGCGGCTGGGCGTCTACGAGCTGCTGTTCAGGCCGGACACCCCGCCCAAGGTGGCCATGAACGAGGCCATAGAGCTGGGCAAGCGATACATCACCGAGAACTCGCCCACATTCATCAACGGCGTGCTCGACCGAATCTACAACACGAGGGTGAACGGCCGGCTGCGGCCCGACCCCATGGCCAGGGCGGACCTGCACGTCCACTCAAACGCCTCCGACGGGTCGGACGCGCCCCACGAGCTGCCCGCACTGGCCGCCGAAGCCGGGCTGGCAGCCATCGCGCTGACCGATCACGACACCGTCGAGGGCGTCAGCAAGGCCCGCACGGTGGCCGGGGAGCACAACGTGCACGTGATAGCGGGCGTGGAGTTGAGCGCGTACGCTGACGTGCCGCCGGAGGGCGAAGATGTCGAGGTTCACATCGCCGGCCTGTTCGTGGACCCCGCCAACCCGCACCTGATCGGCAAGTTGGAAGAGTTGCTGCAGGCCCGGCAGGAGCGCGTCCGGGAGATGGCCGAGAAGCTGGCCGAAGAGGACATCGAGATAGACGCCGAGCAGATCATCGAGGACGCGGGTGCGATGGTGGGCCGGGTGCATGTGGCGCGCCAGATGGTCGAGCGGGGCTACTGCTCCAAGAGCACCCAGGCTTTCGATCGCTACCTGTCCGTCGGCTGCCCGGCCTACGTGCCCAAGGTTAAGATCAGCCCTGCGGAGGCCATCGAGCTGGTCCACTCGGCGGGCGGCTGTGCGGTGCTGTGCCACCCCGGCCGGGTGCCGGACCTGGAGGAGCGCCTGGCCCGGATGGTGGACGACGGCCTTGACGCCATCGAGGTCCACTATCCCAACCACGGAGCCGAGGTGGAGAAGCGGCTGATGGATCTGGCCCGCACCCACGGGCTGATGATCAGCGGCGGGAGCGACTATCACGGCGCCCACAAGCCGCATATCAATCTGGGTCAGGAAACCGTCTCGTTCATCGAACTCCACCTGCTGCAGCAGAAAGCGCTGGCACTCGTTTGACGGCGCCGCCGAAAACACCGGAGAACCGCCACCCATGGCACCTTTTGGACTGTTCGCAAACAACGATAAGGACCCTGCACCGGATACCGAGTCCGGTAGCGTGCTGAGCAAGCTGCGCGCCGGATTGAGCAAGACGCGCGACAAGGTAACCGGCGGCCTGCGCGGGGTTCTGTCCCTGCACCGCTCCCTGGACGAGGACCTGCTGGAGGAGATAGAAGAGCAGCTCTATCTGGCCGATGTCGGGCCGCGGGCCGTCATGCGCTTCTGCGAGGAGTTGCGCGAGGCCTACGAAGAGGGAAAACTCGAGAGACCGGATCAGGTCATTGACTTCCTGAAGGACCGGATGAAGGCCGAACTGGCCGGCTGGGACACCCGCCTCCACCTGGCCAAGAACACACCGACAGTTATCATGGTCGCCGGGGTCAATGGGTCCGGCAAAACGACAACTATCGCCAAACTGGGCCGCGGATTCCTGGGGGCCGGTTACAGCGTACTGCTGGCCGCCAGTGACACGTTCCGTGCCGCCGCGATAGAGCAGCTTCAGATATGGGCCGATCGCGTCGGCGCCGACATGGTCAAGAACGAGAGCGCCGACCCGGCGGCGGTGGCGTTCGATGCGGCGGACAAGGCCCTCGCCCGCGACTACGACGTGCTGATCATCGACACCGCGGGACGGCTCCACACGCGACGCAACCTGATGCGCGAACTGCAGAAGATACACCGGGTCGTGGGTAAGAAGATACCCGGCGCCCCTCACGAAACCTTGATGGTTCTGGACGCCACCACCGGCCAGAACGCCATCAGCCAGGCCATGAAGTTCAACGAAAGCATAGACGTAACCGGCATCGTGGTCGCAAAACTCGACGGAACTGCGAAAGGCGGGGTGATCTTCGGGATAAAGGAGCAGGTGGACATCCCCGTCAAGTTCATCGGCGTGGGCGAAGGGATGAACGACCTGGCGCGCTTCGACGCCGACAGCTTCGTCGAAGCCATGTTCGATTGACCCACGGAGAAGGGAGCTCCGCATGGAATTCACAGAGATCAAAGCACTGTTCGACAACTACGTGATCGGCAATTACCCCCGCCACCCCATCGCCTTTGTGCGGGCCGAGGGCTCCCACGTCTGGGACAGCGAGGGCAACCGCTACATTGACCTCATGCCCGGCTGGGGCACCACCGTGCTGGGCCACTGCCATCCTCGCGTGGTCACCGCCCTGCAACGGCAGGCGGGCATGCTCCTGCACGTGGACAACACCTTCTACATCCAGCCCCAGGGCGAGCTGGCCAGAGTCATCAGCGAGCGGAGCTTCGGCGGCAAGTGCTTCTTCTGCAACAGTGGCACAGAGGCCGTCGAAGCGGCCATCAAGCTGGCGCGGCTTCACAAACAGGACGAGGGCCGCTACAAGATCATCACCCTGCGCGACTCCTTCCACGGCCGCACCATGGGCGCCATCACCGCCACCGGGCAGGACAAATACCACAAGGGCTACCTGCCCCTCGTGCCCGGGTTCAGCCACGTGCCCATGAACGATCTGGACGCCATCCGCCAGGCGGCCGACGACGAAACCTGCGCGGTCATGATGGAGCCCATCCAGGGCGAAGGCGGAATCAACATGGCAGGTGAGGAGTTCATGCGGTCCCTGCGGGAGTTCTGCGACGAGCAGGGAATGCTGCTCATCCTGGACGAGGTGCAAAGCGGCGTGGGGCGCACCGGCAAGTGGTTCGGGTACCAGAACTACGGCATCGAACCGGACATCATGACGCTGGCCAAGGCCCTTGGCAGCGGCATGCCCATCGGCGCCATGGTCGCCACGCCGGAGGTCTCCGCCAGCCTGGTTCCCGGCACGCACGCCTCCACCTTCGGCGGTAACCCCCTGGCCTGCGCCGCCGGCCTGGCCACATTCCGCACCATCGAGGAGGAGGGGCTGCTGGAGACCTGCTGCGAGACGTCCGGGTACGTGTTCGGGCGGCTGAAGGACATGGCCGAACGCTACCCCATGGTCCGCCAGGTGCGGGGCCGGGGCATGATGATCGGCATGGAGCTGGACCGCCCCGGCAAAGGGATCTTCCAGTACTGCCTCAACGAGAAACGCGTCCGCATCAACTGCACGCACGACACCGTCCTGCGGCTGCTGCCGGCGCTGAACGTGCCCCGCGAACTGCTGGACGAGGGTCTGGAGGCCATCGAGGAAGGGCTGCGCAAAGCACGGGACGGCGAGCTATGAACCCGGAGAATCCGATGCACTTGATAAGCCTTGTGGACTGGGACGCCGACCGCCTCCGCCGGCTTCTCGACCTGGCCGGCACGCTTAAAGTGCAGGCCATGGAGGACGCCCTGGAGCCGACGCTTGAGCGTAAGACGCTGGCGCTGGTCTTCGAAAAACCCTCCATGCGCACCCGTGTCTCCTTCGAGGTGGCCATGACCCAGCTCGGCGGGGCCACCACCTACCTGTCGAAGGACGACGTGAACCTGGGCGTGCGCGAGCCGATCAAGGACGGGGCGCGCGTGCTGTCCCGTTACGTGGACGGCGTGGCCGCCAGGGTCTACCGGCACAGCGTGGTGGAAGAGCTGGCCGCCCACTCGAGCATCCCCATCATCAACGCCCTGAGCGACCTGGCGCACCCCTGCCAGGCGCTTGGGGACATCATGACGATACGAGAGCACATGGGCGGGTTGGAGGGCGTGCGCGTGGCCTTCATCGGCGACGCCAATAATGTGGCGCGGTCCCTCGCGGTCGCCTGCGCGCGGCTGCGGGTGCCCTTCGTCATCGGCCATCCGGAAGGTTACGGCTTTGACCTGGAGTTCCGACGGCAGCTCGACGAGATTGCCGCCGCTGCGGGCACCACGGTCCAGAGCATCGCTTCACCCGAGGAAGCCGTCGAGGGCGCCACGGTGGTTTACACGGACGTCTGGGCCAGCATGGGCCAGGAGGAGGAGGCCGAAGAGCGGCGCCGCGCCTTCCGCCCCTTCCAGGTCAACGGGGAGTTGATGAGCCACGCGGCGGACGGCGCCGTGTTCCTGCACTGCCTCCCCGCGCACCGGGGAGACGAGGTGACCGACGAGGTCATGGAGAGCCCGCAGTCGGCGGTCTTCGATCAGGCGGAGAACCGCCTCCACGCGGAGCGAGCGCTCCTTCATATGGCTATGGGCTGAGCTCGGTCCGCAGTTGAGCCAGCCGTCCTACCCGGCGCATCGCCATCAGCCATCCCACCAGTCCCAGCACGAAGGACCCGGCCAGCAGCCAGCCCGCAATTGCCTGACCGCGGTCGAACAGGCGCAGACCATAAGCAGTCAGGTGCAGGCCCACTTGTTCCGTGATGGGCACGTCCGCGTCCCCTTGCTGCGCAACGCGCCAGGTTGCTCCCTGCCCCAGTTCCAGCACAGGCATCAGGTTTTCCACGGAATATACCAATGGATCGAACAGCGGACCGGTCTCCTGACGGCGTACCATCAGCTCTGTCTTTCCGGCCGCAGCAAATGCAAGCCACCCCAGCAAAACCAGCAACACAGCCCACATTAATGGCATCAGCGGCCGGTAGCCGTATCCAAAGAGCATCTCCGCGAGCCCACGCCAGAACTGCGTCCAAAGGCTGAGGCGGGCCCTGCGTGTACGATCCCTCGCCGACGCAAACATAATCCGCAGTGCCTCTGCTGTGCGCCCCCGCCGAGCAAAATACGCCGCCATAGCCTGATAGGGCCCCAGGCTAAAGTCGGATTTTGGCTGGCGACGCAGCCAATCGGCTCTCAGCCGACCACTGTCGGGGGCCCCGGCCGCGATAGACCTGTAGGCGAACCCCTCCAGATGCAACCCCCCCTTCGGAGGCCAGGCATTCCGGTTGTCAACCAGCACACCCACCCGGGCTCCGCGCAGGTCAAGTCCCACAATGCGGCCCCTCTCTTCCTGCTGCAGGACAAGTCTGGCCGCAATGGAAGCGTCCCGCAGATCAACACATCCCTCTACGCAAGCCCGTTCCTGGATATCCAGGTCTCCCTCCAGACGCATTCTTCGCCCATCGAACGCTACTTTATCTCCGCACAGGATGCTGCCCCGACTGCAGTCTACCTTATCCCGGACAATGCTGCCCGTCAGCCTCACGGCCCCCGTGCAGTTCATGCCTTTGCCCAGGAGAACCCTCCCCTTTACGTCCGCCTCGCTGGCATCTATAGCCACACCGTCAGGCTTCTCGAACCGTGCGTTCCGGCAATCAAGGTCGCCCCCAAGGCTGGCCCCCCGCAGCGACACCGTACCCGTGGCGTGGAATCCGTGATGCAGTCGAACTCCGCGCCTGATCCGCGCCTGGTCAACCCGCAACGCCGGACCGTTATCACTGCTGAAATCCCCGCCCTTGCATGCGAAAACGCCTCCGATCTGGCTGCCCGTAAAACTTGCCCCTCCATGGCAGCGAAAGCCGCTCTCGCAGAGCACATCTCCCCGCACGGTTGCGCTCTCCACGCAGAGGGTCGGCTCTCCCCCGTGGAATCGCCCGCCGGAACAATCAATATCGCCCTCGATCAGAGCGCTCTTCAAGCCCACGCGGTCAACCGCATGGAAGCCTTCAGCCAGAATTAGGTCACCGTGTAGCGTAACGCCCTCACCTACCAGAGCTCCACAGTAGGAGCCGACGAGATGAAGCGTCCTGAGTTCGGCAGATCGAAGACCGATCCCCTCCCGAACGGAACAGTTCTCGAGGACCAGCGGGAAATTGATGCGTGCAAAGTCCAGATCGAGCAGACTTTCCAGACAAAGCCCTGCCACACGAACACCGCGGTGACCGACCAGCGACGCCGCTTCCCGCTCTGTGCAGAGCCACGCGATGCGATCGGCCTGCATCGCCCTTTCAGGGCCCCATTGTTCGGCAAGAGCAGGGTCCATCGGGTCTTCTTCGTCCGTGTAGTTCGCCTGCTTTCCTGTCGCCGCGCACCGAAATAGCTCTTCCTCAACCGGCCGCAAATTG
This sequence comes from uncultured candidatus Brocadiaceae bacterium, assembly GCA_964448935.1. GTDB lineage: Bacteria > Planctomycetota > Brocadiia > SM23-32 > SM23-32 > CAYVBE01. The sequence goes on from CAYVBE010000053.1 coordinate 14,272, forward strand.
CCGAACTTACGTACGGCCAACTCCAGCAACCGGTCGGCTCGGCGCTTCCCGTTGGACCCGTCGTCGGAATCTTGCATTGCTCTACCCTTCCCAGCCGCCGGGGCTGCCTCAGTCCAGCAACATCCTCCTCCACCGCATGAAACTCCACGCTCGACGGCGTATTTCGCCGCGTTCACAGGACCTGTCCCAGGTATCCCGCTCCTGCGATTCTACGGGCCACCTCCCGCCGCGTCAACACTGTTCTTGCGTTTGCCCCCGCAGATACAGCCGACGGCAGGCACGGCATGGCCCGAATTCTATGACCGTTTTCATGGCACGTTCGTGAGCCCGTTGCAACCCTGCGCGGCGCGCTACCCGCAGGTGGCGCTGACCGATCCTCCCGAGCATATCCCGCGCACGCCGCGGCCAGTAACCTCTGTGACGTGGTGATGCTACCCTCGGATTTCTTCGCCGTCTATCTCAAACCTTCGGCCGGACCTTGCCGTGGTGGAGCAATACGGTGTAGGACAACTCCAGCGACTGCCCCATCGCCAGTTTGACCGGATCATTGTAGCAGATGCAGGGTTGGATGAGGGCGTAGCCCGGCATGTTGCGCACCCACCAGGGAGGCGGGTGGCGCGGGTTCTCGGAACTGTCGGCGATGGTGATGCCGTAGGTGGCGCCATCGTCCCGGTGGCGGCCCGCCAGCCCGCACCAGTCGGCGCGCGAACCGTAGATGTCCTCGGCGTCCGTGCGCCCCTCCGAGTCCAGCAGGCGGCATTCCTCCAGCGAGTCCGTAAACCGCACCGTCAGGCCGCTGTAAAACACCCCGAAATCCCCGGGCTTCCCACGCGCCACGTCGAGCGTGACCGCCTCGTGCGCCGTGAGCCGAAGCCGCAACTCTATCGTCATGCGACCCTCTTCCGGCGCGCGCACGATCGTCGTCCTATCATCCTTCAAGTGCAGCGTCCCACGCCAGTCCACCCAGTCGCTCTCGGCCGTAAACCGGGCAGTTGTTTCATCGGCGGACAAGTCCCTCAGACTGCGATGCTCGATGCGCCCGAAGCCGGTCGGATCGTCGCCGGAAGGCTGCTCCCAGAAGTTGACGCCGTTCACCTTCTTCCACGCCAGCCACATGCCATGATGGTGCACGTGGTCCGGAGGGGCGTTCCACGTCAGCGCCGGCGAGCCGGGCAACCGCAACGGGTGCCAGTGCGGCCGACCCGCCTTCCGCCCGAAGTCGTACCGCATCACACGCTCGTCCGACCGCACGATGTCCAGCCCGCCGTCGTCCTCCGTCATATCGAACACCGGTTTTCCTCCCGCGTACAAGCGTGTGCCGCTTCAGAGTTGCGACCGCAATCACGGCGATGGCAGTGTAGACGATATGGCGGGACCGTTCCAGCTTCACCGGGAGCACGGCCCTCGGCCTCTATCTCGGCGCGGCTCAGAGCGCCGTACTTGTCCATCTGCCAGATCCACTGCCCAGGCCGTAGCGAGCGCATCCTCAGGGACCCGGCCGAAATCGTTGCCGGCCGGGGCGACTGCCAGGGTACCATCGCCGGAAGGGGGCAGGGCGCATACCTCTGCCCTGATGCGGGCGCAAGCCTGCGGTTGGCACAATCGCTACTGCACACCCTTTGCCTCGAGCGCACCGGCGTCCCGGCGGTCCCCTGCGGGCGGCTGTCCTGCGAAATCGCGCAGATGCGGGCCGTTGAACTGCCATTCATAGAGTTCTTCGATCGTTGTCTTCGCGTCCTTGAGCGTGCCCCGGCTTACGCGCAGGAAATCGAGTGCGCCGTGGAAGAAGCGGCCGTCCGGCGCCCTGCCCACCAGGAAGTCGGCACTGTTGCTCAGCGAAACGGTAGACATGCTGCCGGAGAAGGCTCCGTCCGCGGCATTGCCGTCCATGTAGATGCGGATGCCCTGCTTCGCCTGCCGGTCCACCTCGGCTATCACGTGGTGCCAGTCGCCGTCGTTCACCTCGCGCGAGCTCGTGCGGCTGCAGACCGTCTGACCATTGTGCACCAGGATCACCCTGAGAGCACCGTGCTCATCGATGGCCAGGCGGTATCCGTTCTCCTTTTCCTTGGAAACCAGTGTGCCGTCCGTGTGACCCGGTTCGGTACGGAACACGACCTCGATCAGGAAGTTGTTCGTGTCCATGTCCACGGTCTTGCGCTCGCTGCCCTTGAAAGGCACCTTTCCCTTCTTACCCCTGACGTCATAGGCCATATCCTGCGCCATATCCTCGTGTCGCAGCACGCCGAAGCGGCTCTTGCCGTCGAAACGCAGGGCGCCGGAGGTCCAGTCCTCGAGCGGCCCTTCCACGTAATCATCCACGGTGGCGCCGGCCACCTGCAGATCCATGCGCGGGATGAGGTAGTACATGGCCCGATGCATGTACTCTTCGGTCATGTAGAATCCCTCGCCCAGAACCACATCGGGTATGGTCGGGTTCCGGTAGAAATTCCACTCGCCCACCACGCCGTACAGCGACCAGGGCAAGAAATATTTCACTCCGCGATCAGCGGCCGGACCGCCCGGCCTCGGGCGGTAGTCCTGTTTATCCGCCGCGGGCAGGGGGTTCTCCTCAACGTGCCAACCGAGGGACGCATCACGGCACTGCTGCTCTTCGAGCCTCTGGCGCAGTTCCTCCAGCGTCTTGCCCTCGTATACCGGCCCCTTGCGTTGTCCGGGTTGCTTGGCGCCGCCGACGTAGCCGAAATCTTGAGGGTCGCCCCAGAAGACATTGCTCGCATAGGCCAGTGTGGAGAGCCCCTTGCGCCCCGACTCACCGGTATCACCGCCCCCCATCATGGAGACATCGCCGTGCCGGTTCTGGCCGATGAAGGCGTGACGACAATCAGCCAAAAGATTGCCGAGAATGTTGGAGCGGTTGCCGGAGCTGCCGTCGATGCCCTTTTGGAAACGGTAGATGGTGTTGTTAAAGAAGTGATTCATGAAGCCTAACACCGTGAAAAACCCGGCATGGTTGGCATAGTCCGGCTCGTCCTGCTTGGAGATTCCGGCGATCAGGTTGTTGTATACATAGCACTTGAAGCCGCCGTCGAGGTAGAGGTTATAAGCGAGTTCCTTCCCCAAGGTGCGGTTGCCGACGGCATTACGGGTGAGGTTGTTGAAGATGTAGATCGGCCCACCCTGGAAGTGTTCGAGTCCACCGTAGTCGTTGCAGCCGAGCATGGTGTTGTCGAGCTGGTTGTTGTAGACCAGGGTGCGGATAAGCGGAGCCTCCCCGGGGCCTGCTCCTTTACCGCCAAAGGTGAAGATGCCGCTGCCGTAGCTTCGATCGACGGTGTTCCCGGCGATTTCGCAGATTTCGGTAGAACGCATCTCAATCGCCGGAATGGGGGAATTGCGATGCCGACCGTGTCGGAAACCGGCGTTGCGGATGCGGTTGCGCATGATCTTAACATCCTTGAGATGCCCCCAGCTCTCCATCTCCTTGTCCTTGCTGCTGAAATTCCCCGTAACGAGGATCGCTTTTCCCATGGACACGTGCTCGGCATCATTGTCGCTGATCACGATGCGATCCATCTCGTCGTTGGCGTAATCCCCCACTTCCTTGCGCCACAGACCATACGGCCCACCGCTGTCTTCAGGCCGGGTAAAGGCGCTCACGACCCCCGCGACATGGTAGAAGCTGCAGTTCTTGACGGTGACATCCGTGCAGTTGCCGACAATGCGCACACTGGGCGTGGTGTAAATCTGGTGCGGCCAGGCGTAATCCCCGTCCTCCGGGTCGCTGTAACGGAACTCCAGGCCGCTCACCTCGATGTGGCTCTTGTCCAGGACCCAGATCGGAATGCGAATCTGGGCGACCTCGTAGACCACCTGATTGGGATCCTTGCCGCCAGCCGGGATGAGGTAGAGCCGCCCGGCATTGGGGCCCGACTCCTGGTAGTAGTACTCGCCCGGTGCGTCGAGCAGCTGGGGCAGGTCCTCGATCATGAAATGGGTCAACTTGCGGTTGACGCGGCCCATGTTCGCCCTGGTGTTCAGAATGACCGCGCCCTTCTTCGGGTCGTAATCCTTGATGGTGGTCTTGGTGGCGGCTGCCATGAGGAATGACGCCTCGGTCCAGATCGTTGCCCGCTTGACGGCATTCCTGTCGCCCAGGTCCTTGAGTACCGGCGAGAAGAGCCAATTTTTTTCACGCGACTGCCAGACTGGCCAGTTCTTGACCGGATTGTTCGGGTCGGATAGTTCGTAGTTCGGAGTCCGTGCGATATGCAGTCGCGTGACCTCCTGGCCATCGACCTGCCACATGTCCGTGAACCGATAGCCCTCCTTATCGGGGTCGTAATCCGTGCCGACGTCGATATACCAGAGACCCCGGGTATCGGGAATGTCCGGGGCATCGGCCGCCGTGGCCTTCTTCCAGCCGCCGCGAATCTGGGTCGAGCCGTAGATCCGGGCGTTGCCCGTGCCCCATGCGGGATCGGAGGTCAGGCGGATCGGGTTGCCCGGTTCGCCGGATTCGGCGGCGCGCATCTCGCCCCGGTAAACTACTCCCCGCTTAAAGACATAGGTGTGGATACCCTTGCAGGTTTCGGCCTTGCCGCCGGCATTGGCATCCCAGGGGTGGTGTTTCCAGGCGCTGTCCTTCGAAGTGCCGGGGGCGTCATCGTCGCCGTTCTCGTAGTCTATGTAGCGGACGGAATCGCCGGGCTGGAACTCGAACGGCTCGGGCGCCCATTTCAGATCGCCCTGCGGCAGGACCTTCGCCTGAGGTTTTTGCCAGGAGTAATCCCCGTCGGCGACGCCGGCCGGGGCAAACGTCAAGACAGCAATGACAGCAAGAAGCGCACAGTCCCGCTCACGCACCGGGCTATTCCTCCAAACCCAGATTCCCATTTACCGTAGAGAAATTGCACGTTGACTTACAGGATGGCATGGTACCCCCACCGCGAGGTTTGTCAACCCGAAATCCGCGCAGGCGCCGGAGGGGCCGGGGCGGGGCGATGTGTTTTCTGGCGCAACGATGCCCTTCTCGTCGGCCGTCAGGGGGCGGCTTGCGGAGCACCCGGAGACGCAGTGACGGGCGCAGACGCGCCAAGCCCGCCGTTTCGTTGGAGGGACGCGCTCCGTCGCGTCCGCCGCGCGTCGGATGAAATCACCGGCCAGGACGGAGCGTGGCACCCCAGAAACGACCAGCTTCAGCGGGCGCGCGGCCTTCGGCGTCGCCCTTGAAGAGCGGCGATGACCTGTTGCAGTTCCTCGCGGCTCAGCTTGTCGTCGCCATTCGCATCCACCCGGTCGAAGGCGTCCCGCAATCGCTGCGCGCGCTCCGGTATCTCGGCGCGGCTCAGGGCGCCGTCCTTGTCGTGGTCGAGCGCCTGGAAAAGGCGGTCCATGCGGTCGGAACCCGGCCCCCCGCCGGCTGGCTCCCCCGGCGCCGCTACCTCATTGCCCAATACGATGTCGCGCGCGGCCGCCTGCAGCCGGTCTATGTCGGGCTTCACCAGCAGGTAAGGATGGTCTATCATCAGCACGCCGGCGACGCCCGTTTCCAGATCAACCCACGGTGTGAAGCCCGCCCCGCCGGGGTCGCTCACCTGGATGGGATTTCCCTCCTCGTCCACCCGCCAGATCCACGTGCCCAGGCCGTAGCCGACCGACGTGAGAGCGCCGGGCGCAACGTAGCCGATCTCCAGCCCGGCGGCGTAGTTCCCGAACATCTCCGCCACGGATTCCTCGCTCAGGATGCGACGCCCTTCATAGACGCCACCGTTAGCCAGCGTGCGGACCAGGCGCGCGTAGTGCGGCAGCGACGTCTCCGCAGTGCCGGCCACCCACGGGTTCCGGGTGCCCTGCTCCAGCGCCCGGTTGCCGCCCGTGCCGCCGGGGCGGTCGCCGATGGTCCATCGCCCATAGCGCGTGGTGGTCATCCCGAGCGGCTCCCGGATGCGCTCGTCGAAGAACTCATACCAGCTCTGCCCGGTCACCACCTCCGCCACGCGCGCCGCAACCTGGAAGCCGCAGCCTCCGTAGCGCAGCTTCGTCCCCGGCGGCTCCTGCAGTGGCACAGCGGCTATGTTGTCCACGCACTTCCGGACGGTCATCCCGGGATCATTGATGCCCTCCACACGGCTCGGCAACCCGGACGTACACGACAGGCACCGGCGTATGGTTATGCGAGCCTTCTCGCCCCTGAAGGAAGGGATGTACTTCGAGACCGGCTCGTCCAGAGCGATGGTGCCGTCGTCCACCAGCGTCATCACGGCCGCCACCGCCAGCCACTTGCTGGCAGAGGCGATCCGGATAACCGTCTCGTCGTCGTAAGCACCGAACGTCCGGTGATAGACCTCCCGATCGTTCTTGAACAGTATCAGCCCGGCGCCCTCCAGATCGTGCTTCTGCATCATCCGCTCCACGAGGTCCGTCACCGGGCCGAAGTCATACTCGGCCGGATCATTCTCTGGCCTGGACAGCCTGTCCTCCTGCCGGCACGCCCCCCTCGTCTCCTTCTCCAACTGATGCGTTCTGAGCCATTCCCGCGCCCGATCGTCACCCTTCAGCCACCCGTCGCAGAACGCCACCGCCGCCCCGGCGATCCAGCCGTGATGGCGCGGGTCCCGCTCCCCGGCCGGGTAATACGGCTCGGAATCGGTGAAGGCATGGTGCTCCGCTCCCCGGATGGATACCAGGAGCTTCCTCCGGCTGCCGAGCCGGTCGTATGCCCGGCGCAGCAGACCGGGGTCGGCGCGCACCTGCGGGAACCACGAGTAGTCGCGCGTCCCGGTCACCACCAGGGCTGGCACGGTAACCCCGGCCCAGGAGCGGTCGTAGAGCGATTCTCCACGCGGATTTGCGCGAGCCGCCACCTGTGGCGAGAGCGCGATGACGGCGTCCACGCGCGTATCCCGGTACGAGTGGATACCACCGCCCGGTCCCCGGCTGGTCAGCCCGGCCAGCGCCAGCGCCGTGGTGGAGCCGGCACACTGCCCCGCCGCCGCGATGCGGTCCGCATCCACCCGCCCCGACAGCCAGTCCGGACCCTCGTCCGACACAGAGCGATCAATGGCAAACCGAAGGTCGGCCACGCGGTCGGGGAACTCCATCTGGCTCAGTGCCGCCATGCCACCGCGCTCGTATGCAGCGCGGTCGCTCCCCGGGTGCGTCACGAACACTACCACATACCCTGCAGCCGCCAGCGGCTCCCCCAGATAACCGTAGGCCGTCGCCGACTCGCCGCCCCCGTGGCTGAAAACCACCAGCGG
>CAYVBE010000054.1:0-21289 GCA_964448935.1 uncultured candidatus Brocadiaceae bacterium
GTCGGTCGGTCACCAGGAACAGGCAGCGGGCCTCGGGCACCGTGCGGTGCAGCGCCTCCGCCGTGGCCGCGCCGGGCATCAGGTGGCCTCCGGTGCCGCCTCCGGCGAACACCACGCGCAGCGTCTTTTTTGCGGACTGCCTACGCATCCTCACCACCCTCCTCCAGACCCAGCGCCCGATCCACGGTTCCGGCGACCGGTTCGGCCACCAGGCCCAGCGCCCGCTCCGCAAGCCGCTGATAGCCCGGCATGTCGTCGTGCCACGGCTTCAACGGATAGCTGTCCGGTTCTTCCACCGACCGGGCGATGCTGACCAGGATGCCCGCCGCCAGCAGGCTGCCGATGAGTGATGAGCCGCCGGCGCTGAAGAAGGGCAGGCTGAGCCCCTTGGTGGGGACGCAGCCGGTGACAACCGCCATGTGCGCCGCGGCCTGAATCCCCAGCAGCACCGAAAGCCCCAGGGCCAGCGCGAAGCCGAACGGATCCCTCGCCCGATAGACGACCTTCAGACATTCCCACAGCACGAAAGCGAACAGGGCAATCAACACCACGGACCCTATGAATCCCAACTCCTCGGCTATGATGCTGAACGTGAAATCGTTGGTGGCGCCCGGCAGAAATGCCTCCTTCTGGCGGCTGGCCCCCAGGCCCAGCCCCTTGGTGCCGCCGGAGCCTACGGCGATCAGGGCCTGGATCAACTGGTAGCCGCTCCCGCGCGGGTCGGCCCACGGGTCCAGGAAGGCGACCACGCGCCTCATCCGATAGGGCACGCCGAACACAAGCTGGTGTATGAGCGGCAGCGACGCAGCGCCCGCCAGCAGCACGAAGGTGAAGCGTGTGCCCATCACCAGCAGCACGGCGGTGCAGACCACGCCGGTCAGCGCAGCCGTGCCGAAATCCGGCTCCAGCAGTATCAGCCCGCAGGCCACGCCCACCACGCCCAACGGCACCAGGAACCCGCGCACAAAGCTGCCCAGACGCCCCAGATGCCGGTCGCAGTAGGCCGCCACCCAGATGCACAGGATGATTTTGACGAGCTCCGACGGCTGGAAGCCCACCGGCAGACCCAGGTCAATCCACCGGCGCGCCCCGTTCATGGCAACGCCCACCCCGGGCACAAAGACTGCAACCAGGCAGACCAGGCCCAGAGCCAGCAGCGCGAGCTGATGCCGGCGCCAGCGTTGGTAGTTGACGGAAGCCCCCAGCACAAACGCGCCGATGCCCAGGCCGGTCAGGGCCAGGCGCTTCAGCACGGCCACGGTGAAGCCGCCGGAGCCGGCGGCGCTGACCGCCATGACCAGGCCGAAGCAGGTGAGCGCCATGAACGCGAGACTCAGCCGGACGTCCGAGCGACGCCACAGCCCGGCGCTTTCCGCGGCGGCCCCGTGCTCGCCGGAGAGCGCATACGGCTGAGTTGTGAAGGCGTCTGCCATGATTACAACCACAAGAACGCAAAGGTCAGAAGCGCGGCCGAGAGCCCGGCCACGTAGAATCCGCGCACGATCGCCGTTTCCGGATGCCCCTGTTTCTGGAAGATGTGGTGCAGGGGCGCCACGGGCAGGATGCGGCGACCGGTGAGTTGGAACGAGCCTATCTGCAGCAGGCTGGAGGCGAACTCCAGCAGGAACACCACGCCGGCTATCCCCAGCAAAAGCTCCAGCCGCGCTGCCAGCGCGACCGCCGCCAGGCCCCCGCCGAGGGCCATAGAACCGGTGTCCCCCAGGAACACCCGCGCCGGGTGCCGGTTGAACCGCAGGAAACCCAGACAGGCGCCAAGCATGGCGCCGCAGAAGACGGCCAGCTCGCCCGCGCCGGCCACGTGCGCCATGTTCAGCGCCGCCGCCGAGGCGGGCGAATCGGCCGCCCAGCACGCCGCGCCTATCGCCAGCGCGGCCGGAGGCACCAGTCCGGCCAGCAGGCCGTCCAGCCCGTCCGTGATGTTCGTCGCGTTCGACATGGTGGCCACCACCAGGGCCGCCCAGAGCAGCGCAGCCGGCAGCCAGAGGCCGTGCAAGCCCTGCCACGGCCCGTCCGTCTGCAGCAGCGCCAGGCCCACTCCGGCGCCGGCCAGCCCCTGGAACAGCAGTTTGTGGCGCACCTTCAGGCCCCGCGCGGTGTGGCCCTTGCCGCGGAGCTTCAGGTAATCGTCGGCGAAACCCACGGCGCCCATCGCCGCCGTGCAGCCCAGCACCGGCCAGAAAAGTGCACTGGCCACGTCGGCCCACAGCAGGCAGGCGGGCACCAGGCCGGCCAGCACGATGAAGCCGCCCATCGTGGGCGTGCCGCTCTTAGCGGCAATGCTGCGGCGAAGCTCATCGTCTTGGATCGGCGTCTTCTCGGTTTTCTCGCCCACGCCGGCGCGCGCGAGGAGCCGCAGTATCGCCGGCCCCGTCGCCAGGCAGGCGACCAGCGCGGTGAGCGCTGCCAGCAACGCCCGCACGGGGACGCTCCCCCAGGGGGAGCCCGAGTATTGCTGTATGAGGCGGAAGAGCATCAGGCTACCTCCCTGCCCGGCAGTCCCAGGTGTTCGGCGATTCGTTCGGCTATCGTTTCCAACTGCGTTCCGCGCGATCCCTTCAGGAGCACGGCATCGCCCGGCTCGAGACTTCCCCACAGGGGTCGCCATGCCTCCTGGGCGGACTCGAAGTGCGAGGCCCCGCCCGCCGGGCGCACCTCGTTCCATCCGTTCAGCAGACAGCGTCCCAGCTTTCCGACGGCGAAAAGGGCGTCAATGTCGGACCGGGCCATCTCCTCCCCCGCGCGGCGGTGCAGCAGGGGCGCCGCGTCTCCCAGTTCCAGCATGTCCCCGCAGACGACCACCTTCCGCCCGGGATTGCGTTCCATCACGAAACTCTTCAGCGCTGCCCGCAGCGCGGTGGGATTGCTGTTGTAGCAGTCGAGCACGAACAGGACTCCATCCAGCTCCATCCGCTGATAGCGCAGCCCGCGGGGCTGGAAATCGGCCAGGGCGGTGGCGGCGATGTCCGGCGGTATCTCCAGCGCACGCGCGGCGCAGAGCGCGGCGGCGGCATTGTCCACGTCGTAGCGCGCGGGGCAGGGCAGGTCGAAACGCCGCGCCAGGGCCTCGAAGCTCCATCCGCCGTCCGTGCGCTCCAGGTTCCGCGGCCGCACGTCCGCCGTGCGGCGGGTGGCGAAGGTGAGCACCCGGCCGGCGTAGCGCACCCTGAGGGAGAGGCACTCGGGCGAGTTGGCGTTGAGTATCAGCGCGCCGCCCCGCGGCAGGTGCGGTATCAACTCCGCCTTGGCCTCGCGCACGCCCTCCGGTCCCCCCAGGCCTTCCAGGTGGGCCTTCCCGATGTGCGTGATGAGGCCGATCTCCGGCCGGGCGGCGCCGGCCAGCTCGGCGATCTCGCCGGGGTGATTGGTGCCCATCTCCAGGACGACGTAGCGGTCGTTCCCGTCCGCAGACAGCAAGGTGTGCGCGACGCCGATGCGGTTGTTGAAGCTGGCGGGGGCCGTGGTGGTGGGGGCGGTTCTGCCCAGGATGGCGCCCAGCATGTCCTTTACGGTGGATTTGCCGCAGCTTCCCGTGATGGCCACCACCGTGGCATCCAGTTGCCGCCGATGCCAGGCGGCAAGCGACAGAAGCGCCCGCTCCGTGTCGGCAACCCTTACCACGGCGACGTGCTCCGGGGGATCGAGCGGCTCCGGCAGGCGCTGAACCATCAGGACCGGCGCACCCGCCGTGACCGCGTCACTCAGATAGGCGTGAGCGTCGTGATTGGGGCCGACCAGGGCCACAAATGCCTGGCCGGAGGCGAGGCCCCTCGTGTCCGTGGACACCCCGGCGGCCCCGGTTTTCGGGTCGCCCTGCAGCAACTCCCCGTCGCATATCTGGACGAGCCGTGCGGCCGTGAGGTGAACCGTGCTGTGTCGTTCGGCGTCCATCCGTTCCTCAGGCTGACTTTTTCTGCTGTGAAGGTATGCCTTCGAGTATCTGTCTGGTGACGATGCGGTCGTCGAAGGGGATTCGCCGGTCGCCCAGCTTCTGGAACTGCTCGCACCCGCGGCCTGCGACGAGCACCATGGAATCCGGCGTTGCGGCCAGCATGACGGCCAGCTCGATGGCGCGGCGGCGATCGGGCTCCACCCGGCAGTTGCGGCCGGGCGTCTCGACGCCCCCCAGCATCTGGTCAATGATGTCCTCGGTGCGTTCGCTGCGGCTGTTGTCGGCCGTGAAGACGGCGATGTCGGCCTGGCGGGCTGCTATGGAGCCCATGATGGGGCGCTTGGTCGTGTCGCGGTCTCCACCGCAGCCGACCACGCAGACCAGCTTGCCCTTGACCAGCGGCCGCAGCGTGGCCAACACCTTGTCGAGCGCCTCCGGGGTGTGGGCGTAGTCCACTGCCACGCGCGGCAGGTCCGTGCGCCCGGACACTCCCACCTTCTCCAGGCGTCCAGGCACGCCGGGGAACGTCCGCAGTGCTTCCTTGACGACGGCCATCCGGATGCCGCAGGCGAAGGCCACCGTCGTGGCGGCCAGAATGTTCAGGCAGTTGTAGGAGCCGATCAGCCGGGTGCGGAAGCAGCAGGCGTCGAAGGGCGTCTGTACCAGCATCTCCATGCTGCGCATGGATTGGTCCAGGACGCGCCCGGAGACGTCAGCCAGCCCGGGCGGTCCGTAGGTCAGCACTTCGGCGCGGGTGTGCGCACGGAACGACTCGGTAAACTCGCCCCCGGCCGGCAGCACGGCCACGGCGTCGGGCTTCAACTGCTCGAATAACAAGCGCTTGGCCCGGGCGTAGTTCTCCCGCGTGCCGTGGGTGTCCAGGTGGTCGCGGGTGATATTGGTCAGGACGGCGGCGTCGAAGTCCACGTCGGCCACGCGGCGCTGTATCAGGGAATGGCTGCTGACCTCCATGCAGGCGTGCGTCAGACCGACGCGGTGCATCCGGCCCAGCATGTCGTGCAGCGCGATGGCGTCCGGGGTGGTCAGGCCGACGTCCAGCCGCCGGCCGTCAATCCAGCAGCCCAGGGTGCCCACCGACCCGGCGGGATGGCCGGCTTCGTTCAGTATGGCGCGCAGTATCTCGGTGGTGCTGGTCTTGCCGTCGGTGCCGGTGATGCCTGTCACGGTGAGGTGCCTTGAGGGGCTGCCGTAGAAGGCGTCGGCCAGGGCGCTGACGGCGCGGCGTCCGTCGGCCACCTGCACCACGGGGCATTCCGGCAGGGGGGAGGGCGGATCCTCGCAGACCAGCGCCGCCGCTCCGCGCTCCAGCGCGTCGGGGATGAAGCGGTGCCCGTCCACCTGCGTGCCGCGGATGGCTATGAACAGGTTGCCCGGCGCGGTGCGCCGGGAGTCGTTGGTGATGCCGCCGATCGGGATGTTGGCTGCGTTGAGCAGGCGCGCTTCCGAGAGCCGGCCGACAAGCTGCTGCAGACTCATCTCTCTGTCCCGGGTCATACGGATTCTCCCACTTCGTCGTCTATCGTTTCGGTTGGCGGAATGTGCAGATAGCGCAGCGCGCGGTGCAGGATGTTGCGCACGGCGGGCGCCGCTGCCACGCCGCCGTAGTAGCCGTTTTCGGTCGGGTTCTTCAGGCAAACCAGCACGATGAGGCGGGCGCGCGGCACCGGCGCCATCCCCACGAAGCTGGCCAGGTACCGGCTGTCGCTGTAGCCGCGTCCATCCTCGCGCAGCAACTGCGCCGTGCCCGTCTTGCCCGCCACGGGATAGCCCTCGATCTGTGCCCTGCGCCCCGTGCCTTCGGCCACCACGCGCCGAAGCATCTGCGTCACTGCCTCGGAGGCGGAGGGGGACAGCACCCGGCGGCTGACCATCGGGTCGTCCGCTTCATACACGGGTTCGCCGTCCGGCCCGTTCACCACGCGGTCCACGATGCGCGGCTGCAGCAGCAGGCCGGAGTTGGCGAAGACCGAGAAGGCGCGGGCGACGGCCAGCGGGGTGACGGCCATCTCCTGGCCGAAAGAGACGCTGACGACGCTGTAGCGGTTCCAGGCGTCCAGCGGGCGAACGATGCCGCCCACTTCTCCCGGGAGGGCGATGCCGGTGGGCTCGGCGAAGCCGAACTCGTGCAGGCCGGCGTAGAGCTTCTCGGCGCCCAGCTCCATGCTGATCTGGGCCGCGCCGATGTTGCTGGAATGGCACAGGATGTCGCTCACGGTCAACATGCCGTACTCGTGGGCGTCGTGCAGCGTGCGGCGGCCGATCTGCCACAGCCCGTCGTGGCAGTCGAACTCCGTTTCCGGACTCACTATCCCGCCATCAAGCGCCAGTCCGATGGGGAAGGGCTTCATGACGGAGCCGAACTCGTAGACGTCGGTGATGGCCATGTTGCGCTGGTTGGCCATCGGCGAGGCGGCCGGCGCCTGGGGATCGAAGGTCGGCCGGCCGGCCATGGCCAGCACGCTGCAGTCCCGGGCGTCCAGCACCAGGGCGCCGGCGCACTCGGGCTGGTGTTTCTCCACTGCCCGTGCCAGCTCTGATTCCGCGATCTCCTGGATGTAGGCGTCTATGCTCAGGTGAACGTCCAGCCCGTCGGAGGGCTTTTGCCTGACGGTCTCCCGGGTGGTGCGGAAGATGCGCCGGCCGCCGTCGCAGCGCACCTCCTCCATGCCGGGTCGGCCGCGCAGCAGCGCGTCCATCTGGCGTTCGATTCCGGCCAGGCCGCGGCCGTCAATGTCCGCGAACCCGATGACGTGCGCGGCCAGCGAGCCCTGCGGGTAGAGCCGCTTGCTCTCCTTCCTCATGTGGATGCCCGGCAGGTCCAGCGACCGCACCTGGGCGGCCAGCCGGTCCGAGACCTGGCGCTTGATCCAGACGAAGTAGCAGTCCCGGCGCAGGTCGCGGGCCAGCCGGCCGGCCGAGATGTCCAGCAGGCGCGCCAGCAGGGCGGCGGTGCGGTCGGGGTCGCGCACGCCGTGCGGGTCGCCGAAGATGCTGTAGCGGGGGACGGAGACGGCCAGCAGCCGGCCCTCGCGGTCGTAGATGCGCCCGCGGCGCGCGGAGAGTTTGTGCTTGAGAATCTGCTGGTGGTTGGCCTGGCGGCTGTAGAAGTCCGCCTCGGCTATCTGAAGATGGGCCAGCCGCGCCACCAGAAGGGCGAACACAATCCACAGCGCGCCCACCACCAGGGCGGCGCGCACCTTCAGCGCCTTGCCCGCGATCGGCGTTCGGCTGGATTGCTTGTCGTCCAAAGTTCCCTCCTCAGCGGTTCACCGCAGGGGTGTCGGCGGCAATCATGCTGGTTGCTTCCTGCTCCGTCCGGACGGGTAGCTCCGGTTCCACCGGGGGCTCCTGCAGGTTGAAGCCCAGACGGCTGACCAGCGTGCTGACCCGCCGGGGGTTTTTCAGCTTGCTCAGGTGGGCGCGGTAGATGGCACGCTGCGCGCGGAGTTCCTCCCCCTCCGCCCGCAGGTCCTGAATGCTGTATCCCATCCGGCGCGTCATCGCTCCCTGCCACACCACGCCCAGCGCAAGACCCGTCGCGACGATCATCAGATAGACCAGTTTTGCCGGCGTCATGTCCGTCCTCCCATCCTGCGGGCGACCCGCAACTGGGCGCTGCGGACGCGCGGGTTGTCCTCGATTTCTTCCTCCGTGGGCATCAACGGGGAACGGTCCAGCTCCTCCAGGAGATGCCGCTGTGCCTGGTCGCGCCAGGCGTGCTTCACCCGGCGCGCTTCCAGGCTGTGATAGGTGATGATGCCGACCCGCCCGCCGCCGGCCAGCAGGCCGGGCAGCTCGTCCAGCAGCGCGTCCAGCTCCTCCAGCTCCCGGTTCACGTAGATGCGCAGGGCCATCATCACCCGTGTCGCCGGGTGTATGCGCCACGTCCTGTCGCGCGAGGTGCGGCGGGCGGCCACCTGCTTGACCAGCTCGGCCAGTTCCGCCGCGCTCTCGATCGGCCGCTCCTCGCAGATGCGCGCGGCGATGGGCCGGCTGTAGCGTTCCTCACCGTATTCGTAGAACAGGTCGGCCAGCTCGCCCTGCGCCATCTGGTTCACCACTTCGTGCGCAGTGATGCCGCGGGAGCGGTCGTAGCGCATGTCCATCCGGGCACCGGAGTCGAAGGAAAAACTCCGCTGCGTGTCGTCCAACTGGTGGGTGCCGATCCCCAGATCGGCCAGCGCCAGATCAAAGCCCTCGACCCCCACTTCCTCAGCCACCGCCGGCGCCCGGCTGAAGGGTTCGTTGAACAGCCGGAAAGAGCAGGGCGCCTGCTCCCGAAGGCGGTCCCGCGCGACGCGCAGGGCGGACTCGTCGGCATCTATGCCCACCAGTAACCCCCCGGCGCCCAACCGCGCCCCGACTTCCAGCGCGTGTCCCCCGGTGCCCAGGGTCAGGTCCAGGAACTTCTCTCCGGGCTGCGGTTCGAGAACGTCCATAACTTCGGAAACCATGGCCGGCCGGTGGATCGGCAATTCGCGTGGGGAGCTTTCTGGTCTCTCCATTGCCATGGTCCCGCAGCAAGTCGTCGGGCGGCGCGCCCGGTCCGGGCACCGATTGCAGCGAGGCCGATCACTCGAAACTGGAGTCTTGCTCCCCGGGTCGGCGGGAGCGCTCGGGGCGGGCGGGGTCCAGCAGGTCCCCCGCCACCTGTTTGAACGCCTCCAGATTCTCCGGCTTCTGCTTCTCGACCAGGTCGCTGCGTGTCAGTGCCAGCCAATGGTTGTGAGCGATTAACGACACATGGGAAACCCCCTCGCCGATGTCCCCGTGCTCGCGGAGGCCATCGGGTATCGCAAGGCGGTTCTGCTTGTCCGCTTCCACGAACCGCATCCGGTAGTAGAAGTAATCCCGCGCCCGTCGGATCACGTCGTCGGGCATGTCGGCGGGCGGGTCCTCAAAGCGCTGCACGGCCAGGTCAATATTGGGCACGGGGTAGAGGAATACACGCTGGCGGGTGCCGGGGACCAGATAGAAGGCCAGGCGTTCGAGCGCGGGGGCCTGGTTCAGCCGACCCTCGTCGGCCCGCACACGGCCCAGTTCCTGCCGCACCATGTAGACCAGGTTGTCCGGCAGGCGGAATCGCCCCCGGTTGTCCAGGCTTAGCTCGTCGTACTGCCCGAGCAGGCGGACGTAGTGCCCGTTCCCCGTGTCGCCCAAACTTTGCTCAAATTCACCCATTCTTGCCCCGTCTACTCCCGAAAACTTTCGGTCAGATATCCATTATCTGCTTTAAGTGACTATGTAACAGGACGTAACTCCGATTCCGGGGTCACATTTCTTTAGTGACACGCTCAAAATATAGCGCGACGGGGGGGACTTGTCAAGGATTTTCCGGCGACTTTTGCCGGCTTTCCCCCCTTTTTTCCGAATTTTCTCCCGCGTCGCCCGTGAACCGGTGCAACTGCACATCAGGCGTAGGGTTATCGCGGGGCCGCTGCCGGCGCGCCGCCCCTCATCTGACGGCCCTGGAGCGCGCCGGAATTCGACAGGCATTTGGCGCTTCGGCGGGGCGCGGTTAGAATCGGTCAGGATACGCGCAACCATCCCGGAGGACGGAACCGTTGATCATCATGGCGCTGGACTACGGCGAGAGCAGAATTGGGGCGGCGGTGTGCGACGAGCTGGAGATAGCGGCCCACCCCCTGCCCACCGTGGAGTGCGACGGTTCGGAGTTGGAGGGGATCGCGGCCCTCGTGGAGCGGCGGGGTGTGGAGCGCATAGTGGTGGGGTTGCCGGTGCGGATGGACGGGCAGGAAGGCGCCCAGGCGCGCAAGGCCAGGGGGTTCGCCAAGAAACTGCGCAAGTGCCTGCCGGAGGTGGAGGTGATGTTGGCGGACGAGCGGCTGACCAGCGCACAGGCTCACCGCGCGCTCTCGGACATGGGCGCGCGCATGGGGGAGCGGCGTCGGGAGGTGGACCGCATGGCGGCCCAGATCATCCTGCAGCGCCACCTGGAACGCAGGCGGGCGGGGGGCTGAGGGGCGGGCCCATCACAGGCCCATCATAAAGGAGCGCGCGGCGCCGATGATCCCGGCGGTCTCCGGCAACTGGCCCAGGCAGATATTCACGTCCCGCCGGGAGTCCTCCATGGTGCGCCGGGCTACCTCATCGCGCAACGGGGCCAGCAGCATCTCCCCGGCGGCGGTCATCCCGCCGCTGAACGCAATGACGCGCGGGTTTAGGGCGTGCATGATGTTGGAGACGGCGGCGCCCAGATAGCGGCCCGTCTGCGCGATGTTCTCGGCGGCCACGGCGTCGCCCTCAACGGCGGCCTCGTGAATGCGCCGCGCCGTGAGTTCCTCTAGCTCGGAGGCCAGCGGCGTTTCCGCCCCGGCCCCGACGGCCTCCCGCAGCCGCCGCACCATGGCCGTGGCGCTGGCGTACGCCTCGATGCACCCCCGGTTGCCGCAGCCGCACAGGGGGCCGTCCGGGTTGATGCTCATGTGGCCTATCTCCCCGGCCACGCCGTTGGCCCCGTGCCAGACGCGGTCGTCCAGGACGATGCCGCCCCCGATGCCCGTGCCCAGGGTGAACAGCACCAGCGAGGAAGCCCCCCGACCCGCGCCCACCCACTCCTCTGCCAGGGCGGCCGCGTTGGCGTCGTTCTCCAGCGCGCAGGGCAGTCCCGTGGCCTCCTTCACCAGCCGTCGCAGGGGCACATCGCGCCAGCCGGGCAGGTTGGGGGAGAACGTGACCACGCCGCTGTGCCGGTCAATGGTGCCGGGCGACCCCACGCCGACCCCCGCCAGGTCGCCCGGCTCCACATCCGCTCCGCTGGCACACTGGGTGAGCCCGCGGCAGATGCGCCCGGCCACGGCCTCCGGCCCTTCATGCCCGCGCGTGCGTAGCGAGTAGCGCTGGATGAGTTCGGCGTCTTCGGTCACCAGGCCGACCTTGATGTTCGTGCCGCCCAGGTCCACTCCGGCGTAGATTGTCCGCATGGCCGTGCTCCCGTCTGCTCAGTCTTCGGCGGGTGGATATTCGTTGCAGAGGAAGTACCGCGCCGGCTCGTCCTCGGTGATGTCTGTATAGCGCTCAAGCTCGCGCGCGAAACGGTTGTCGGTATCGTCGTCGTTGACGGCTGAGACCTCGCCGATGAGGGCGGGGCCGCCTTCCGCCCAGAACTCGTGATACATGCCGCGCCGCAGGGTGATGCTCCGGCCGTTCTCCAGGACCACCCGCTCGCCCGCCGGCACCTCCCTCTCCACGCCGTCCAGCGATACCGTCACGGGCGACTCCCGGTCCACCTGCTCGTTCTCGTCGGAGTTGTAGAGCCGGATGATCAGGTCGGCCCCGGCGCGGTTGATTATGTCTTCCACCTTCGACCAGTGGAAGTGCAGCACGCAGAGCTGCTCCCGGCGGCAGACCATGATCTTCTCGCAGTAGGGCTTGTCTTCGGGGTGGTCCGGGGAGCCGTTGCGGAGGGTGAACAGGACAAGCCCCTTGTCCTCGAAGTCCCCCAGCCCGAAGTCGGTCACGTCCCAGCCCAGGCCGTTACGCCGTATCTCGTCGCATTCGTGCCCCCGGGCCTTCCACTGCTGCGGCGTCCAGAAGGCGAAAGGCGGCAGGGCGAAACGGCATTCGTCCATGAACTGGATGGCTTCCCGGATGCAGCGGTTGATGCGTGAGCGTTTCAAGGCGGGCTCTCCGTTGTTGCGCGGAAACGTGGCGGATGCTATTGTGCTGAGCAGTAGGATTCTACTTTGCAAGCATTTGGACTGTCAAGGCAGCCGCGATGAACGAGCCCGCAGACCACGACCCCGGCACGGTGGGGCACTGCCGGGTGCTGGTGGGGCCCACGGCCGTGGGCAAAACGGAGGTGGCACTGGCCCTGGCCCGAGGGGGGCAGACGGAGATCGTGTCCGTGGATTCCATGCAGGTCTACCGGGGCATGGACATCGGAACGGCCAAGCCCACACCCCGGCAGAGAGCGCAGGTGCC
Organism: uncultured candidatus Brocadiaceae bacterium; assembly: GCA_964448935.1. Classification (GTDB taxonomy): domain Bacteria; phylum Planctomycetota; class Brocadiia; order SM23-32; family SM23-32; genus CAYVBE01. Next base: position 11,876 of record CAYVBE010000054.1, read on the forward strand.
GCACCATATGATTGACGTTCTGGACCCGGAGGAGCGCTGCAACGTGGCCCGGTTCCGCCGGATGGCCCTCAGTGCGATGCGTGGCATACGGCAGCGCGGGCGGCGTCCGCTGCTGGTCGGTGGGAGCGCCATGTACCTGAAGGGGCTGCTGTGGGGGCTGGTGTCCGCGCCGCCGCGGGATGCGGACCTGCGGGAGCGACTGCGACGGCGCTGCCGGGAGCAAGGCTCCGAAGTCCTGCACCGCCGCCTGCAGGGCGTGGACCCGGAAGCGGCCGAGCGAATACATCCCAACGATGTACAGCGGCTGGTCCGCGCGCTGGAAGTTTACGAACTGACCGGTTCTCCGATCAGCGAAGACCGGGACCAGTTCGAGGGGCAGCCCGAAATCCAGCACACCATGGTGGGCCTGCGGCGGCCCCGCTCCGAGCTGTATCGGCGGATAAACGAGCGCGTGGACCGTATGATGGAGGCGGGGTTGCTGGAGGAGGTGAGGTTTCTACGGTATCGGCTGGGGCCGCAGTCGTCGCAAGCCATGGGGTACAAACAACTTGCTCGGCATCTGGACGGGGAGCTGTCGTTGGAAGAGGCGGTTCGGCTCACCAAACGGGACACCCGCCGGTTCGCCCGGCGGCAGTTGACATGGTTCCGGCACTTTCCGAAACTGCGCTGGCTGCCCGCCGGCGGGGTAGAAAAACCCCCCGAACTGGCCGCCCGATGCCGAGAGCTTTTTGAGAACGCTGCTTGACACCTATGTGTCCTTTGGCTATTATGTTCGCCGCGTGGGCTAAAACAGAGGTGAAATGCACATGGCGAAAGTAATCTGGGGCGTAGATTTTGGCACCTGGAGTCTGAAGGTTGCCCGCGGGGTCTATGACAGTCGTTCCGGAACGATAACGTGCGACCTGCTTGACGAAATTCCCTACGGCGACCTGCCGGCCGGTTATGACGCTACCCCCCTGGAAAGACAGCGCGAGGGCGCCATCGCGCTCAGGCAGCGGTACGACATCGGAACGCGCGACGCGCTCTGCGTCTCCGTCACCGGAAGCGAAGTCTTCAGCCGGTTCATCAACCTGCCCCCCGTGCCGGAGAGCATTGACCGGATCATCCGCTACGAGGCGGGCCAGCAGATCCCCTTCGACCTGAACGACGTCATCTGGGATTACCAGCAGGTCAAGGACAATCCGGAGCCCGGCGAGGAGATCGAGGTCGGCCTGTTCGCCCTGAAGGAAGGCCGGGTGCAGGAACTGCTGGACATGCTGGAGCCCTGGCGCGACAGCCTGCGCGTTGTGCAGAACGCCCCGCTCGCCGTGTACAACCTGCTGGAGTATGAAGGGCTGGTCGAGCAGCCGCTCATCGTGATGGACGTGGGCGCAACCACCACCGATGTGCTGGCCCTCAACCCTCCCAGGTTCTGGGTGCGCAGCCTGCTGGTGGCGGGCAACGACATCACCAACGCTCTGGTCGAGGGGTTCGGCGTCTCGGCCGAGGAAGCCGAACGCATCAAGCGGCGCATGGATCGCAGCAGCCACCGCCAGCGGATGATGGAAGTGCTGGACCCGGTGTTCGACGAGATCAGCAGCGAGATTCAGCGCACGCTGGGCTACTACAAGAGCCTGGCGCGGGACGTGCAGTTCGACCGAATCCTGCTGATGGGCAACGCGGCGCGCATGGACGGCCTGCGCGAGATGCTCGCCCGGCGGCTGCAGTACCGCTTCCAGACCATCGGCACCCTCAACCGTGTCCAGCTCGACGATTCCGTCAACACGCAGGACTTACAGGCCAGGCTGCCCGGTTTCTCGGCTGCCCTGGGGCTGTTGGTGCAGGGGGCCGGCCAGGCCAGAATCAACATTAACATGGTGCCGGAGGAGATTGTCCTCAGCACCGAGCTGTCCAGAAAGAAACCCTGGCTGGCGGCCGCCGGTGTGGCCATCCTTGTGTTCGTCGCCCTGCTGTGGTTGGGGCAGCGGCTGAACGCCCAGGAAGTCCAGCGCTCCCTGAACAATGTTGACTGGCAGCCGGTGGAAGAGATTCAGGCCCACGAAAGGGACTATGATGCGGTGATGCAGGAAGTGAGTCAGTTGAGGGACTCCCCGCTTGCCAAGTTGGCCGAAACTCCCGTGGACCGGGACTTCTACATCGAGATGCTGGCCGAAGTAACCGAGTCCCTGCCCGGTGACGTCTCTCTGGTGGGGCTCAACCTTGACTGGTACGAAGCCCCTGCGGAAGGGGACTGGCGCGCCACGTTGGGACCCCTCGGAGATAGCGTCTTGCGGAGAGGCGGCGGACGTCGTGGACGCCGGGAACGCCCTGATGACTGGGCCGAGGAGTACTATCGCCGGCGTGCCGAAGAAGGCGGCGAAGGACCGCCCCCGGAAGGCGAAGGGCTGATGGACCTGATGGATGGCGGAGAACGAGAGGGAGCCGGAGAGACGGTGGTGGGAAAGAAGCTCATCCTGCAGTTCTCGGCGGAGTCGCGGCGCATCACCAGAGGGCGTCAGTTCGTGGAGGGGCAAGTGCTGGAGAGGTTGCGGAATCTGCCGATGCCCGGCGACCCCACCCGAAAGGCTTTCAGTCAGGTGAGCCTGCTGGTGGAGTTGCACGACGTGATACGGGCCGTCCAGCCCGTCGGGGCGGACACGATGTTCGCGCCTCCGCCGGAGCACCTGGCCGGATTTGAAGTATATGCCGTGGTTAACCTGGAGTCGGAGTCCGAGTCCTGATCGGCGTCGGATTCGCGCCCTGAGAATCTTGCGGAAGGTTCGACATGAATATGCTGAAACGAAATAAGATATGGGTGGCGTTCGGCGTGCTGGTGCTGGTCGGCAGCGTCGCCCTCGGCTTCATGGCGTTCCGGCAAAGCAGCGCTAACAAGCGTGCGCGGGAAAAGCTGCAGAACCAGAAAGAGGACCTGGAACGATACGTGAGCGGCGAGGCAGTGCCGGGCGGACAGTGGATCGAGCGTGCGGAGGACCTGCGGGAGCAATGGCAAGCCGAGCTCAATACGGTGCGGCAGTTCCTGCTCCAGCGGGACAAGCTGATCGAGACCTACTTCACCGCGCCGAACGAGGGAATCACCGAGGGCCCGCTTGAGGGCGGCATGTGGAAGAGGGTTTACGAGCGCAAACGCACCGAGCTCACCGAGCGGCTCGACCGGGTCTTCCCCGTTTCCGGCGGCAACCCCCTTATATTCCAGAGCTATGGCACCGAGTGGCCGGAAAGTGAGGAGATGCGGGAACAGGAGAAACGGTACTGGATACAGTACTACCTGGTTGACGCTCTGGCCTCGCTGAACCAGAGGTGGATAGAGGAACGGGCCGCCGCGACGCCAATGGGCGGTCTGGCAGCACAGCCGGGCGTGGACAAGGCCGTGGTGATGACGTTCGAGATGTTCGACTTCGGCACCGAACCGGAGCAGTTGATTGACCCCAGCCACGATGATCTGTTCGAGCCCATACCGTTCTCCTTGACCGTCGGGACCACGTTTCCCGACGTCCCTGTCGTTGTGGGGGCGTTGCTTTCGAGCGAGATAAACATGGAGATTACAGGACTCCGAGTCCAGCGGGCGGTTGCCGGCGAACAGGTGGTCGAGCGGGGACGGGAAGAGCGCGGCGAATACGAGGAAGACCGCCGCCGGGAGATGGAACGGGAGGAGGAGATGCGCCGGCAGCAGGAGCGTGAGGAGGCGATGCGCCGGGAGCGCGAAGCAGAGGAACGCGAAGAACGGAGGCCGAGAAGAGGGGAGCCGCGCGTGGGAGAGGGGGTCATCCCCTCCACGTTGCTGGAGAGTTTGCGAGAGGCATATGGCGGACAGATCCCCCAGGACGTCCTGGAGAGGCTGACCCAGCAATTTCTGGAAGCTCAGCGCCGGCTTGAAGAGGCAGATGAGGCGTACGAGGCTGAGAATTACTTTCAGGCACGGCAGCTCTATGAGATGCTCTACGAGAACCGCCAGCGCCTTACGGAAACTCAGCGTCGGCAGGTGCGTGACAAATTAGATGCGATCGAGCGCCTGGAGGAGAGCGGGCGCCTGGGCGGCGGTATACGACGGGGCGGTGTGCGTCTGCCCCCGGACCTGGTGCATGTGGTGATCAAAGGCTACGTGCTGGACTACACGGGCGCCCAGGAAGAGCGGGAATCGGATTGACAGCGCATCTCTCAAGGGCGGTAAGAGACGCTACAACGGTAGCCAGGAGGCTGTAGAATGCCAGTGCAGAGAAGGAGTTGGTTTTTCCAACACTTCGAAAAAATCGTTTGCGGTGCGGCGGCAGCGCTGGTACTGTTGGGCGTCTACTTCGTCCGGCCCAGAAGAACCCTTTCGCCGGACCTTAGGCCGAACGGGCTGAATCCAGTGATAGACCGCCTGGCAGAGCGCGCGCGCACCGGCCCGCCGCCCGTCGCTGACCCCCCATCCGTGGGGCGACAGGTGATCGCGCGGTATACCGGTGCTCCCGGTGTCGGCAGCCTCCCCAACAAGATGGCTCTCACGCAGCCGGAGGTCTACGAACCCGTGCGGGTAGGACCCGGCATGGAGTTCAGGCTGACCTTCAGGGCTCCGTTGGCGGCCGATACGGTGCGGGTTACGGGGGATGATACGCCGTTGGACATCGTCACCCGGCCCGGCCGGCAGGGCGTGGACTACAACACCGTGGTGGTCCAGAGCCGACAGGTCGAAGGCGAGGCCACCGTGGAAGGGGCCGCTGGTGGAGTCAAACACATCTATCCCGTCGTCGTGAGCGCAGATGTCGCAGGTGCCCCGCCGAAACCGGGCGGTCTGGTGGTGCAAGAGGCCCGGGGCTCGGTGTTGCTGGAGTGTACGCCACCGGCCGGCGCAGGAGCCGCCAACATCGCTGCGTATGAGATATGGCGGAGGGACGCATCCGACCCCCTTATCGAGTTCGAACGCGTCGGAACCGCCACAGTCGAACAGGCCGGCACTGAGGACTACAGCACTGTGGTCCAGGGCCTGGAGGGCCTGCCCGAGGACCAAAAGCAAGAACTCATCCGGGAACTGGCCGGCGGCAATGCGTTGTGGCGCGACCTGGATGTCAGCCCCGGCAACCGTTACATTTACAAGGCCCGTGCAGTGGGTCGGAACACGTTCCCCGAGAAGGGCGGGTTCGCCGAGCCTGTGACCGTCCACGTGGTGCCCAATGTGGACTTCAGGTTCACTCTGGTCGGCGCGGACAGCGTGCGGTTCGAGCTGCTGAAAAAGGTGGACGAGGACCGATTTATCCGGAAAAGCCGCTGGCTCATGGCCGGCGACAAGATCGCAACCGTCGAAGTCTCCCCGGAAACCGGTGGGGCCGAGACCATAGAGACGAACTACACCGTGGTTGATCTGCACAGACGGGCCAGAGTGCCCGGCACCCAGCGGACGGCGAGCCGCGTCATCTACGCCGACGAAGCCGGGCTGCTGCACGCCCGTTACTGGGGCGAAGTCGGCAGCGAAGAACTGTGGGAGGAAGCAAGAACGGCCGGCGAGGCCGCAGGGGGCGGCAGATGAGAAACCGTCCCCGGATAGCCGGACCGGCTGATGTGCTCTGGACGTACGGGAGACCCATAGAGGCATTAGAGAGCATCCTCTGCCAATACTCATGCGAGGAATAACCATGCAGCGAGCCAATCACCTGGCGCTCATGCTGTCGTTGGCGGTCGTTCTGGTCCTTGGCCAGTTGATGGGATGCGCGGCTGCCGGGAAACCCGAGGCCGCAGAACCCGAAGGGGCCGCCGAAGCGGCGGCCGATACGGTGCAGCAGACCTTACGGGCCGCCGACCAGGCGTTCCGGAACGAGCAGTACGGGCAGGCCGCGGAACTCTATGCGTCCCTCCAAAAGGCCGAGGATGACCTGACACCCGAGCAGCAGGAGACCGTGCAGGCCCGCCTCGCGAGGATAGACAGCATACTGCACCAGCAGCAGGTCCAGGAGCGGGCCGCCATCTCACGCGGACAGGCGCCCGCCGCGCTCGAAGAAGTCAAAGGGTTGTGCGACGACGGCAATTACGATGAAGCCGCCGCAAAACTGCAGGTAGTCGAAGAACTCTGGGACGAACTGCCGGTGACGTTGCGGCTGCGCGTGGACGAGCTGCGCAACAGGGTGAGTGAGAACACCGACGCCCTTTCCGCGCTGACCAAAAAGCAGAAAGTCCACCGCGCCAAAGCATACATGAGCATCGGGCTCGACGCGCGGGATCAGGGCAACTACGCACTGGCCGCGCCCGTGCTGGACGCCGCCGAGAGCTTTGACGTGAGCCTGGGCCTGTTCGGACTGGGCAGCCGGCGCCTGCACAAGGCACGGCAACACGTGCACGAGAAACTCAGTTCGCTCCGGCTGTCCTTCCAGGCCGGCAAATCCGCCCATCAGGCCGGCGACTACGAGACCGCGACCGGCCAGTTGGGACGCGTCGTAGAGGCCAACATCCAGATCGGCGAGGGCCGGCTGGAGGAGGCCCGGCAACTTCTTGCCGAGGCCCAGGAGAAGTTGGAGCAGCAGCAGAGGGCAATCGCCCGGCAGGAGACCGAAAAAGCCACCGGGCTGCTGGGTGAGGCCGAATCGCTGGTGGAGCAAGAGGAATACGAGGAAGCGGCCTCGGTTCTGGCCGAACTTCACCCGCTGGAGAAACGGCTGGACGAGGGGCAGAAGGCCCGCGTCGCCGAGCTTCGCCGGCAGGTGCTGGCGGCCGGCGGTCCCCTGGCCGCTGCCACGGAGCAGGAGAAGCGGCAGATCGCCCTGGATAAGCTGGAAGATGGGCTGGCCGCCTACGAGCAGAACCGGTACGTGGACGCCAAAGAAGCTCTGGACGCCGTTGCCGCCATGGACGTGGACCTGGGCCGCAGCAACACGCGCAGACTCAGGAAGGCCCGCTCCGAGGTGACCCAGGAACTCGAACGCCTGCACAACGCCTTCGAGAAGGGCATGGCCGCATACCGGGAGCAAGACTACGCCACCGCGCGGGAGAACCTGCAGATGGTCGCCGGTTCGGGGGTCCAGATCGGGGGCCCGATGAAGCAGCAGGCAGCCGATACGCTGGCGGCCATCCAGGCAGAATCCCGCCGCGGCGAGCTGGAAGAGGTGGCACAGCGACAGAAAGAGGCAGAGGTCATCCGGCAGAGGGCCGGCCGCGTGCTGGATGCCCTGGAGAAAGTGTCCGATCTGCTGGCGCTGGCGGACAATGCGATCAATGCCGGCGATCTGGAGGAGGCCCGAGAGGCGCTCAAGGAGGCCGACGGGCTCCTGCAGACCGAGGGAGTAGAGGGCACCGCCGCCGCAGCCGAGCTGGCGCAGAAGATTGACGCCAAAATGGCAGTCGTGGCCAGCGTGAGCGAGAAGAGAACCCGCCGCGAGAAAGTGGAGGAGCAGGTGGCCACCCTCATCCAGGAAGCGGAGAACCTGGCCGGCACCGACCTGGTCGCCGCTGAGGGCAAGATCGCAAGGGTGCAGCAGTTGGTCGCCGCCGAGGGCATTTCTCTGACCGCCGAGCAGCAGAAAACACTGGACGAAATAGACCAGAAGATCAGGCAGGAGTATGGGCTTGTGCGTAGCCTGGCGCGGGAGCAGGCCAGGCGGGTTCCCGTTGTGGCCAGGGAATACGCCTCCCGAGGCGAATACCAAAAGGCTGTGGACCTCCTGCAACCGGTCGAGAAGGCGCCGTCGCTGGTGGCTGACGAGGAGTTGAAGCGCCAGGCCACCAACATGCGCGTGCACATGCAGCAGGAGGCCGCCGATCAAGAGGCAGCAGCAGAGAGAATCATCAAGCAGTTCGACGAGGCCCGGCAGCTTCTGGAGCAGAAAGAACTCAAAGCCTCCATGTACGGCGCCATTCTGAGCGATGCGCAGGAAAAAGGCCTTGCGGGCCAGGCGCTCATGGATGTCTATGAGGCCGGCGTCAAATTCTTGGAAGAAGACGTGAATCAGCGCTTGAACGCAACACGGCCGGACTACGGCACGATGGCAGCGGACATACTGGCAGAAGCCGAATTGCCCATGCACCGGCAACTTGCCGAGTATTACCTGCAGAACGATGCTCCGGGCCTGGCTGAGCCGCATTTACAGGCCTTGCAGGAGCAGGGGGCAGGCTCAAGCTGGGCTGAGGAGAAGCTGGCGAACCTGGCGTCGTTGAGGATTGCCGCCGAAAACGCCCGGTTGCGTGCGATTGCCAGCGAGGTGGACGAAATCTATAGACTGGCGGAGGAACTGGAGAACCTCCTGAACCAGGGTTTGCTGAGCGAGGCCCGTTCGGTCCAGCAGCGCCTGTGGGATGCGCGGGTGAAACTGGCGGTTAAGAAAGCGGAAAGGGCACTGGCGCGGGGTGACTGGCAGGGCGCCCGAAGCATTCTCGATGAAGCGCCCGTCGAGGGCACGTCGGCCAGCGCTCCGGGTGCCTACCAGGAAGTTCGGGAAAAGGTGGACTGCCGTGCCACCGTGGCCAAAGACCTGGAGGATGCGCGAGCGGCCATAGCGGCGGGGCAGCTTGAGAAGGCCTCCGGACTGCTTCAGTCCGTGGGAGAGCATACCTGCCGCGGTCCGGCGCAGGAAATCAAACTCAACCACCTGGCCGCGGTGCTGGAGCCCGTTCGCGTGCGAAAGGCCGACTGGGCCGCCATGCGGGCCTGGCAGCAACGGACCCTTGCCAAAAGCCGCGGCCGGTTGAAGGAATTGCAGCGCCGACAAGATGCGTGGGAAACCTATCGCCAGGCTGTTGAGGCCCTGCTCGTCCATTTGGACATACACAAAACCATCGACGGGTTCACGGCTGCGCTGCAGGAGAAAGAGGCCCTGATTCCGGCGGAGTCTCAGATGACGCAGGATGTGCTGTCCCGTGTGGAGGTCGTCCTGGCGGACGCCCGCCGTCTGCTGGATGAGGCGGAGCAGCAGTTGGAATCGGGTCGGTACGCCGCTGCTGTGGACAGCGTAGCCGAAGCAAAGCAAACCGAAGGGTTTTCGCTCTCGACAGAGCTGAAGCAGAAGGCGCAGCGATTGACCGGGCAAATTCAGCAGGCAGAAGAGAAAGCCAGGAAGCTCTACACGGAGGCCGTCCAGGCCCATCAAGAAGGAGATGTGCAGAGGGTGAAGAGCCTGATCAGTGAGTTGGAGAGCAAATACTCCCACACTCAAGTGTACCAGAAAAATCAGTGAATCCCGGGCCGAGGGGCAAATCTGTTTGACACAGAGGTCAATATACCGGCTAATAGTGGGCGGCTTTTTCGGAGAGATACCATGCTGAAGGAAGCCGGACAGCGGACGGGCGGCTCGGATGCCGGACTGACAACAAGCAACTGGCGGAGGTTGAAGATGCTTAGGAAGATCGGTGTGATACCTGTGAGCTTGTTGGTTCTGATCGGTGTTTCGTCCTTCGTCTATTGTCAGGAAGAGGCGACGGACGAGAAGGGTCCCGGCATCAGCGAACTGCAGAAAT